>ONSD01000171.1 GCA_900320385.1 uncultured Bacteroidales bacterium
CAGGGGACCAGCCTGAGTTTCCCCACCATTGCCACGGTGGCAGGACAAACCCTCCACAACCACGGCTTCATCCACACCATTAAGGACGGTGATATCTTCCTGCTGGATGCAGGAGCCGAGAACCCGCTCCATTATTCGGGAGACCTTTCGTCCTCGATGCCGGTGGGAGAACGCTTCAGCGAGCGCCAGAAGGCCATCTATGAGATACACCTCCGCAGTTTCGAGGCTGCTGTGAACCAGCTGCGCCCCGGAAATTCCTACAGGAACGTGCATCTTGCTGCAGCAGAGGCGATTGCGGAAGGAATGATTGAGCTGGGTCTCATGAAGGGCAATGCCCGCGACATAGCGGAAAGCGGGGCTTACGCCCTCGTCTTCCCCTGCGGGACCGGGCACATGATGGGACTGGACGTCCACGATATGGAGAATCTCGGAGAGCAGTACGTCGGCTACACAGGAGGCGAAAAGAAGAGCACCCAGTTCGGCTTCAAGTCTCTGAGGCTCAGCCGGCCGCTGGAACCCGGTTTCGTCTTCACCGTGGAACCGGGCATCTACTTCATACCCGAACTCATCGACTACTGGAGGGCGGAGCGCAAGTTCACCGATTTCATCAATTACGACAAGTTCGAAGCGTGGAAGGATTTCTCCGGCCTGCGCAACGAACTCGACTATCTCATCACTCCGGACGGAGCCCGCGTCCTTGGACGGCTCCGCAAACCCATGACCCTCGAAGACGTGTACCAGGCCAAGGATCTGGGCGTCAATTTCAAATAAAGGCACCACAATGAATTTTGCACTGAAATATCCCGGAAACGACGGGGGCTGCACCGAACGCGTGAAGCGCCTGCACCGGCAGAGCATCGACACACCCGCGTCCCTCACCATAGAGAGGGCGCTTATAGAAACTGCGTTCTATAAAGAGAATTACGGCAAGTATTCGATCCCTGTACTCCGCGCCAGGAACTTCTACGAGATCTGCGCAAAGAAGACCCTTTACATGGGTGACGACGAACTGATCGTAGGAGAACGCGGCCCCGTGCCGAAGGCCGTTCCGACCTTCCCCGAACTCACCTGCCACAGCGCGGAGGACCTGCATACCCTCAACGGACGCGAACTGCAGAGTTACAGGATTTCGAACGAAGACATCGCCACCTATGAGAAAGAGGTCATCCCCTATTGGGAAGGCAAGACCCAGCGCGAGCGCATCTTCGGCCATGTCAGCAAGGAATGGCGCGAGGCCTACGAAGCCGGCATTTTCACCGAGTTCATGGAACAGAGGGCGGCCGGACATACCGCCATGGACGGCAAGATGTACCGCAAGGGTCTGCTGGACATCAAGAAGGACATCGAAGCCGAACTCGCGGCCCTCGACTTCATCAACGACCCCGAAGCCACCGACAAGCAGCAGGAACTGGATGCGATGGCGATCAGCTGCGATGCTGCCATCCTGTTCGCGGAAAGGCATGCGAAGCTGGCCGAGGAAAAGGCGGCGGCCGAGAAGGACCCCGTGCGCAGGAAGGAACTCGAGAAGATCGCTTCCGTATGTCACTGGGTTCCCGCCCATGCTCCCCGTGACTTCTGGGAGGCCCTGCAGATGTATTGGTTCGTGCACCTGGGCACCGTCACCGAGCTCAACGGCTGGGATTCGATGAATCCCGGCCATCTCGACCAGCACCTCCGTCCGTTCTACGAGAAAGGCCTTGCCGACGGCACCCTCACCCGCGACAGTGCAAAGGAACTGCTGAGCTGCTTCTGGATCAAGTTCAACAACCAGCCAGCTCCTCCCAAGGTAGGCGTCACATTCAAGGAATCAGGGACATATAACGACTTCACCAATATCAATATCGGCGGTGTCGACCGCGACGGCAACAGCGCAGCCAACGAAGTTTCCTACATCATCCTGGAGGTCCAGGAAGAACTGCACGAGCTCCAGCCTGGCCTCAGCATCCACATCGCGCACAATACCCCGGACGAATTCCTGCACGCCGGCATCAAGGTCATACGCCAGGGCTTCGGCTATCCGTCGGTATTCAATCCCGACACTTATGTCCAGGAGCTTGTACGCCAGGGCAAGAGCCTCGAAGACGCCCGTGAAGGCGGCTGCTCGGGCTGCATCGAAGTGGGTGCTTTCGGCAAGGAGGCATACCTTCTCACCGGCTACCTGAACACGGTAAAGATACTGGAAGTCACCCTCCATAACGGTATCGACCCCGAGACCGGCAAGAAGATAGGCCTCGAGACGGGAGATCCGCGCGCTTTCAGGACCTACGGCGAGCTGTATGATGCGTGGAAGAAGCAGATGGCGTATTTCGTGAACCTCAAGCTCGGAGTGAACAACTACATCGAGCGCATGTTCTCGCTGTATGCCCCCGCCACCTTCCTCAGCCTCTACATCGACGACTGCGTCAAGAAAGGCAGGGATTATTACAACGGCGGAGCACGCTACAACACCCAGTACATCCAGTGCACCGGACTCGGCACCATCACCGACAGTCTCGCCGTTTTCAAGAAGCACGTTTTCGAAGACGGCAGGTACACCATGGACGAAGTGCTCTCCGCAACCGACGGGAATTTCGAGGGCAAGGAGCCGATGCGCCAGTATATCCGCAACCACACCCCCTTCTTCGGCAACGACGACGAGTACGCCGACTCCATAGCCGTGACGGTGTACAACGATCTCCAGAAGGCCATAGAGGGACATCCGAACACCCGTGGGGGCAAGACCTACATGAACATGCTCAGCACCACCTGCCACAACTACTTCGGCAGCGTCTGCGGTGCGAGCGCCAACGGCCGTTTCGCCCACTTCGCGGTGAGCGACGGCACGTCCCCCGCCCATGGCGACGACACCCACGGTCCCACCGCTGTCATCCGTTCATTGGGCAAGCTCGACCAGACACAGTGCGGCGGCACCCTCCTGAACGTACGCTTCCTCCCCGCCCTTCTCAAAAGGGACGCGGACATCGAGAAGTTCGGCCAGCTCATACGCGAATACTTCAAACTGGGAGGGCATCATATCCAGTTCAACATAGTGGATACCGATACCCTTCTCGAAGCCCAGAAGGACCCCGACCGCTTCCGCGACCTGCTCGTGCGGGTGGCCGGCTACTCCGACTACTTCAACGACTGCAACGCCACTCTCCAGAACGAGATAATAGCGCGCACCGAGAACGAGGAAGTATAGTCAGCCATGGCTCTGGTCTTCGACATAAAACGTTATGCGATCAATGATGGTCCGGGCATCCGGACCACCATTTTTCTAAAGGGATGCCCGCTGCGCTGCGTCTGGTGCCACAATCCCGAGAGCTGGAGCCCGGAACCCCAGAAACTCTACAAGAAAAGCAAATGCATAGGGTGCCTCGGCTGCGTTCAGGCATGCCCCCAGGGAGCCATAGAGATGTCGGAGGAAGGGATAAGGCCGACGGCGAATCCATGCATCCTGTGCGGGGCCTGCGCCGATGCCTGCCCCACCACAGCTATGGAGATATGCGGGAGGGAGTGGCCCATGGAGGAACTGATGTCCGAAATCGAGAAGGAAAGAGGCATCATGACCGACAGCGGGGGCGGAGTCACCCTTTGCGGCGGCGAACCGCTGATGCATCCGGACTATGCCCTGGAACTGCTGCAGGAACTCGGCAGAAGAGGATTCCACCGCACGGTGGACACTTCCCTCTTCTGCTCTCCCGATACCGTACGCAGGGCGGCGGAGCATTGCGAACTGTTCCTTGTCGACATCAAGACCATGGATGCTGACAAGCATCTCCGCTTCACCGG
>ONSD01000169.1 GCA_900320385.1 uncultured Bacteroidales bacterium
GGGACATCTCGGAGATACAGTCTCCACCCGCCTGGGCCGCATCGCCGTTCACCCGACATGGGCATTGAGGGAACTGTTCTACGATAACCCGATCACCGTGAGTCACCTGAATATCAATGATGTAGCGGCATCTTACCGCAACAGGGTGGCCATCGAGCGCAACAGCACTTCCGACGGTATTATCAATTTCTCGCTCAAGGACACATCCCCCGAAAGGGCTGCTGACATCCTTAACGAAATGATCACGGTATACAACGAGAATACCATCGTCGAGAAGAGGAACATCATCCAGCAGACATCCAATTACATAAATACCCGAATCTCCCAGCTCAACTCCGAACTCGGCGCACAGGAATCGCAGATAGCGTCGTTCAAGCAGAACAACCAGCTGCTGAACCTCCAGGACTACGGCCAGGCCTATATGGCCCAGAGCATCGAGACTTCTGAAGAGATGGAACGCCTCCGCGCAGAAATCTCCCATGCACAGTATCTGCAGCAGTTCACGCTGTCGAACGCCGAGAACAAACTCTTCCCGGCAACGATCAATATCGCGGACGAGAACATCCGCAGTACGATAGCCCGGTTCAACGAACTGGTACTCAAGCTGGACAAGTACAAAGAGTCCGGCACCACCAATAACCCTATCGTACGGGACATGCAATTGGAACAGGCCACCCTAAAGAGCAATCTTAACCAACTTCTTGCCTCGTACATAGGTGCCATTTCGCAGAAACTCGGCACCACCCAGAGCATGAACCAGCAGGCTGCCGCCAAGATCCGTCAGGTACCGAGCGGTCAGCTATATATCGACAACCTTTCCCGCGTCCAGGGCATCAAGGAGCAGCTTTACCTCACCCTGCTCAGCAAGCGTGAAGAGCTCCTCATCAGCCAGCCGTCCATCGAAGGCAACGCCAAGGTCATAGACAAAGCCCGCATCAATCCGAGCCCGGTATCTCCCAACACCAGGAAGAACATGATGATGGGCCTGCTCATCGGCATGCTCATCCCGGCCCTCGTCTTTATCCTCCGCCGCATGCTGGACACCAAGATCCGCTACCGCAAGGACGTCGAGAATTACGTGGACATCCCGATCCTGGGCGAGATTCCCAGCCGCGAAAAGGACGACAGCCGCAGGATCGTCATCGAAGAGGGCAAGCGTGACTCCATATCAGAGGCATTCCGCATACTGCGAAGCAATGTGGAATTCACCCGCAATACCGAGCAGAAGTCGACGGCCTACCTGTTCCTGTCGCTGATGGAGGGATCCGGAAAGACCTTCCTTACCACCAACCTTGCCGCAGCTCTGGCAATGGTCAACAAGAAGGTCATCCTCCTCGACCTCGACCTCCGCAAGGGTACGCTCACGCATGAGTTCTACTCCCGCAAGAAACCGGGCTTCTCCAACTACCTGTCCGGCAAGCTGGACGATATCGAAGAGATCATCACCCACGATGTTATCGCCAAGGGAGTCGACTCCATCCTCTCGGGCCCGCTGCCGCCCAACCCGGCAGAGCTGCTCAGCAGCAACCGCCTCGAGACTTTGATGAACGTCCTCAAGGAACGCTACGAATACATCCTCATCGACGCCGTTCCCGCCGGCATCATCGCCGATGCCAACATCATAAAGAAGTATGCCGACGTGAGCGTCTTCATCCTCCGTTCCAACCTGGTCGACAAGCGTATGCTGCCCGACCTGCAGGAACTCAAGGACAACAAGACCTTCCCCAACATGTCCATCATCCTCAACGACATCAAGTTCCCCAAGCGCCGCAAGGGCTACGGCAACTACGGTTACGGATACGGATATGGCTACGGTTACGGTTATGGCTATGGCTACGGTTACGGCAACAGTTCGTACGGATATGGTTATGGTTCATACGGTTCCACCGGCAGCGAGAAGGGCTTGAAGAAACTCTTCGGCAAGAAGAAAGGCACCGCCAAGGAATCCACAAGCGAAGACGACGATTAGCACATGGCGAACTTCGCTCTCATAGGGGCGGCCGGCTACATAGCGCCCAGGCACCTCAAGGCAATCAAGGACACGGGGAACAA
>ONSD01000167.1 GCA_900320385.1 uncultured Bacteroidales bacterium
AAGGACTCATCTTTGCATTCAGGGCAAGATGCTCGGAATACAGGCAAGTGGTTTTATATTGGTTATCCATAGTGTTTTCATCGCGTTCCCAGGAGTTCCAGGTCTTTCTTCAGGATCATCTTGCGGTCCATCATGGCAACTTTCTGGAAAAGCTGAACCTGACGTCCGAGGGAGAGGTATACTTTGTCTTCGTGGCCGCCCTTGCGCCACCACTTGTAGAATCCCACCGGGTCGTTTTCGAACGGAATCTTGGCTACGATGCCGCTGCTGTATCCCGGATAGTCGATGACAAGCTTGAGACCGACAAAGCGTTTATAGTATTCAGGATCGGCCCTGCGAAGTTTGCTCTCGAGAGGACGAAGTACTTCGTATTCATCGACTTGCAGCACTTTTTCCTTTATTATCATCTTATGGATGCGGACAGGGTCGATGTTGATCCACACCCCCATTTTCAAAGTCTGGGGCGCTCCGTCCACGTCGAGGGTGAGCTCATCCATGGAATAGTAGACCTTTTCGGGGTCGAGTGGAAAAACCTGTGCTTCGTCGGCCATAATGCTTATGAATCAAGCAAAATTAGGGAATGTTTTGGAATTTTCCTAATTTTACGGCTATGAAAAGCGTTTTAATGGACCTGAGCGGGGTTTTTGCCGATGAAGGATGGGATTCCGTACTGGCTTCGGACCCGGGCAACACCATATTGCGGCTCAGGGATGTTGAAGGCACCAGGGGATACTGCGGTCCCGACGCCGAAGACGCTCTCATGCAGGCCATGGCATCCTGCCCCCTGTATGCCATCCATTGGATAGACACGGGCGATTACCACTATATCTCCGCCCTGTGGCTCAGGAAACTGGAGGAACCTTCCGCACTTTTTCTCTTCGACCATCACAGCGACGACCAGCCGCCGGCATTCGGCGGACTGCTTTCCTGCGGCAGCTGGATGCTGGAAGCGAAGGCGAACCCCATGGTGCGGGATGACGCCCCGTCGGCATATATCAGCATCGACCTGGACTGGCTCTCCCCCGCTTTCGCCAGGACCGACTGGGACCAGGGGGATGCGACGCTGCAGCAACTTTTCGATTCCCTGGACGAGATCCTTTCCTCGCACAGGCTTGCAGGGGTTGATATATGCGGAGGCCTGTGCCTGAGGGACGGGGCCCACGCCTCGGATTTCGCCGTCAACCTCCGTACAAGGCGCGCCCTGCTCGATTATTTTGCCGGCCGGGACCTATGACTCCCCCATCCACGCCTCGAACTCCTCCACTTCCTTGAGGGAGTAAGCATGGATCATATACATGATGTTGCCGAGATCGTTCGACAGCACATCCGGAATACGGCACTGCATGGCCATGCGGGGGCCGTATTTGGCCATCACCTCGTCGTGCCCGTGGACATAGGCCTTGCCGTCCCTGCGACCGTAGTGGACACAGAAGTGGTCATCTTCGGGGATTTCGGGAAGCGTCCTGGCGTCAAAGGCCACCATGTCAGCCCAGATCTTGTAAACGTCGGTGGCATGGGCATAGTCCATCATGTCGGGAGTAAAGCCGCCTGCCGGGCGCATGTTGGTTTCGAGGCCCACGAAATCGCCTTTTTTACCCAAACCGGGCTTGTCAACGGTGAGGCGGAAGAATTCCAGATGGACGAAGCGGGACTTGACCCCGAAAGCCTTGAGGGTCGCCCTGCCGTACTTGCGAAGCTGCGCCGGAATGGTCTTGAGGACATAATAGCAGCAGTCCCACCCGTTATTGGCGATATCGGCCATGCTCGGCGGGAACTTGGTGGCGGATTCGAAAAGGGGTTTGCCCTTGGAATCCACTATGGCATCGTAGGAATAGATATCACCGGTGACGAATTCCTCCATCACGTAAGGGACCGGCGGCTTGGTATCGAAGAAGCGTACAAGGCCCTCTTCGTCGGATATCTTGTATGACGCTGCCGCGCCCACGCCGACCTCCGGCTTCACGAAGACCGGATAACCCGCAACGGAAATGAATTCCCTGGCCGCCTCGATGCCGCTCACCTTATGCTGGCGGGCGGTAGGGACCTTGCCCTTGGCATAATATATCTTTTGCACAGCCTTGCTCTTGAAGGGAGCGATGGCATCAGTATCGACTCCTGTCGTTATGTTGAAATCCTTGCGGATGCGCGCGTCGTTCTCCAGCCACGCCTCATTGTTGGATTCTATCCAATCTATCTTGCCGTATTTGAATGAGAAGAAGGCGACCGCACGGAAGACCTGGTCGTAGTCCGAGAGGCTGTCTACCTTATAATAATCGGAAAGGGAACGCTTCAGTTCTGCATGAAGGCTGTCGTACGGCTCATCGCCGATGCCGAGAACCGTAACGCCGTCAGCGTGAAGCCGGTCGCAGAAGTTCCAGTAGGTCTGCGGGAAGTTAGGTGAAACGAAGATAAAATTCATAGCGTTGCAAAATTATGAATATTTTTCGAGAAGCCCTTGCATGTTAAATTATTTTATTAAATTTGCAAAGAAAATGAAAAAGAACACATCATACGTTAGCCGCTGCTGGTGGCGCCCGATCGTCTAGCGGTCAGGCTGAAGTATGATGTAATGAGATACTATAAGGGCCTGTCCGCGGACAGGCCCTTATTTTGTCTAATATATTGATAATCAACCCATTAAAAACAATACAAAATGAAACAGAAAAAATTTTTGCTCCCGGAATCCGAAATTCCTACAGCATGGTACAACATTCAGGCGGACATGATCAACAAGCCCCTTCCCCTCCTCAATCCCGGAACCGGCCAGCCGCTGAAGTCCTCTGACATGTATCCGCTTTTCTGTAAGAAGTGCGCCGACATGGAACTTGACACCGTCAACCGCTTCATCCCCATTCCGGAACCGGTCCTCGAGAAATACGCCTTCTACCGCAGCACTCCCCTGGTGCGTGCATATGAACTCGAAAAGGCTCTCGACACCCCCGCCCATATCTACTTCAAGAACGAGAGCGTCAGCCCGGTAGGTTCGCACAAACTCAATTCCGCCCTCGCCCAGGCCTTTTTTGCCAAGGAAGAAGGCACTACGAACATCACCACCGAAACCGGTGCCGGACAGTGGGGGGCAGCCCTTTCCTATGCAGCCAAGGCCTTCGGACTGGAAGCAGCCGTATACATGGTAAAGATATCATACGAACAGAAACCTTACAGGCGCAGCATCATGCAGACCTTCGGGGCAGCCATAACCCCCTCTCCGTCGATGAGCACCAGGGCAGGCAAGGACATCATTACCGAGAATCCCCTGCATCAGGGATCCCTCGGCACCGCGATATCCGAAGCCGTAGAGCTCGCCATGCAGACCCCGAACTGCAAATACGTCCTCGGATCAGTCCTCAACCATGTGTGCATACAGCAGTCCGTCATAGGCCTGGAGGCGGAGAAGCAGATGGCCTTGGCTGACGAGTATCCCGACATCGTTATCGGTTGCTTCGGCGGCGGCAGCAATTTCTGCGGCATAGCCATGCCTTTCATGCGTCACAAGATCCTCGACGGCAAGTCCACCCGCTTCATCGCCGCCGAGCCGGCATCCTGCCCCAAACTCACCAAGGGCGTCTACCTGTATGACTTCGGAGACGAGGCCGGATACACTCCGCTGCTTCCCATGTACACCCTCGGCCACGCATTCAAGCCCGCAAATATCCATGCAGGAGGCCTGCGCTACCACGGAGCCGGTGCAATCGTCTCCCAGCTACTCAAAGACGGTCTCATGGAAGCCGTCGACATCGACCAGCTCGATTCCTTCAAGGCAGGTACCCTCTTCGCCCGTACCGAAGGCATAATCCCCGCTCCTGAGAGCTGCCACGCAATCGCCGCTACCATCAATGAAGCGCTCGAATGCAAGAAGAACGGCACCAAGAAAACCATACTCTTCAACCTTTCAGGACACGGCCTCGTGGACATGAGCGCGTACGACCAGTACTTCGCCGGCGACCTCGTGAACTACAGCTTCGATGAGAAGGATCTGAACGATACCCTCGCCCAG
>ONSD01000166.1 GCA_900320385.1 uncultured Bacteroidales bacterium
GCCGCTTCTGCATCTGTGAGAGGCACTGCGGCATAGGGCATGACCTCAGCTCCGGAAGAAAGCATCGCGCCTGCTATATCGCCCTTTGACAGAGGCGAAGTCATAAGGAGAGATACTGAGAAAGAGCCTGCCGATTCGCCGACGATGTTGATCCTGGACGGATCGCCGCCGAAGGATGCGATATTGTCTTTCACCCACTTAATGGCAGCGACCTGATCGAGGAAACCGTAATTGCCGCTCCCCTTGTATGAAGTCTCGGCAGACAGCTCAGGATGGGCCAGAAAGCCGAAAATGCCTTCGCGATAATTTGCAGTGACGCCGATGACGCCTTCCTTCGCAATCGCTGCTCCATCGTAACGGGGTTCGCTGCCGCTTCCGGCCATCAGGCCGCCTCCGTTGAAGTAGATGAGAACGGGGAGGCCGTCCTTTTTGTCCTTCGCCGGAGTCCAGATGTTAAGGTAAAGGCAGTCTTCGCTTTTCTCCGGGCCGCGGAAAACCATATCGTCGTATATGGTCGGCTGCATGGGATCGTTGCCGAAGGCTTTCGCTTCGCGTATCCCCTCCCATGGAGTCATGGGCTGGGGTGCCTTCCAGCGAAGGTCTCCGACCGGAGCCTGTGCGAAAGGAACACCCAGGAAAAACTTGACGCCGTCCCTTTCAAAGCCTTCGAGGATGCCCTCGTTCGTCTTGACCTGAAGCGTGATGGCGGTTTTCTTGCATCCTTGCATAAGGATTATACTTGCTGAAATAGCTGCCGCAGCAGACAGGATACCAATGATTCTTTTCATCTATTACTGTATTGGGCAGAATTTAGGGCCGGCCCGATGGGTCGGCCCCATTCCTGACAGGCAAAGGCCCCTTTACAGGCCCATGCCCTATTAATTACAAGGTTACGACAAGAGTCGATTTCGACATTCCCTTGTTACCCCAGGACTTGATGGTGATTTCAGAGTTGGGGATAGCCGGAAGGTCGGCACGCGGGATGCTGT
This sequence comes from uncultured Bacteroidales bacterium, assembly GCA_900320385.1. Classification (GTDB taxonomy): domain Bacteria; phylum Bacteroidota; class Bacteroidia; order Bacteroidales; family UBA932; genus Cryptobacteroides. Next base: position 990 of record ONSD01000166.1, read on the forward strand.
ACTCGATGTTGACTCCGTCCTCGGCAACTGCGCCCATCACCACGACATTGTCGACCGTGCAGGTTTCCGGGAGGCAGGCGCCCTCACCGGCAATGACGATCTCGGGAGCCTCAACGCTACCACCGAAGGGATAGATAACGCCCACGAAATCGTACGGGCCCTGGCTCCAAAGCGTCTCGCCGTTGGTCGGGTCGCCGTCCAGGTCCATGCCGACATAGACATAGCCGGCGCCGCCCCAGATTTCGGGATACCTGGAATCTGCGTCACGATGGCTGAAGAAATAGATATTCTCTGCATCGGAAGCGGCCTTGAAGGTATGGTTGCCCTCGGTTACGCCCTCGATGTCAGCCCAGTCGGAGAAGTCGCCGTCGATCTTGACTCCGGATGCTTCGTCACCTCCGAAATTCACGACAAGCGTCGCCTTGCTCATGTCCTTGTTGCCCCAGGACTTGATGGTAACCTCGGATTCCGGAATAGGCGGAAGGTCGGCACGCGGGATACGGTATTCGATCCTGACACCGTCCTCGGCAGCTACGCCGCTCACCACGACATTGTCGACCGTGCAGGTTTCGGGGAGGCAGTCGCCCGATTTGGCGATGACCACCTCGGGAGCGTCAGCGCTGCCGCCGAAGGGATAGATAACGCCCACGAAATCGTACGGGCCGTTGCCCCAGAGCGTTTCGCCGTTGGTTTCGTCGCCGTCCAGGTCCATGCCTACATATACATATCCGCCGCCGCCCCAGATGTCGGAATACCTTCCTTCGTTCGTACGGTAACTATAGAAGTAAACGAAGTAATCGTCATACGCTACCTTGAAGGTGTGGTTGCCTTCGGTCACACCCTTTACATCTTCCCACTCCGAGAAGTCGCCGTCGATGACGCCGAAGAGTTCGGGCTGTATGACGGTCACCTCACAGGTGGCGGAAACGTCGCCTGCCTTTGCGGTGATGGTTGCGCTCCCGACTGCCACTGCAGTTACAACGCCGTCACTGACTGTAGCAACGGCTTCGTCGGAAGAACTCCACTCGACAGTGGCTTCGGCCTCAGCGGGCTCGATGGTTGCAGTGAGGGTCTTGGTCTCGCCTACTATGATCTCGGCACTGGTCGGATCCAGGGAGACACCTGTCACCTTGGCCTTGACGGTAACCTCACAGCTTGCGGTGAAGCTGCCTGCCTTTGCGGTAATGGTCGCGCTGCCGGCTGCTACGGCAGTTACGACACCTTCACTGACGGTAGCTACCGCCGCATCGGAAGTGCTCCACTCGACGGTGGCCTCGGCACCGGCGGGTTCAAGGGTCGCGACAAGCGTCTGCGAGTCACCGGTAAGCAGTTCAATGCTGGCCTGATCGAGTTTGATTCCCGTTAAGACGACCGCGGGTTTGGTAACGGTTACCGTGCAGGTAGCGGTGTAGGAATCCGCCTTAGCCGTGATAGTAGCACTGCCGGCCGCCACTGCGGTTACTACGCCGTTGCTGACGGTAGCCACTGATGCGTCGGACGTGCTCCATTCGACAGTTGCCTTGGCGTCAGCGGGTTGAACGGTTGCGGTGAGCGTCTGGCTGTCGCCTACGAACATCTGGAGGCTGGTCTGATCCAGCTTGACTCCGGTCACTTTGACCTCTTTGGGTTCCTTTTCACAGGAAATGACCATGGCAGCCAATGTGAGAGCTGCCGCGAGGAAATAGAGAATTTTTTTCATATAGCGAGAGAGTTAGATATGAAACTTCAAGCTGTTATGCCATAAAGATAACAATTAATTCAAAAAATTGGTCATAAACATGCATCCTGATTCATCTGGAGGCGGCTGATGGTTCCACGTGGATGCTGATCTGCGTATCCTTGCCGTATTCTTCACGGAGAAGGTCCTCGATGCGGGTAGCGATTTCGTGAGCTTCGAAAACGCTCATCTGCGGATCGACCACGATGTGGGCTTCGATTATGTATGCCGTACCGTTCTTCCGTGTTTTGAGATTGTGGATATCCTTCACCCCTTCCACCGACAGGGCCGTCTTGACTATCCCATCTTCCACCTCTTCCGGCAATGATGATTCAAGCAGTTCGGAGAAGGCGGGTTGCGACATCCTGACCCCGAAGACAATGATGGCAATGCTTATCCCGCAGGAAACCAGCGGATCCAGCACCGTCCATTTGTCCCCCAGCAAGAAGGCGCCTCCGATTCCCAGCAGGGCGGCTACCGAAGAAAGGGCATCGCTCCTGTGGTGCCAGGCGTTCGCCCTGGTAACCGGACTGTCGACTTCGTCTGCGACTGCAATGGTAGCCCTGAAAAGCGCTTCCTTGGCAGCAACCGACACGGCCGCGGCCGCAAGGGCGATAAGGCCCGGGCGTGGTATGGCTTCACCCCGGATGAAAGCCAGAATCGATTTGACGCCACCGGAAAGCAGATTGCCGCCTGCGATGATGAGGAGCACGCTCACTATCAATGTCCCCATGGTTTCGAACTTGCCATGGCCGAACGGGTGGTCCTTGTCCTTATCCTTGGAAGCTACGCGGGTGAAGATGAGGACCACGATGTCGCTCATCAGGTCGGACAGGGAATGGATTCCGTCCGCAACCATGGCCGCACTCTTTCCCAGGACCCCGGCGCTTATCTTGCCGGCGGTGAGCAAGACATTCACGAAGGAGCCCCATAGGGTAATATTCCTTATTTTGCGCTGCCTATCAGCCATTTCGTCCTATTCTACGGGAAAATCGAAATAAGTCTCCGGGAAGGGTTCGTCCCGGAGGGTGAAATGCCACCATTCAGAATCTATCGCCATGAATCCGTGGCGTTCCATCGCCCGCCTGAGAATCATACGGTTACGGAATTGCTCCTCCGACAGGCCCAGAGGCGTGTCCGCCGCCTGTGCGGCATCGTAGACGCCAGTTTGGGGATTGCCGCAGAAATCAGGATGGCTCTCGACTCCGAACCAGTCGAATGTGCCTCCCATGTCCACTTCCTTTTCCGTACGCATGTCGAAGAGCGTCAGGTCGACGGTAGAACCCCTGGAATGGCCGCTGCGCGATGCTATGTAATTCTGCGGGAAGAGGACGGACTTGTCCAGGTCGGGATAGAAATAGCGCTTCATCAGCGTATCGGAGACATCCGCCGCCCAGCGCACGAAATGGTCAACGGCAGTCTGGGGGCGGTATGCATCGTAAATCTTGAGGCGGTAGCCCTGCGACATTACTTCGTCACTCACTTCCCGCAGCCGCGCTGCCGCCTCCTGCGTAAGGAAAGCGACAGGCCGCATGTAGCCGTCAATACGGGAGCCGACGAAGTTGTATGTGCCGAAATACCGGATTTCAAGGATTACGTCCGGAACCGCATCCGTAATGAGCACGAAATGCTCACGGCCGTCGGAATAAACCGTCTTCCTGCCCTGCTGGGGAGCAGAGCAGGAAGCGGAAACAATCAAAAGGGCGGCGCCAAGAATGCACGCGCGGAGCGGGATCTTGATAAAAGTTCCCATGTGAATTAAGAGTCTACCTCTCGACCATCATGAGTTCCGGCGCACTGCCTTCCTCTTTGGCTACGTTGACATAGACCTTGGATTTGACAACGCGTCCGAAGGGTGAGGGTGTTTCGACTGCAAACGCATAATCCTTGCCGGCAGGCGTCTCGCGCGTCCCCACGGACAGGGGCGCTCCGTACTGGAGATTGTAGGTGGCGCATGCCGCTTCGAAGATCGCGGCCTCTTCCTCGGTCACAGGCCTCTGTTCGGAATAATCCGGATAGGGCTCAGCCTCTCCTTCCTTATATCCGCCGAGGATGAGGAAGCGTTCCAGTTCGGGTTTGACCTTGTCGATGCGGGAGGCACGTATGCCGAAGCCCTCACGGACATCGGTTTTCGGGAGTGTTTCCTGGAGCTGGGCTACACTGGTGCGCAGTCCCCCGCTGCCGAAAGTGCAGAACGGTACAATGGTCTTGCCTTGGAAACTGACTTCCGTCATAAGGACGTTCACCGGCGTCGCATAGGAACCGAACCATATCGGATAGCCGAGGAAGATGATGTCGTACTTCGAGAGGTCGGAAGTGAGGGGACACAGTTTGGGCGGAGTTGTGTAATCCTGGCGGCGACGCTGGATGGTTTCATCGTAAGTGCCGGTGTAGGGCGGATCTACATCGAAGCGCTCGATATCTGCCCCTGTCTGCGCGGCGATCTCTTCAGC
>ONSD01000165.1 GCA_900320385.1 uncultured Bacteroidales bacterium
AACGCTTCAACTGGGGGAAATACGTTTTCATCATACCAATATATTCCTCTTTGGTGATGGGTTTCTCCAACCCCTCATTTACTGCACCAACAAACTGCGCACAATGTTCGATCATCTCTTCCATCGTGCAGTCCTGCAAGAATTTTCCATCCTGGTAGCAATACATGCAGTAATCTTCATTCTTACTGCCGTCGGCATTAGTGCCAAGGACATCTTCTGTTAGCGGCATACCGCAACTCTGACAAAACTTCTGTTCCATAATAATCCTTTACATTCTATTCTTACTGTCGGTTCCCGCGCCGGTACCGCGGTACTTGCTCTGTGCGGCGTTGAAGTTGTAACGGATGGAGAACCGTACCTTTTGCGTATCCATCAGGTTCGTCTGCATGATGGTATGGCTGCCGAAGTCGGAATCGACATCATAGTGGGCCGTGCCGGCCAGGTCGGCGCCTTCCAGGCGGAGAACCAGGGAGCCATCCCTCAGCAGGGTCTTCTGGACAGCTGCAGTAAGGTCGGCATACCAGTTTCGGATGTACAGGTTCTGGGAATAGCCTGGCGTCATAACCGTCCCTCCCATTTCCAGCTGCCATCCGCCTTTCAGCGTAAAAGTGTTGAACAGCTGCGCGAAAGCCATAGGCCTGCCATTGAACTTTGTGACGCGGATACCGGAGGCTTCGCGGGGGTCCGGGGCATTGATGGTGAGCCACTGCGGCTGGATTCCGAGGGTATAGTTCATATTCCATGCACCCATGGTGGGCGTGAAGTTTACGAAAGCAGCCATGTTCCTGCTCGGCGTTTCCAGATTGCGGGGCTTTACAAGCACCACGCCTCCGTCACCGACAGGAGCCGACCAGGTAATGATGGCATCGTTGGTCCGGGAGTAGTTGACCGACAGGGTGATGTGCTTCCAGATAGCCATGATGCCAACATTGTGTGACAGTTCCGGCTGCAGCCCGGCATTGCCGCTCTGCCAGATGTAGCGGCTGTTGTAGCGGACCGCGCTGGAAAGGTTCGCGTAATTCGGGCGGCGTGTCTTTGCGCTGTAATTCGCCATCAGCTGCACCGGGCCCAGGGCATTCGCCCATGAAGCCGTGGGGAACCAGTTGCCATAGTCCCGCTTGACATTGTTTTCCGGCGTAATTGCATCCGTATAAGCATAATGCACATATTCATAGCGCAATCCAGCGTTCATCTGCCCGAACCCGGGCAACATGAAGGCATAGCTCAGGAAACCGGCGTAATTATCCTCCACGACAGCAGCCTGCGAAGCCGCGATATCGATTCCGGCAATGGAATAATCGTCCGTGCGATGGGAGAAGGTTTCTTCAGTTCCGGCCTGCAGCTGACCCCGCCAGATGGGGTAGGAGAGAACTGCCTTGACCGCATACATCCTGCCGTCTGAATTGCTGACGGAGCTGATCGTACGGTCTTCGGTCATCGAACTGGTTTCCTCGGACCTGGAATCCGAATCGCTGTCGGTCCCGTAGTAGTCCAGATTGATGTCAATCCCGAGTTTCCCTACCCTGCCGTTGTAATAGACGTTTGCACCCAGATTATGGATGCCGTCCTTGCCCATGGTATCGTCCGAAACGGTGCTAAGCCTGTCTGTGAGTGTGCCGTCCAGCCACACGTTGTCGTCTACTATCGTGTGGACGTCATATTGCAGCGTCTTGCCCCACTCTACCTTCCCTCCTATGAAATGATTGTCGGCCATCTGCCAGTTCACGCCGGCGTTGCCGTAGAGACTCTGGCCGAAATATTCGTTGAGGAGGTCTCCCTTGTTCTCCAGCAGGAAGGTTTTTCCGAAGGTTTTCTTCTCCAGATCGCTCTGCTGCCGGGAGGTGTTGCGGGCATAGTTGATACCGCCGAAGACATCCACCCCGCCGGTGCGGTAGTTCGCGTTCAGGGAAGTGGAAGGATCGTTCCCCCTGTCCCAGCGCAGCGACTGGGCATCCTCGGCGTACAGGTTGAATCCGAAGCCGTCTCCCTGGCGGCGGATGGTGCGGATGCGCACGACGCTCTTTACAGTTGCATCGTATTGGGCACCGGGGTTTGTGATTACCTCGACGCTCTGGATTTCATTGCTCTGCAGGCGGTCCAACTCACTGCTGTCCGTCACTTTCCTGCCGTTGATATAAACCAGTGGCGAGCCCTTGCCTATCACCTCCAGGCCGTTCTGCCCTTTAATCATGCCAGGCGTCTTTGCCAGTACGTCATTGGCGGTCCCGGCATTTTCCAGCACCGAGCCCCGTATTCCGGTCTGCAGGCCCTCGCCGGTCAGTTTTGTCTTAGGCATAACCACTGAAACAGCGGCGCCCTCCAGCATGGACGCGTCTTCAATGAGGGTTATCACCGCGCCGTCCACCGGTGCCATGTACAGCGTTTTATATCCAAGGATGGAAACCATCATGATGCCATCGGTTTTCTGGGTGACTATGGTGAATGATCCGTCTTCCTTGGTAGTGACACCGCAGACCACGGAGGAATCTGCCTTTGAAAGGACCGCCACATTGGCATAGGCCACGGGCTCGCCGTTCTCATCCACCACTTTCCCCCTCCAGTCTCCTTTGGCGTAGACTGCAAGTGCCGGTAGCGACATCAATATGAATACAATCAGTTTCTTCATTTTCCTGTCCATTCGATTTCGACTGCAAAGATAACGTATCTACCGTTCCGAAATCAATAACGATATGGACAATGATGTGGACAATTTGCCCTTTTTCATTGGACAGGAAGCTGTGTTTCCATATATTTGCAGAAAGAATTCCGGAACGTTTATGGCAAGACCTGTCAGCTTTACAAAAGAAAGGATACTCCGTGCAGCGATGGATATCATCAGGAACGGCGGCCCCAGTTCCCTGTCTGCACGTAAGCTCACGGATGCCCTTGGATGCGGGGCTTCTCCCATTTTTTCTTCTTTCGGTTCCATGGAGGGGCTGCTGGCTGCCATCCTGAAGGAGGCGAAGGCTCAATTCCGTAAACGTATGGAAACGGGATTCTCTATGAATCCGCCTTTCAAGGGTTTCGGCCTGGCGTTTGTGTGGTTTGCCATGGATGAGCCTCAGCTTTACAGGCTTATCATGTCTGGACGGGAAGGGGCGGGTTCTTTCGAGGAGTATATCGATGGCCGCATCGGCTTGAAGAAGGAGTGCCTCGCTGCCATTGAAGAATCCTTTAGCCTTGAAGGCCGCGATGCGGAAATGCTTTATTACCAAATGGTTCTCGTGGCCATGGGCCTTGCCCAAAGCTGTGTGGAGGGGGGCGCCCAGCTGAATCTGGCCCAGGTTTCGGAGATTTTCGGCAAGAATGTCAGGGCGTTCCTGATGGTCATCCGCGCAGGAGCAGACCCCGTTGAATCTTTCATGCCGGGGAAGAAGCCGGGGCCGGATATCGATATGGAGACTTATCTCATGATCAGGCCCCTGACCAGCCAGAACCATCTGCTTCAGGAGCTGCATGCAGTCCCGCGATATATCAGGGATTCCGAATGGATTGAATTGGAACGGGTGCTCCGTAATATCACCGGTATCACTCCAGATTCCCTGCGGAAAGAGCATCCGTCCCTTACCCGCGGGGATATCCGTATCATTATGCTGGAGCGCCTGGATTTCCAGGTTTCGGAGCAGGCCGCCCTGCTTGGCATCTCTGCCCCTTCCGTCACCAAAGCCCGCCAGCGGCTCAAGGCAAAGTTGAAATGACGGTTTTTTGCAAATAATTCATATATTTGGAGGAAGGGAAACCATCAACCAAATAACATATGAAACGAATCCTGCTTTTCCTGCTTTCGTTGGCAGCAGCGTCTGTCCTCTCTTTGCAGGCCGGCAACTACAAGAATTTCAAATCCGTCGCCTATGTGACCTCCCAGGAAGTCAACCGTTACGGCACGGTAGAGGGCTGGGAGGCCGCTTGGAAAGACTTCTCCCGGAACCTTAAACTCGACAAGGTTTATCTCTCAACCTTCAACAACAGCGTCCCTGCAGAAGATGCTGCCATAAAGGCCGCCATCAAATTCTTCAAGTCCAAAGGCGTCGAGGTCTCAGGCGGTATCACCTACAATACCAGGGGAACCAACCGCCAGCGCTACGAGTCGTTCTGCTTTTCCGATCCGGAACACAGGGCGATAATCAAGGCGGTCGCCGAAACCACGGCACGCTACTTTGACGAGATCGTACTGGACGACTTCTATTTCACGAACTGCAAGTGCCGTGTCTGCGCCGAAGCGAGGGGTGACAGGTCGTGGGGACAGTTCCGCATGGACCTGCTCGACGAGGTGGCGAAGGAATGCGTCGTCGGCGCCGCCCACAAGGTCAATCCGAAATGCCGTGTCATCATCAAGTATCCGAACTGGTATGACCATTTCCACGGCCTGGGCTTCGACCTCAAGCGCGGTCCCTATACATTCGACGGAGTCTATACCGGCACCGAGACGCGTGATGCGACGAGCGAACAGCACCTCCAGGCCTACGAGAGCTTCGGCATCATCCGTTACTTCGAGAATATCCGTCCCGGATACAACTTCGGCGGCTGGGTTGACACCGGCGGCGCCACGTATCCGGACCTGTTCGCCGAACAGCTGTGGCTGACCTTGCTTGCCAAGGCTCCTGAATGCACCCTTTTCAACTTCAGCGGCATGTCGTTCCCCTTCCGTGAGATGAACCGCACCTGGGGGGATATGGGCCCGATGCTCGACATGAAGGAACTGCGCGCGGAATCCGCCTCGCGCGGCATCACCAACCCTACCTGGGGCCGCATCGCTGAGTATGCTTTCGACAAGATAGACCCGCTGCTGGACAAGCTGGGGACGCCGAAGGGGATCAAGTCCTACAAGCCGTTCCATTCGGACGGCGAGGAATTCCTGCACAACTACCTGGGTATGATAGGCATCCCGGTTGAGATCGTTCCGGAATTCCCCGCTGACGAGAAGGCTATCATCCTGACGGAAGCCGCGGCGTGCGATCCGGACATCCTGAAGAAGGTGGAGTCGTTCCTGGACAAGGGCGGGGAGATGCTGGTGACATCGGGATTCTACAAGGCCCTGCAGGAGAAGGGTATGCGCCACATCGTCGAAATGACGGTGACTGACCGCAAGGCGGATATCGACACGGTGGTCGTTCCCGGCGTCTTCGGCCCCGGCTCGCTCCAGCGCACCGGCACGACGGTGAAGATGCCGGTCATGACGTACTATACGAATGACTCGTGGGAGGACGTTCGCGTGCAGTCCTACGACAACGGCTGGCCTCTGCTGCACTACAGCGCGTATTCTGACGGCAGCATCTTCGTGCTTGCAGTCCCCGACAACTTCAGCCATCTGTATGCTCTGCCGGCCGGTGCCCTGAACCGAATCCGCGCCGTGGTCACGAAGGATGTGGACTTCCGCATCAACGGTCCGTCGCAGGTGGCGCTCTTCACTTATGACAACGGAACCTGCGCGGTCCACTCGTTCCATGACAAGCCTGTGGAGATCGAGATCGTGTTCAAGGGCGGCGGGAAACTGCAGGACCTGATGTCGGGAGAGGTGCTTGATGGCACACCCGGCCAGGATGCGAGGGTGTATGCCCGTGCCCGCGGCGATGTGGCCACCGTCAAGGTGACGCTCCCTCCGCATTCGTTCCGCGCGTTCAAGGTCCGCAACTAGTTTTTAATACTTTCAGATATGAAAAGAAGCATTGCGATGCTGGTGCAGACGGCGGTGGCCGTTGCACTATTCGCCCCCATGGCCGCCAGCGGGCAGCAGGTGACCAGTGTCCTGCAGGTGTTGGACACGAAGACCGGCGAGGTCCGTACGGTTAAGGAATTCCCTTATCTCATCGAGGCGCCGAACTGGACCAAAGACGGTAAATGGTTGGTTTACAACAGTGGCGGACAAATCTACCGTATCTCGCCCGACGGAGAGGAAGCCGGCTTGATCGATACGGGGGAAGTGCGCGGCTGCAACAACGACCATGTGCTTTCCGCCGACGGGAAATCCATCGCCATAAGCGCCAATGCACCCGGCCTGCCAGGTTCGCGCATCTTCATCCTTCCCCTGGAAGGGGGGAAGCCCCGTCTGGTTACGCCCATCTCCCCGAGTTATCTCCACGGATGGAGCCCCGACGGCAAAACCCTGTGCTACTGTGCCGAGAGGAACGGCAATTTCGACGTGTACAGCATCCCTGCCGACGGCGGCGAGGAAACCCGTCTTACAACGGCAGAAGGACTCGATGACGGTCCTGAGTATTCTCCGAACGGGAAATACATCTGGTTCAATTCCGTCCGTACCGGTCTCATGCAGGTATGGCGCATGAAGGCAGACGGCAGCGACCAGCGCCAGATGACCTTCGACGAGGACCTGAACTCCTGGTTCCCGCATGTGTCCCCGAATGGGAAGAAGGTCGCATTCATCGCATATCACAAAGGCGACCTCGAACCGGGCGAACACCTGGCGAACAAGAATGTCGTACTGCGCGTCATGACGGCGAAAGGCCGCAAGCTGCACACGGTACTGGAGCTCTTCGGAGGGCAGGGGACTATTAACGTGAACTCCTGGGCTCCCGATTCGCGCCACCTTGCATTTGTCAGTTATCGTCTTGGTAATCAATGAAAATGAAACGCTTTCTCAGTATAATCATCGCCGCCG
>ONSD01000158.1 GCA_900320385.1 uncultured Bacteroidales bacterium
TACATAGGCACATGCGTGCTCGACGTGGTGTTCAACTACCTGTTCATCTACATCCTCCACATGGGGGTTCCGGGTGCCGCGCTCGGCACCGCCGTAGCCGAAGCACTCACTGCGGTCGCGGTGCTCTGGTACCTTTTCACCCGCTCTCCCGAACTCAAGCTATCGCTCGACCGCCATGCATCGTGGTGGCCGGACCGCCGCACGCTCGGGAACGCCTTCGGCATCAGCGGACCGATGTGGATCCAGAATCTGATAATGAGGGGAGCCCACGTGATGAGCACCATAATCGTGGCGCCCCTGGGCACCATCGCGATTGCGGCCAATTCTTTCGCCATAATCGCCGAGAGCTTCTGCTATATGCCGGGGTACGGCCTCGAGGAGGCTGTGACGGCCCTGGTAGGCCAGAGCATAGGAGCCAAGAGGCGCGACCTGGCGAAGCGATTCGCCTGGATAAACATAGGCATGGCAGCCGCGATGATGAGCGGCCTGGCGGTGCTGATGTACATATTCGCCCCCCAGATGATGGGGCTGCTCACTTCCGATGCCGGCGTTATCGCCCTGGGCGCCAAGTGTCTGAGGATCGAAGCCTTCGCCGAACTGTTCTACGCGGTTTCGATAGTGGGCTACGGTGCCTGCGTCGGAGCCGGCGACACCATGGTGCCGATGGTGATGAACTTTGCCAGTATGTGGGTGGTACGCATAGGCCTCGCGCTCCTGCTGACTCCCAGGTATGGCCTTACCGGCTACTGGATTGCGATGTGCATCGAGCTCAACATACGCGGCATACTCTTCGCCTTGCGGGTGAAGGGGAATTCCTGGATGAAGAAAGTACTTGTCTGATATGGAATACGATTTTACAACAGAAGGCGCCCCTAGGGGCACAAATTCGGTCAAATGGGACATGAAACCCGGGGTGCTGCCGATGTGGGTGGCTGAAATGGACTTCCCGGTCGCTCCTTTCATCGTGGATGCGGTACGGGAACGGGTGGAGAAGGGCGTGTTCGGATACACCCTGGTACCAGCTTCCTATTATGACTGCGTAATGCGCTGGTTCTTCGAAAGATACGATTGGGCAATCGAGCGCGGGCACATCATCCCCGTTTCCGGCATCGTGCCCGCCACATCCATAGCGGTCAAGGCCCTCACCGAACCCGGCGACAAGGTGGTTTTCTTCACCCCGGCATACAATTGCTTCTTCAATAACATCAGCAACCAGGGCGCAGTGCGCAGCGAGTGCATGCTGGTCTGGAACGAGGCGGCAAGAAGGTACGATCCCGACTGGGAAGACTTCGAAGCGCGCATAGCCGACCCTGCCACCAAGGCTTTCCTGCTCTGCAACCCTCACAACCCCACCGGCAGGCTATGGACAAAGGACGAGCTGCAGCGTATGGGAGACATTTGCCTGAAGCACGGGGTTCCCGTAATCAGCGACGAGATTCATTGCGAGATAGTCGCGCCCGGACTCAAGTACGTGCCGTTCGCTTCGATAAATCCGGAATTCGCCCGGAACAGCATCAGTTTCGTCTCCCCCACCAAGCCCTTCAGCATGCCGGGGCTCGAAATAGCCAACATCGTATCGGCCAACGCTGATTTCCTGGGGCGTATGGACAGGGTGATAAACATTTGGGAGCATTGCGACGTAAACCAGCTGGGCATAGTAGCCTTGCAGGCCGCATACACGCCCGAAGGCGCCGAATGGCTGGACCAGATGAATGCCGTAGTTCATGAGAACTGGCTCGAGTTGAGAAACCGCTTCGCGGAGGAATTCCCCCGGGTGCGCGTGGCAACCCTCGATGCCACTTACCTTAACTGGCTGGATTTCGCCCCGCTGGGCCTGAGAGGCATGCAGATACAGGACCATCTCCTGGAGCATGAGAAACTCTGGGTGAATGCCGGCGACATTTATGGAAGTCCGTCCTGCATGCGCATAAACCTGGCGTGCCCCCGCACAACCCTCAAGCGCGGCCTTGACCTCTACTTCAAAGGCCTGCACGAACTGCTGTAGCGCTCCGCCACACGGAGGATCCCGACACGTAAAAAGCGGCGCCTCGAATGAGGCGCCGCTTTTCTATCGTAAAGGAAGGAAGTCTATTTAAGCTTCAGGACCTGGTTCTTCGAAAGTGCACTTTCCAGCTTCTTTGCGGGAACAGCATGGCCGAGTGAATTGACTCTCGGTGCGCTGGATGCGCTAGATTTGGTCATGGTGGTAGGAAGGACGGTAGTTCCACCGTTGAAAGAGTAAAGCTTACCGTTAGTATCTTCAGCGAGGAACATCATTGCGGTAAAGGAATCTTGACCAACTGCCATGGGGCTTACGGTTGCCACTGCGCCGTCCAGCGTGGCGGTAGCTATAATCCTGTCGGAATATACATAACCACCTGCCAGTCCCATGAAGTGTACGGTTAGTTCTCCATAGCCTTGCTGAGTAAAACTATAGATTGACTCAGCTCCCATGAATTGGAGAGCACCAGTGGTAGCATCGTAGTTTGCCGGGGTGTCCAATCCAAAATCGCAGATATTGTAGATGGTGTAGGAGGAACCCCTTACGTCCTGGCTGATGGTGATTTCATCCATGTTTGCACCGTCGCCGTCGCGGTCAAGCAGGAAGGTGCCAAGCCAGTCGTCGTAACTGAAGAGGACTTCGCTACCCATGATGCCATCGTAGTCGATAGTGGCTTCGGCAACGGTGCCGGCATTGAGGTCGGCGGGAGTGGTGTATTCAACCTCGTACTCGTACTTGGCATCGGTCTTTGCGGTAATCGTAAGCACAGTCCCGGCTGCGAGGGGTTCGCATGCAACCCATATCGGATTGTTGCCGCTGGTGTTCACCACGATTGAAGTGGACGGATCGAGATAGTAACCGTTTCCGTTGTCAAGATCGACAGACATCACACCTGAAAGATAGCTCTCGGAGGTAATCACGACAGTTTCGACATTCTCATTTTCGTCGAGGTCGAGGTTCTGGAGGTCAAGCTTGAGGTAAGCTGTCAGATGATGGAAGGTGACGTCGAGCTGCTCGGTCGGCCAGGCGCTCAACTTGTCGGTGGCGGCAAGCAGGACCATTGCGTCTTCGTCGGGAGTGTTGGCTCCGGAAGTCTGTACGGAGGGTATCTCATAAGCCACGACCGGGCAATAGCTGCCATCCGTAAGCTTCAGGGAGTCTGTAGCACCGTAATATGCGGAGACGGGGCTCAGGATAAAGAAGGAATATTCACCGGTTCCGTCATCTGCGATTTCTGTATTGAAGTATGCCGTCTTGAAGTCTGACGACGGGGTTACGTAGGTGAGCGCAGCACTTGTATAGTTGAGGACCGTGGCGGCCTCTTTGTCATTGGAAGTCCAAAGGGTGGGCAGGGTGCTGCCGCTCTGGGTACCGAATGCGGCCTTGGTGTCAGGCTGGCTGGCTACGAAGGAAACCGTGGAGGCCTTCTGCAGCGGAGCCTCGTTGTTCTGGGGAACTTCCTTGTTGCAGGAAACGAGGGCAATCGCAGCTGCTGCGATTACGAAAACGGAAATGATTGACTTTTTCATAAGGCAGTGCGATTAATAAAGGAGACTGTTGTCCGCACCCGTGATACCGGGGAGGATGTTGGCGAGATCGTCATCGTTGCCCCATGTAACAACGTTACCATCGTCGATGGAGCCGTTGCCGCTGACGCAGATGACTCCTTCGGGCATGCACTCGAAGGATTTGCACACAGGGGCGACATAGGCTCCTGCAGCTGAGATTGTGTCGGTTTTGATCATAACTGGGTATGTTAAGTTAATCGTTGTCTTCCTTGCCGCCATTATAGGCGCTATTTGAGACAAAGTTAACAAAAAGTTTTAAAAACACCACCTTTTACCATTTATATCCGTTTTTTATATTACAATTTCACAGACGCCAAAATGACAGTAAAATTGCCAATATTTCAGCTATTTTTCGACATTTTGTCTACTTTTAGGACATTTTGTCACCTTTACGCACTGTTCCCGCGGCTGGTCCGCGCTTTGTATTTTCTTCAAGCGTACCGCCGAACCGGTACGGGAAATAAGTTGATTTTAAAACATAGGAGGACAAAAAAATGTTACCGTCAAGACATTATAACCAGAACTGGATTCCGGACGTATTCAACGATTTCTTCGACAACGACTGGATGCTGCGCAGCAACGCCACCGCTCCCGCCATCAACGTCATGGAGCGCGAAAACGGCTATGAACTGGAGCTCGCCGCTCCGGGCATGACCAAGGAAGACTTCAAGGTCTCGCTGAACGCCGACGGCGACCTCGTGATCAACATGGAGAAGAAGCACGGCGAGGACGAAAAGAAGCACGGACACTACCTGCGCCGCGAGTTCTCGTACAGCAAGTTCCAACAGACGATGCTCCTTCCCGAGGATGCCGACCGCGAAGCCATCGACGCCGCCGTGGAGAACGGAGTACTCACCGTAAGCATTCCGAAACTCAAGAAAGCGGAGCCAAAGGAATCCACCAAACTTATAGAAATCAAGTAATCAGAACTCCGGATAGAGATTCCGGGAGTAATCGAAAAGACAGGTGCAATCCTTCAGCAGGGGATGGTGCCTGTCTTTTTCGGAAAGGATGATGCTCTCCGGGGGCAGCATCCAGTCTATTTCCAGGGCAGGATCGTCCCAGGCTATGGCACCCTCGTGGGCCGGAGCGTAAAAGCGGTCGCACCTGTACTGGAATACAGCCTCCGGGGAAAGCACGCTGAAACCATGGGCAAAACCCCTGGGGATGAAAAGCTGGATATGGTTTTCACCCGAGAGCACCACGGCCACATGCTGCCCGAAAGTGGGACTGCCTGAACGTATGTCCACCGCTATGTCCAGGACTTCGCCGGACACGACGCGCACCAGCTTGCTTTGGCTGTACTCACCCGTCTGGAAGTGCAGTCCACGCACGACACCGTAGCGGCTTTTGCTTTCGTTATCCTGGCAGAAGCACAGCGGCCGGACCAGTCTGTCGAATTCGCGCTGGCTGAAGGACTCGAAGAAGTAACCCCTCGAATCACCGAACACCCTCGGGTGCAGGATTTCCACCCCCGGTATGGAAGTATGCTCAATCTCCATTCCGTTCAATTTGTGTCATGCATTTTGCCAAAGAATCCCTCCAGTATGGTATGACGATGCCGAAAGTCTTCTTCACCAGGCTCTTGTCCAGCACCGAATAGCTGGGCCTGCGTGCCTTCTGCGGATATTCCACGCTGCTGCAGGGGGTGATTTCGCATCGGTTGCCTGCCATGGCGCAGATTTCATGGGCAAAGTCGTACCACGAGCAGACCCCCTCGTCGGTAAAGTTGTAAGTGCCTGTCTTCCCTATCTTTCCGCCGTCAATTATATCCACTACGAACTCTGCGAGATCGTCGGCTAAAGTCGGAGTGCCCACCTGGTCGCATACCACCTTCAGGGAATCCCTTTCGGAAGTGAGGCGCCTGATGGTCTTGACGAAATTGCGTCCGTACTGCGAGTAAAGCCATGCGGTGCGGATGATGATGCTGTTGCAGGCGCTGTCGCGCACCGCCTTTTCGCCGGCCAGCTTAGTGGCGCCGTACACGCTGAGGGGACCTGGCTGCGCATCCTCGGGAATAGGGGTGGAAGCATCCCCCGCGAATATGTAATCGGTGGATATCTGTATCAGAGTGGCCTTGCGCGAACGGGCCACCGCGGCGAGGGTTGCCGGAACGTCCCGGTTGAGGACCGCTGCGAATGCGGTATCGTCTTCAGCCTTGTCTACATTGGTGTATGCGGCACAGTTCACGATCACATCCACGTTTTCTGAATCGCATACTATTTCGACCCCCTCCGAATTGGTGACGTCCAGGTAGAGGGTTTCCATGCCCGGGAGGGAGTTTATGTCGGAGAAGATATAATGGTTGCCACTGCCGGCGGATGCGGCCCGGAGCGCGCAGCCCAGTTGCCCGTTCCCTCCCGTGACAAGAACATTTATCTTTTTCATATTTGACAAAATTAGCTAAATTTGTTGAAACTTTAGTGCGGATGGCCCAAAAAGAGAAGATATTCCTCTATACCGACGGCGCTTCAAGCGGCAATCCCGGACCCGGCGGCTGGGGCGTCGTACTGAAATGCGGCAGCCTCTGCAAAGAGATGTC
The DNA here is from genome assembly GCA_900320385.1 of uncultured Bacteroidales bacterium. Taxonomy (GTDB): domain Bacteria; phylum Bacteroidota; class Bacteroidia; order Bacteroidales; family UBA932; genus Cryptobacteroides. The sequence continues at coordinate 6,113 of ONSD01000158.1, forward strand.
GGGAGGGTTCTCGCTCACCACCAACAACCGCATGGAACTGCTGGCGGTGATAATGGGTCTGGAAGCCATCAAGTGGGAAAATGCCGAGGTGGAAGTGTACAGCGACTCATCGTATGTCGTAAAGGCCGTGACCGAAGGCTGGCTGGACAAGTGGCTCTCCACGGGGTTCAAGAAGAAAAAGAACAGCGACCTCTGGCTGCGTTTCGTGCAGGTCTACCGCATGCACAGGGTATCTTTCCACTGGATAAAGGGGCATGCCGGCCATCCCGAGAACGAGCGTTGTGACGCTCTCGCCACGGGCGCCGCGGCTCTCCCCGGGCTCCCCCGCGACGAAGGATACGTGCAAGAAGAAGAAAACAATCTGTTCCAATAATTCATATGCAAAACGGCAAAATAGTAGTAGGAATAACCCAGGGAGACAGCAACGGGATAGGCTATGAGGTGATCATCAAGGCCCTCAGCGATCCCCGCATCCTGGATATGTTCATCCCCGTCATATACGGTTCTTCAAAGCTTTTCGGTTTTTACCGCAAATCGCTCCACGAGGTCGACCAGATGGACACCAACTCCATCAATTCAGCCTCGGAGGCGCATGCAAAACGTATCAACATACTCAACTGCCTGCCCGACAATGTGTTCGCAGAACCGGGGGGCGCCACTACCGAATCGGCCAAGGCCGCGATAACCGCCCTTTCGGCGGCGGTAAAGGACCTTAAGGCCGGCAGCATCGACGTACTGGTCACCGGTCCCGTGAACAAGAATTCCATAGTCGCCGAAGGCTTCGGCTTCCCCGGACACACCGGATTCCTCCAGCAGGCCTTCGGAGTGGAGGACGTCACGATGATGATGATATCTTCCCGCCTCAGGGTAGGGGTCGTAACCGACCATATCCCGCTCAAGGACGTTCCGGGAGCCATTTCGGAAGACAAGATACTCAGCAAGCTGCGCCTGATGAACGAATCGCTCAAGAGGGACTTCTGCGTCGACAACCCGCGCATAGCGGTACTCAGCCTCAACCCCCACAGCGGTGACGGCGGACTGCTAGGCACCGAAGAACAGGACATCATCATCCCCGCGATCAAGAAGGCGAACGACGAAGGGATCATGGCATTCGGACCCTTCTCCCCTGACGGCTATTTCGGCATGAGGCATTACGGCATGTTCGACGCCACGCTGGCCATGTACCACGACCAGGGACTGGCGCCTTTCAAGGCCCTTGCCGTTGAAGACGGAGTGAATTTCACCGCCGGGCTCCCCGTGGTGCGCACCTCCCCCGACCATGGTACCGCCTTCGAGCTTGCCGGCCGCGACGAAGCCGACCCCCGTTCCATGCGCGCCGCCATATTCGCTGCGATCGACATCTTCCGCCGCCGCAAACGCTTCGACGACCTGCAGGAAGGCAAGATGGAAGAACGCCCGCAGGAAAACCGCGGCCACGAACACCCCGGGAAACCGCAGATAGCATAATTTCCCGAAAAAAGACTATATTTGGACAATCAATATCCCTGCACCATGAAGAAACTGATAATCAGCGCCATTGCCGCACTCGCCCTGGTTTCGTGCGGCACCTTCAACGAGGCCCGTCTCATAAACGGCGGACTGAAGGCCGCACAGGCCGCATCCATCTCAAACGAGCAGATCCAGGCTTACGTTCAGCAGTCCGTGGCACAGCTCGACGCCCAGAACACAGTCCTCCCGGCGACCAACGCCTATTCAAAGAGGCTCGCGAAGATCGTCAAGGATTTCAACCAGATAGGCGACACCCCTCTCAATTTCAAGGTTTACAAGACCGACGAAGTCAACGCCTTCGCCTGTGCCGACGGCAGCGTGCGCGTGTACACCGGCCTCATGGACCTGATGAACGATGAGGAAGTGCTCGGCGTCATAGGCCACGAAATCGGCCATGTTTACCTGCAGCACTCCCTGAAGGCGTACAAGAATGCCCTGCTAACTTCCGCCGCCTTGGATGCGATCGCCTCCACGGGCAATGTCGCATCGGTCCTTTCGGATTCCATACTCGGCCAATTGGGCGAAGCCATGGTCAGCGCCAAGCACTCCCGCAAACAGGAAACGGCCGCCGACGACTTCGGCTACGATTTCCTCAAGGCCCTCGGCCATAATCCGTGGCATATGGCATATGCTTTCGAGAAACTTCTGGGTGCATCGTCGGGCGGATCCGCCCAGGCCAGCAGGGTTGCTGAGATGTTCTCTTCGCACCCGAACACCCAGGCCAGGATCGAGCGCGTAGCCCAGAAGGCAACCGCCGAAGGCATTCAGAAGCCGGCCAGATAGTTTTTCCTGAATTTCAGGTCGCTGTATCCGCGGCCCCCGGATTCACCTTCACATACGAATCCGAGGGCCGCGTAGCTTTCACCGGCCGATTCCGAAGAATCGACATAGGTCATTACGTCGTCGGGATGAACGTCGTCCACGAAACTGCGGAGCAGCTTGCCCATGCCTCCGACCACCCTCACCCCTGCAAGGGAAGCATAGCGTATCCACTCGAAGGAGCGGGGATTGCCTCCCCTGGCAGTCATGTTCCTGGGGTTGGAGAAAGTGGCTACGGCCACCATGGTCCCTTCCGGGAGCTTCAGTTCGGCCCCTCCGGTAGATTTGCGGACGAACAGGGCATAACGGTGCCTGCACGTGCAATAGCCCAGCCTGTGATTGGCATTGATGAAGGGTTCCGCCACGGATTTCGGGATCTTGCGCACCTCGCAGTTCCTGGCGAAGACGGTGGAGAGTTGCAGGTCATCCATCGCAGACCGTCCTTTCCACCGCAGACTGCACGGCATCATACCCGTAGCCTTTGGCAAGGGCATACTTGATCAGGCGCAGCTTGGCATCCGGCTCCCCTTCGAGAGTCTTCCATTTGGCTGCAAGGTCCTTGAGCAGACGGGCTTCGGCCTTTTCGGCATCGATCCCCTCCAGAGCGGCAGAGATTTCAGCTTCCCCCACCCCCTTGCCCCGGAGGGCGAAGCGTATCTTTATGGGGCCCCAGCCGGCCAGGGACGATTTCTCCCTCGCGAAGGCGGCGGCATAGCGGGCGTCGTCGACAAAGGCGTCCGCCTTCAAGGATCCGAGGATCTCTCCTGCCGCAGCGGCGTCCCCATCCATCTTCTGCAGCGCCTTGCGGTAGATTTCATCGGAACAGCACTCCCTCTTCACGCAAAGTCGCTGGAGGGAAAGAAGTACCTTCTTTACAGATTCTTCCATGACCTAAAAATCGAATCCGACTCCAAGATAAGCCCCGTATCCCGAGAAATCGCACCATTGGCCGATCAGCTTGACCGGGCCTATGATGGAATTGTAAGCCAACTCGAGCGCTACCCCGTAATGGCTGGGCTGCAGGGGTTTGTTGAACACCCCGAGGATTTCGGGAGCATCCTTGATGTACCCACCCTGAAGCGATAGATAGGTGTTCTTGTAGATGTTCGCCCTGAAGTCCAGTCCGAGCACCACGGCATAATCGTCAAGCTGAGTGAAGCGATGGCAGGGAGCGAATGGTATCTGCTGCGGCAGATATCTGCCCGCCATGTCGCCTCCTGCGAAGTTGTAAAGCGGGAATACGCGCTCCCCCATCTGCACACCCCTCGCCCACATGCTCGGTATGAGAGCTATGCCGTCGTCAAGGCGTATGACTCCCCTGAAGTCGGCACTCACGGCGCGGACGGGCTTGTCGGTGAGATATCTTTCGTAACGTGCTCCCAGGGTGAATCCCCTGGAGGGATAGTACTTGTCATCGAGGGTATATGCCCGCGCATCGGCGAAGGCCGACACATAGCGCGAATTGTATATGATGCCGTCGGAGCCTGTAACGGGTTTTCCGCTGGCGGAGGCCCAGCGGTTCAGGCGGAAGGTTTCGCGCTTGAGCCCGAGCTGGATGTCGAACACCGAGGAACGGAGGCCGGAGGCATATAACGACTGCAGAGTGCGGAAGTAATTGCCGCTGTATATGACACCGTCGCGTATCATCTCGGCGGATGTACCCCCGATGCCGGCATCAACATTGAGTTTTACCAGGAAGGGGTTGGCAATGCTGTAATGAGCCATCAGATGCCAGCGGCTGCCCGCCCGGCCTTCCAGTTCGAGCTGTGAACCGTGGAGCGAACGGGTATTGAGACCGACGTTCACGACTGCCGCCACCAGTTCTTCGGTGTCGCCGCGGACTCCCAGGCGGAGGGCGTGGTTAGGACCTTTGCGGCAGTGGAACCGCAGCAGGAAGCGGCCGTCCGGCTGTTCGAGGACGGTATAGTTCACCGATTCGAAGACTCCGGTGGCGAAGATGATGCCGGTGGCGTCCCTGAGACTCTGCGCGCTCAGCGAATCACCTGGGCTGAAACGGATTTTGTTCTTGAGGTAATCGGCATCTGTGCCGTCCACTCCCAGGAATTCAACGTCGCTGAGCACTACCGGGTTGCGCCCTATGTCGATGGCCGGCGGAGCGTTGAGGCGCGGCTTCGCGCCATTCAGCCTCGACTTGATGTCCGCGATAGCGCCGGCCTGCACTTGCGCCGCGGCATATCCCCTTCCGATGATGGTATCTATCGCCTCGGTAGAAAAACTCAGCATGCCATATTCGGGAAGTTCGGGATGGATTGTCACATCAGGATCGAGGATGTTGACCACGTAAGCGTCTTTACCGAGCATGCTTATTATCTGGGATATCATCTCCCCGATATTGTTCACATCCTCATAAGTGCTGGAGCCCTGGTTCAGGTTCACCCCTATCACGATGTCAGCCCCCATCGCCCTGGCGAGGTCGACCGGGAAGTTGTTGCGGGTTCCACCGTCGATGAGCACCATGTCCTGGTAGCGCACCGGTTCGAACATGGCCGGAATGGCCATGGTGGCGCGCAGCGCGGCCTGGATGGGGCCGCTGTGCCAGTTCTTGGAGTTGCCGGAAACTATGTCGGTTGACACGCACATGAAGGGTATGGGCAGGCGCATGAAGTCCAGGGAATCCTGGTAGCCGACCGAGAGCGTCCCGAATATGTTGTTGACATTGAGGCCGAATACGTAACCCGAAGGCAAGCTGCTCGCCAGCAGCTTCATGTCCTCGGTACGGGAAGCTTTCTCCCCTTCGGTGGAACTGAGGTGCACGCCCTGTTTGCGGCGGGCATACCCTATGCCCTCGCTCATTTTCTCGCGGTAGGTCTCTTCGCGGTAGTGGAAGGGCATGTCGAGTATGAAGCGTTCTCCGCGCTGTATGTCCTCGTACGAGATGAAGCGGCGGGGAACATCGTCGCTCAGGGCGTTGTTCCAGTCTATCCCCCTGATGAGGGAGTCGAGCGTGCTGGCCTTGTATCCTAGGGAGTACAGGCCGCCGACAAGACCGCCCATGCTGGTGCCGGTGATCATGTCGATGGGGA
>ONSD01000157.1 GCA_900320385.1 uncultured Bacteroidales bacterium
GAGGCTGGTACGTATCCTGGCGTCGGTGGCCGTATCCACGGCGGAGGTCGAATCGTCCAGGATGAGTATCTTGGGTTTCTTGAGGAGGGCCCGCGCTATGCACAGACGCTGACGCTGGCCTCCGCTCACATTCACGCCTCCCTGCTCGATCTGCGTATCGTACTTCTGCGGGAAGCCTTCGATGAAATCATCGGCGCAGGCTGCCTTGCAGGCGGCAATGCATTCAGCATCGGAGGCATTCGGATTGCCCCAACGCAGATTCTCCATGATACTGCCGCTGAAGAGGGTGCTTTTCTGCAGCACTATGGCCACCTGTGTGCGCAGGGAGTCCATGTCGTATTCCCTGACATCACGCCCGCCCACCTTGACGGTCCCGCTGCCCGCATCGTAAAGGCGGCTTATAAGATAGCCGAGGCTGGACTTGCCGGAACCGGTACCGCCTATGATGCCTATGGTCTCGCCTGACTTAATATGCAGGTCGATGTCATTCAATGCGTTGTCGCCGCCTTTCTTGTAGGAGAAGTCGACGTGGTCGAAGTCCACGGACCCGTCCGCCACTTCCATAACAGGATGTGCCGGATTGTCCATGTCGGGTTCTTCTTCGATGACTTCAGCCACCCTCTGCACGCTCGCGGCGCTCTGGGTAAGCTGGACGAAGATCATGCTGAGCATCATCAGGGAGCTCATCACCATCATGATGTACGAAAAGAGCGATGTCAGCTGACCCGTGGTGAGGCTCCCGCCCACGATATAATGGGCGCCGAACCAGCTGACCGCCATGATGCAGCCGTATACCACCAGGTTCATCACCGGATGGTTGAGAGCCATGAGGGTTTCAGCCTTCACGTTGAGCCTGTAGAGCCCTAAGGCGGCCTTGTCGAACTTGCTGATTTCGTGGTTCTCGCGGACGAAAGCCTTCACCACGCGGATAGCGTCCACATTCTCCTGCACCACCGAATTGAGCCTGTCGTACTGGAGGAGTATCTTTTTGAAGAGCTTGGCCGCCCTGCTGATGAGGATGGCCAGCGCCGCTGAAAGGAAGACCATGGCTACCAGGAAGATAAGCGACAGCCTGCCGTTTATCATAAGGCACATCATGAACGAGAACACCAGGTTCAGGGGCGCCCTGAACGAGGTGCGCAGCAGCATCTGGGTGGCGTTCTGGATGCTGGAGACATCGGTGGTCATGCGCGTGACGAGGCCTGCGGTGCTGTATTTGTCGATGTCGCTGAAAGAGAAACGCTGGATGTTGCGGTACATCGCTTCGCGCAGGTTCGCGGCGAGGCCGGTGCTGCCGAAAGCGGCGAAACGCGCCGCAAGGACTCCGAACAGAAGGCTCAGGAGAGCCAGGGCAACCATCATTCCGCCGTATTTGTAGACAGCAGGGAGACTGGCGGCATTGAGCCCTTTGTCGATGAGGTCGGCGGTCACGTAAGGGATCAGCACGCCCACGACAACTTCGGCGCTGGTCCACACCGGGGTCAGTATCAGCGGCCACTTGTACTGCCGCACTTGTTTGGCAATAGTACTGAACATCGAACGTTCAAAGATACTGTTTTTTGGATAATAAACGCTATCTTTGTGTTCATGAAAAAAATACTTGCTCTAATCTGTGCAGCCGCAGCGCTCGCTGCCTGCATCAACCGGAACCACAACACTGAAACAGGGCCTGTCCTCAAAGGAGACTTCACCGATTGGGCCCAGACTCCCCCGATGGGATGGAACAGCTGGGACTGTTACGGCCCTACCGTAGTTGAAGAAGAAGTCAGGGCGAACGCCGACTTCATGGCGAAGAACCTCAAGAAATTCGGCTGGGAATACGTGATCGTGGACATACGCTGGTTCGTGGCGAACGACAAGGCCGGCGGATACAACGAAGACGATCCCATTTATTCGCTCGATGAATACGGCCGCTATATACCCGCCGTGAACCGCTTCCCGTCTTCAGCCGACGGTGCAGGATTCAAACCGCTCTCGGACTATGTCCACTCCCTTGGCTTGAAGTTCGGCATACACATCATGCGAGGCGTGCCCTGCAAGGCCGTGGAGCAGAAACTGCCCATACTCGGCACCGACGGCATCACCGCCGACATGATCTATTCCGAAAGGGACCGCTGCCGCTGGCTCCGCGACAATTACACCATCGAAGCCGACAGGCCGGGGGCGCAGGAGTACTACAACTCCATCCTTGAACTTTACGCCTCGTGGGGCGTGGACTACATAAAGGTGGACGACCTCTCGGCGCCCGTCTACCATGAACACGAAATCGACATGATACGCAAGGCGATCGATGCCACCGGCAGGCCGATAGTGCTCAGCACCTCTCCGGGCGAGACGCCCGTGGCAGCCGCGAAGCACGTGGATTCGCATGCAAACGCATGGAGGATGGTGAACGATGTCTGGGACCGCTGGCAGGATGTGACGCATCTTATCAAAGTGGCCCGCGACTGGTATCCTTACATAGGAGAAGGCACCTGGCCCGATGCTGACATGCTGCCGCTGGGCCGCATCTCCATCCGAGGCGAACGCGGGGCCGACCGGGACACCCGCCTGACTCCCGACGAACAGCGCACCCTCATGACCTTCTGGTGCATCTTCCGTTCGCCCCTGATGTACGGCGGTGACCTGCCTTCGCTGGCGGACGATCCCCAGGGTCTCGCCATGATAACCAACGAGGCCGTACTCAAGGTCAACCAGCAGGGATCGATGCCTTTTGAGGTTTACAACAAGGACGGCAAGCTGGCGGTGAGTTCGTTCGATTCGGTTACCGGACACACCTATCTGGCCCTGTTCAACCTTACGGACGAAGGGCCCCTGGATCTGGAAATACCGCTTGAGGAACTGAATCTCAAACGCCTGCGTGCTACCGAACTGTGGTCGGGGAAGAAGATCAGCGGAAAGACCGTCACCCTCGCACCGCACGCCTGCGCACTACTCGAGCTCCGATAGTATCGCAGCCAGTATGCTCTCGTCGGCGGGAAGCCAGCGCACCGAGCGCAGGTTTTCCGCCGACAGCCATTTTGCCGACTCGTGCTCGTTGAGATGAAGGGCCTCGGCCCTGAGTGTACACCAATAGCAGTGGAGGGTAAGATGGAATTCAGGATAATCCCACTCTACGGTACCGATGGGATCGCCTACGGTAACGTCGGCATCCAACTCCTCAGAGAGTTCACGCCGGAGAGCCTCACACCTGGTCTCCCCCACCTCCATCTTCCCGCCGGGAAACTCCCACCAGTCCTTCCAAGGGCCATAACCGCGCTGCGTCGCGAGAACCTCTTTCCCGCGCCGTATCACCCCGGCCACGACTTCGATTCTCTTCATTTCCCTTCCAGGAGACCGAGAACCTCTTCCTGAGTCTGGACCACGGCGTCGAACATCTTGTACATCAGTTCGGGCTCCTGAGGTTCCGGCATATAGACTATGACCTTCTTGCCGGCTCCTGCGAACCAGCCGGCCTCGGCATGGGCGGAACGGCCGCATGGCAGTACAAGCACGCACACATCAGCCCACTCCATGGCCTCGAAGTCATGGCCGAACTTCTCCTCGGCTATGGGATGGAGCATGCCTTTGCGGTACTCTTCCACCGACCACTGCTGCCAGCGTTCGTCGATATCCGCCCAATGGAAGGGTTCGTAACCTTTCCAGGGGTGACGGAAATCGAAGACTTCATGCCCTGCGGTCACCAGGGCCCGGACCGTATCCGGTTGGTAGGCGTTGCGCCAACTGCTTGCCACGTAGATTTTTGCCATACTCCGCAAATATACTGTTTTTTCAACAGAAATCCCCAGCCGGAGTCGAGGCTCGGGCCGGGGACAGTCAGCTACGCCCCACGGGGCGGCGCGGTGTCATTCAGCCTTGCCGGCTTCCGCGTGATGATGGCCGGGACGATGGCCCATGAAGGAGATGACTTCACCGGCCTTGACAGCCTTCTTCCAAGCCTTGAGGGTCTTGCCGTCAGCGGTCTTGATGTCGGCTACCTGCTGCACCGTGATCTCCGGAACGGCCACAGCGGCGTCTTCGCAGGCCTTGTCGCAGGGTTTGTCGCCATGGTGGCGCATACCCTCTTCGTGCTTGCAGCTGTCGCACTTCTCAGCCTCCGGCTTGTCGCAGGCTGCAGCCGCCTCAGCGGCCTTGCACTTGTCACACTTTTCGGCCTCCGGCTTGTCGCAGGGTTTGCCGTCTTCGTGGTCGCATTCGGCCATGTCGCACTCTCCTTCCGGCTTGCCCATAGGCTTGCCGCCTTCGAGGACGACCACGACATACTTGCCGTCCTTCCTGTCAGCCATCCAGCTGCCGGGGCCCCTGTGACCTTTGTCCCCGAAGGGATTGACGTCGGTAACGAAAGCGGAACGCACCTCCTTGCCGGGAACGGCGAAGGTCTGGGCGTTTACGCATTCAGCGAGGACGGGAGCATTATACTCCAACATAAGGGCGAACGGTTCGGCACCGCCTGCGACTATGGCATCCACCTTGGGAGCTTTCTGTCCGCAAGATACCATGGCAAGGGCCATCAGGCCCGCTGCGCAGATAATGAGGATTCTTTTCATATCGGTAATTTTAGATGGTTATTTGCTGATTGACATCACCGCTTCGGCGATGGAGTTCAATTTGGTATCGACGCTGTCGGCGCGGGATGCAAGCACACAGGGAGCCGTGGTGCCGACAAGCATTCCTGCCTGGCGCACGCCGGAAGCGAGCTTGGAGTTCGTCTTCCAGAACACGTTGGCGCTCTCGATATTGGGGAAGATGAGCACGTCTGCGTCACCGGCAACGGGGCTGACGAGCTTCTTGATTTCGACACTTTCCTGGTCGATGGCAACGTCGAGGGCCAGCGGACCGTCAGCGATACAGCCCCTGATCTGGCCGCGGTCGCACATCTTGGCCAGCATTGCAGCCTCCATCGCGGAAGGTATGCTGTCGAGCATCTGCTCGGTTGCAGAAATGAAAGCGACCTTGGGCTTGGCGATGCCGAAGCTGTGGGCGACATTGAGGGTGAAATTGGTGATCTTGACCTTCTGGCGGAAATCGGGGGCGGGAACCACAGCCATGTCGGCGAGGAAGATGAGCTTGTGGTAGAGAGGATTCTCTATGACTCCCACATGGCTCAGGAGGCCCTTTTCGGGAAGAAGGCCGGTGGCCTTGTTAAGTATGGCGCGGAGGAATTTATCGGTGCTGCAAAGGCCCTTCATCAGCACGTCTCCCTGACCGTCGTGCACCATCTGCACCGCCTGGGCGACTGCCTTGAGTTCAACCGGGTTGTTTACTATTTCGAACTTGGAAACATCAAAGCCGTGCTTGTCGCACACTTCCTTGATGATGGCTTCGTCACCCACGAGCGTGGCGCTTACGAATCCGGCTTCCGCAGCCTTATAGGCCGCTTCGATCGAGTGTTCATCAACGCCCCAGGCGACTATGAGCCTTTTGCATACTTTCTTGTCGCGGAGTTCCGCGAAGAGATCCGAGAATTTAGTGATCATATAAAATGTGTTGATTGGTTATTCGTCCATCGCAGCTACGATGTGCATGGTGTCACGGGCTATCATGAGCTCCTCCTCAGTGGGGATGAGGGCCACCTTCACCTTGGAATCGGGGGTTGAAAGCAGGGTCTCGTCTCCGAAAGCCATGTTGGCTTCGTAGTCTATCTTCACACCGAGGTATGAAAGGTTCTCGCATACACGGCGGCGCAGGCGGCTGTTGTGCTCCCCGATGCCTGCGGTGAAGACGATGAGGTCTACGCCGTTAAGGGCTGCCACGTAAGAGCCGATGAGCTTGATTATGTCGTAAGTGAGCTTTTTGAGCACCAGCTTCGCCCTGGGGTTGCCGGCATTGGCGGCTTCGTCCATGTCGCGGCAGTCGGAACTGGTGCCGGACAGGCCCAGAAAACCGCTTTTCTTGTTCATGATGGTGGTCATCTCGTCGGGAGTGAGATGCTCCTTCTTCATGATATAGGGTATTACGTTGCAGTCTACGTTACCGCAGCGGGTGCCCATTATCATGCCCTCGAGAGGCGTGAATCCCATGGATGTGTCGATGCACTTGCCGTTGAGGATAGCGCTCACCGATGAGCCGTTGCCGATGTGGCAGGTGATTATCTTGGAGTTGTTGATGTCCAGTCCGCAGAAACGGGCTCCTTCGCGTGAGACATAGTTGTGCGAAGTGCCGTGTGCACCGTAGCGGCGTACGTGGTACTTGGTGTAGTACTCGTACGGAAGGGCGTACATGTAGGCATAATCCGGCATGGTCTGGTGGAAGGCAGTATCGAACACCACCACCTGGGGTACGCCGGGCAGGACTGCCGTCATGGCGTGGATGCCGAGCAGATGGGCGGGATTGTGGAGAGGAGCGAAGTCGCAGCAGATTTCGATCTTGCGCAGCACTTCATCGTCCACGAGACAGCTTCCCGGGAAGAAGTCGGCACCCTGCACGATGCGGTGGCCCACCGCCTCGATGTCGTCGAAACTCTTGAGCACTCCGTACTCGGGGTCTACCAGGGCGTCGAGGACCAGCTTCATTCCCACATTGTGGTACGGTATCGGAAGTTCCTTCACAAGGTTCTTCTTGCCGGTGGGCTTATGGGTGAGGATGCCCTCGGGAAGGCCGATTTTCTCTACTATGCCCTTGGCCATGATGTCGTAGACGTCGTCGCTCTTCATGTCCAGGAGCTGGTACTTTATCGAAGAGCTGCCGCAGTTGATAACGAGGATGATCATTTATGCGAAAATCTAAGATTATTATATTCAATACAGCCTGCGAATTTACAAAATATTGTGTATTTTCGCAAAAAGGAGTCGGCAATGGAAGAGGCGAAGGATATAGTGGGGATTTCCGTCCCTTTCGCGGCAGGGATACTGCTGTCGGCATCGTTTCCGTGGCATTTTGCCGTCGCCGCAGCCTCCCTTCCCCTTGCCGCCCTTCTGATGTATGCGGGCAAACGCGCCCGGAGTTCCGTCCCTTTCCTGCTGCTGTTCCTCCTTCTGGGCGCATTCTGCCACAGTTCATCGATGGTAGCCGGGCATAGCGACAGGCTGTATTTCCAGAAGTGGCTCTCTGCATTTTCCGGGATGATAGACTCTCTGCCCTTCCCCCACCAGGGCACCCGTGCCCTGGTACGGGCTCTGCTTACCGGCCGCCGGGACATGCTCTCAAGGGATACCGTCCAGGTATTCAGGGATGCCGGGGCCTCGCACATCCTGGCCCTTTCCGGCCTGCATCTCGGCATCATCTGCCTGCTCGCCGGGAGTGCGCTTTCCATCCTTGGGCGCTCCCGCACCGCATCCGTCCTGCGCTCCGGCTTCCTCATCCTGTTCGCGGCAGCCTACACCCTCATGACAGGAGCCTCCCCTTCCACGGTCCGCGCCCTGCTGTTCACCTCCATCGCAGAAGCGGCCCGTCATTCTCCCGGAAGGAAGGCTTCTCCCGCCTCCGTCTGGTGCACCGCCCTTCTGGTCCAGTTGGTTCTGAGGCCGGATTCCATCAGTTCCACCGGTTTCCGGCTGAGTTACCTTGCCATGCTGGGCATATTCGTCTTATTCCCGAGGCTGGAAGCCTGGTACCCTTCCGGCGGCCGGTCGGGCCGTTTCGACCCGTTCAGGCGGATCTGGTCGGCCGTTGCCCTGAGCTGCAGCTGCCAAGCTTTCACCGCCCCTCTGGTATGGTTCACTTTCCACACATTTCCTAAGCATTTCATCCTCACGAACCTCCTCGCACTGCCGCTCACAGAACTGCTGATGGCCTGTTCGATAGGGGCCCTGGCCGCCTCCGCACTCCATGCCCGGACGCTCGGGAGCATGCTTACCGGAGCCGCGGACGCCATCTCCTGCAAGCTGCTTTGGTGCCTGCAGACCATTGCCGGAATGTAAATAATTGCTATCTTCGCTGATGATGGAAGAGATGAAGGATTACGTAGACCTGTACACCCTCCTGGCCACGGTTAAGGCCGGACTGGCCGAGCTTTTCCCCCTGCCCGTCTGGGTGAAGGCGGAGATAAGTTCGCTCAGCGTCAAAGCCAACGGGCACTGCTACCTGGAACTCAGCCAGAGCGAGGACGGGAACCTCATCGCCAAGCAGAGGGCGACGGTCTGGCGGTCCCGTTTCGGACTCATAAGCGCCCGCTTCCAGGCAGAGACCGGCACCCCGCTCGCTGCCGGGCAGGAAGTGCTGCTGCAGGTTGAACTCAGCTTCCACGAACTTTACGGGCTTTCGCTCAACGTGCTCGACCTCGATCCTTCATTCACCCTCGGCAATCAGCTGCTCAAACGGCAGCAAACTATAGAACGGCTTGAGGCAGAAGGGCTTATGGACATGCAGAAGAAGCTCGGCTTGCCTGCCATACCCTATTATCTCGCCGTAATCTCTGCAGAACAGGCGGCCGGGTTCGGCGACTTCCGCAGGCATCTTGCCGCGAACGAATACGGTTTCGCATATGAAGTGAAACTCTTCGCCGCCACGATGCAGGGCGAGGAAGCCCCCGAATCCATACGGCAGGCCCTTTCGCAGATCTCTGCGTCCCCTGTACGGTATGACGCAGTGCTGATACTCCGCGGCGGGGGGTCCGAACTAGACCTCGCCTGCTTCGACGACTATTCGCTCGCCGCGGCTATAGCCCGTTTCCCGTTACCGGTCTTCACCGCCATAGGCCATGACAGGGACTTCCATGTGGCAGACATGGTAGCATACAGGTACGTAAAGACGCCCACCGCCCTCGCCGACCTCTTCATCGACAGCACCGCTGCCGAAGACGAACGCATATCTTCGTACGAGACGAGGCTGGGCCTGGCTTTCCAGAACCGGCTGAACGCCCTCAAGGGAGCCGTCGACATCCTCGAAAAGGCGGTCTGCTCGGCAGCCCTCCGCAAATTGGATGCTGGCGAAGCGGCCCTCCGCCTTATCGAGATGAAGATAAGCGTCACCGATCCCCGCAACGTCCTGTCCAGGGGCTTCTCCCTGGCCCTGGATGCAAACGGGGTAAGACTCAGCTCGGCCGCGGGCAGCAAAGCCGGTGACCGTATTTCCGTGCTCTTTGCCGACGGAAGGCTGGGAGCCACCGTAAACGAAGTAAGCAAGAACTGATATGGAAGAAAGATTCGATTACGCAAGGGCCATGGCCGAACTGGAGCGGATAGCTGCCAGGGTGGAAGACCCGCAGACAAGCCTGGACGACATAGGCGCCCTGGTCAAGCGTTCAAAGGAATTGATTTCGCAGTGCAGGGAATACCTGCGCACGGTAAGGGAATCGATCGAAGGCTAAAAGTGACCGCTGGCACCGCCGCCGCCGAAGCCGCCGCCCCCGAAACCGCCGAAGCCGCCGCCGAAACCTCCGCCGAAGCCACCGCCCCAGCCGCGGCCGAGTCCGCCTCCGCCGATCACTATGGGACCTGACCCCCAGCGCCGGTAGGTATTTCCGCTGCCGTCGACGTACTCAGTCCATCTGCCGCCGTTACCTCCGCCTCCGGATTTGTGGAGCAGCCACACTATCAGCAGCACGAGACCCAGCCAGAGCAGCATGTACAACAAGGCTGCAGCCAGGTCGTCGTCTTCCGCCTCCCGGTCGCGCGGTTCGGAGATCTCTCCGCTTGCGAGCGCCTTGAATTCATCTATCCCCAGCGCCAGAGCCTTGATATAATCGTCTTCACGGAGGTAGGGCCCCATTATATTGCGGATTATCCTGGATGCATACACATCCGGAATCGCACCTTCGAGCCCGCGTCCCACCTGCACGCTCACATCGACATACCTTTCATTCCCCCGCGGCTTGAGGAGGATGAGGAGACCGTTGTTCTTTTCGGAAGTGCCTATCCCCCACTCGTTCGCCAGCCTCAGGGCGAACTCCGACACGTCCATGCCCCCGAGCGTGGGCACGGTCACCACTGCTATCTGGTTTGAAGTGGAATCGTCGAAGGCGACCAGCACCCTCTCGAGGGAATCCACCTGTGCGGAAGTGAGCGCCCCGGCGAAATCGTTTACGAGGCGTTCAGGATAGGGTTTTGAAGGAATGGGATCGCTTCCGCGCCTGAGCGATGCGCCCACAAGCGGAAGGGCCACGGCAAGCGCCGTGACCGTCAAGGCCACTCGCAGGAAGCGGGATCCCATCGGGAAGGATGCTAGAATTCAACCTTGGGTGCCTGGGCGGCGCCTTCGTCGGCTGAGAAATAACCCTTCTTGTCGAAATGGAAGAGGCTTGCGATGATGTTGGCGGGGAAACTGCGCACAGCGGTGTTGTAGCCCTGGGCAACTTCGTTGAATTGCCTGCGGGCCTCGTTGATACGGTTCTCGGTACCCTCGAGCTGCGCCTGGAGATCCATGAAGTTGGCGTTCGCCTTGAGGTCGGGATAATTCTCCACGACGGCTATAAGCCTGCTGAGAGCGCCGCTGAGCTGGCTCTGCGCCTTCTGGAATTCAGCCACGCTGGCCTCGGAAAGATCCTTAACGGTGGTCTGCGTCGCCTTTGCCCGGGCATTTACCACTGCGTCGAGGGTCTCCCTCTCATGCTCCGCATAGCCCTTTACGGTCGCTACAAGGTTGGGGATGAGGTCGGCCCTGCGCTGATAGGTATTCTCTACCTGGCCCCATGCCGACTGCACAGCCTCGTCCTTCTGTACCAGGCCGTTGTAAGACTTGACGCCCCAAAGAGCTGCAAGGGCGAGGATGATGAGTACGATTAAGAATCCGGATAACTTTTTCATATGGCTTTGGTAATTCTGTCAGTCCTTGACGCAGCGTATGGGTGCCGCGAAATAACGCTTCGAATGGGGAGCGGCGAAAAGGGTATTCTTGTCGACGTACACGTAACGGGCTATCGCATAGTCATCGTCCAGGGGTGAAGCGGTCCAGAAAAGCGAATACTCGTCGTATCCTTCGAACACATAGCCTCCGTCCTCGTCGGCCGTTGCATATCCCAGGGGAAGGAAGGACAGGCCTGTAGAATTGGTGATGGGTACGTCGGGCCAGTCTTCCCACATCTTCGAACCCTCGAAGAGAGCGTCTCCCATAAGAGATCCGGCCACTCCCGTGATATCGGAGAAATCGGCGGCGTCGGCTGCTCCGGCAGCCTTGCAGAGTTCGATCCAGTCGCTTTCCTCCGGAAGCCTCCAGCCCTCGGGGCATGCGCTCAGGGCTTCATTCCAAGTATAGAAGCGACCGAAAAAGTTGCCGGTCTTCTCTTCTTTCCGGTAGGCCTGTCCGGCACCGTTCCACGAAAGGTTGCGGAGCATCCAGGTCCTGCCGCCAACGCTGCGGACGGGATACTCGCGGCCGTCGCGGGGATCGGTAAAGCTGCTTATGTCTTCGGGGAAGGTGATTCCGCTGATGGAGCCGGCATTGAACACGGTATCCACGACATGGATGCTCTTGCTGGCTGATTTGGAAGTGTAACCGTCGGCGAATGCAATGAACGAGACAGTGTAGGTGCCGACCGTTTCCGTGGAAATGGTGAGATATGTGTCAGGGCGCTTGCTTGCGGGATCGCCCTCGAGGCGCAGGGTGTCGGTCTTCTTGGTGAAGGGATTATGGAACTTGTAGCCTACGAGGTCCTTGTCCCCCCTGGTCTTCACGATGTCGGAAGGAACGAGGTGGTAGACGTCGCCGCCCGTGACATAGGACGGCATGCTGAAAGAAAGGGTGCCGTAGAGCGACAGCGCATCTTCATCCTTATCCTTCTTGCACCCGGACAATATCGCCGCGGCAAGTGCCGCGACCGCTATCATGCGAAGAAACTTCATCTTGTCTTGTTTTCCCTGCAAATATACAAATACTTTGCCTGATTGTTAAACGTCAGGAGCGTCGCCCTTGCGACATATCGAGCACGGCGTCGGCATAGCCCGTCGCGGCCTCGCGGTGGGTTATGCATATAATGGTTTTGCTTCCGCGGTATTTCCCGCTCAGGTTGCCGAGCAGTTCCAGCTCGGTGTCGGCGTCGAGCGCCGAAGTGGCTTCGTCCAGGATCAGGATGCCTCCCGGACGCAGCAGGGCGCGGGCTATCGCAATCCTCTGGGCCTGGCCTTCGCTCAGTCCGGCACCGACCTCCGCGCACTCGGTGTCGAGCCCGGCGGGAAGGTCCTTCACGAAATCGGCAGCCGCAAGGTGCAGCACTTCAAGCAGTTTATCGTCGGAGGCATCCGGAGCGGCGAGCAGGAGGTTCTGCCTGATCGTGCCGCTCATGAGACTGTTCCCCTGAGGCACATACATAAAATTGCACAGGGTTGCAGCAGATACCGGGGTTGCCGGGTCGTAAAGCTCCACCTCGCCCTCGAAGGGCTTGAGAAGGGACATTATCACCTTTACGAGAGTACTCTTGCCTACCCCTGTGGAGCCAATCACGGCCGTTGTGGTACCGGGCGCGAAATCGTAGTCGAGATGTTCGAATACGGCTTCTTCCTGGCCTTCATAACGGAAACCCAGGTTGCGGAGCCGCACTCCGGGTGCTCCGGGCAGATGTATCTCCTCGCCTTCTTCCACCTGTTCGAGGGAATCGAGCTCGAGAAGCCTCTCTTCGGAAGTGAGGGCGCGTATGAATGCGGGAATCTGCCTGGTGATCTCGGCTACCGGCCGCTGGACCTGGTTCACCAACTGCAGGAACGCGGTCATCATACCGTATGTGACGCTTCCGTCGCTTATTCCCTTTACGCTCCATATGAACGCTGCGGCATATCCGCAGGTGAAACCGAGCTGCATAATAAGGCGCGCCGCAGCATTGTAATTCAGGCGCGTGATGGTCTTGTGCTGCACGTCGGCCTGAAGGTCGTCGAGGTCGTCGATCACCTCGCCGGTGCTGCCCATCGTACGCACCACCATGCGGTGCTGCAGGTTCTCCTGCATATGAGCCTGCACCGCGCTGTCACCCTGGCGGATTTCGCCGGTAAGCTTGCGCATCTTCCTGAAGAACAGCCTGCTGCCCAGGGCGGCGACCGGCATGATGAACACCAGTATCCATCCCAGTTCGGGAGACATGCTGAAGAGGAAGACCGTGGCGGCGATGAACTGGCATACGGTGACCACTATCCCCGGCACGGTGTTGCAAAGGAAATCTATGACGACGCGTATGTCTTCTTCCAGTCGGTTGACCGTGTCGCCGCTGTGGAAGCGTTCCTTTCCGCTCCACACGCTGCGCATCACGCGTGAGAAGACCCTGGCCCTGGTGTCGTTCTGGGCCCTGACTATGACATAACCGTTCCAGTAATTGGCGAATATCCTCACGAGGATCTGGGCCAGCAGGACCCCGAGGAACAGGGCTATGCCCTTCCCGAGGGGAACGCTGCTGTCGCCTGTGGCTATGTCCACCGCGTTCTTGCTCACCCAAACGAAACTGAGGGACAGCACCACCTGCATCAGGCCAAGGATGATGCTCAGGAGCACCTTGAACCTGATGGGGCGCAAAGTACGCCTCAACCCTGCGAGAGAGAGCCGGAACGGAATCATTCGGCGACTATGCCCACTTCGATCCACTTTTCGGCAAGGGCCTTGGCGTCCTTGGCCGCCGTGGCCTCGTCGACATCATATTCGTCAAGCAGCAGACGGGTAAGGTCCTCTACCGTGAACTCCTTGTCCTGAACCGCTTTCCAAAGGTAGGCGGCCGACTCGTTCAAAGAGATCATCTTGTTGAAGTTCACCTGCGAAGGTCCTTCGCCGGTAACAATGAATTCCCCGCCAAGGGGGCGCAATTTAAAACCTTCGATCTGTTTCATATCCTGTACTTTTTCGCTATTGTCCTGTGCAATACCGCAAGCCAGACCCTGCGGCATAAATACGGCGCGGAAATCCACCGGCGCCAGCGCGCCTGCTGTTTCGCGGCCGACGGGTCGACGCTGCGGCCCGGAGGCAGTATCTCAGTCACCTTGCCCGCCACCTTGGAGATATCGCACTCTTCGGCAGAGCGAAGGTTGCCGTCGCCTTTCAACGTCACCTTTCCGTCCTCCACCCCTATCACGCGGTGAAGCACCCATTTCCCATCCCACACTTCGGCGAGGGCGATGTCGCCCGGAGCCAATTCCTTGCAATAAACGAGCCTCACGCTGTCCCTGCCTCCCACTATGAACGGGAGCATGCTCACGCCCTTGCATGTGATCACCACGGGATGGCCCTCGGCGAGGAGGTCCCTCACTCCGGAGAGCATCACGTCGTTGGGAAGGGTTATGCGCGCGGGAGCCGTCATTTCAGGACCTCCGCGGAACACACCCTGGCCGCCTCTTCGTCAGGCCTGCAGTCGAGCACGTAGCAAGGCGAGGACAGGCTTATCTTCTCGAAAGTAGAATGCAGCATGTCGGCCATGGCGGGATCGGTCTTGAAGCCGGAACTGGAAGAATAGAGCAGCGCATACGAATGGAAGACGTCCAGCCTGCTTATCCTGTTCTCGGGGCAACGCCTTATCTGCACGAAAGCTCCCACCGGATAATGCTCGTTGCGGTAGCACGGGGTCTTGCCGCTCCATGGGCTACCGAACGCCTCTACGGTGCCGTCTTCGAGTATACGCACCACCGGATTGTCGTCATTGAGCAGGCGGCTGCCGGGGATGTATTTGAGCCACTGGCTGCTGTGGGTACTCTTGCCGGTACCGCTCTTTGCGAGAAAGAGGAAGGCCCTGCCGCCGTTGGCTATTACTGAAGCATGCATCTCCAGCGTATGGAACGGGGCGGAGGCGAATGCGAACATCAGCATGGCGGCATTGTTCAGGGCGAAGAGGCCCTCGTCCGGCCTGAGCACGAGCAGGTCGGCATGGGAGAATCCCTTGTCGGAGAGCATCCTTCCGGAGAGCGGCCTGCCGGTCACGGGAGCCATCTCCATCATCCAGCCGGACTCCCCTTCGTAAAGCAGCACGACGGGCTGTCCGGGTTCTTCATTCCCTCCGTACACCTGCTTCATGGCCCCGGGTTCCAGCGATTCCACCACCCTTATCGTAAACAGCGGACAGACCGCTTCTGGTACCTCGAAGGGAGCATACTGGCCCATCTTTTCCCAAAGGGGGTGGGCGTCGGGGATATCGAAAGAAAAGCTATGTCCTGCTACTTTGAAAGATTTTGTCATCCCACAGTTTTTTATGACTGGCAAATATAAGAATAATTGGTAGTTTTTCCTTATCTTTGCCTATTCTAAATATTCGTTTCCTTATGGACAATACAGCTATACTGGATTACAATACAGAGAGGGAGAAACTGGCCATGCCGGAGTACGGCCGCAACGTGCTGAAGATGGTAGAAGACCTCAAAGCCATGCCCGACAAGGCCAAGCGCAGCGAACAGGCAAGGGCCGTCATCAAGACCATGGAGATACTGAATCCCCAGGTGCACTCGCAGGAGAACTGGGAGCACAAGCTCTGGGACCATCTTTACATGATAGCCGGTTTCGACCTGGACATCGACTCCCCCTATCCGGCCCCGGTGAAGGAAGAATTCGACACCAAGCCGGTGACCATCCCCATGAAGGACATGAAGATCAAGGCCATGCACTACGGCCGCAACATCGAAAAAATCATAAATCTGATCTGCGAGCAGCCGGAAGGCGAAACCAAGACCGAACTCATCCGCAACCTGGCGGGGTACATGCGCCAGCAGTACCTCATCTGGAACAAGGATTCGGTTGCCGACGAGACCATCTTCGCCGATATCGAAAAGCTCAGCGACTACCGCATCCGGGTACCGGAAGGCCTGTCCCTGCGCAAGCTCTCCGGTGACGCCAGCTTCAACCGCCCCAGCATGAGCATCAACGTAGGTGGAGGAAGCCAGGGCGGAAGCAAGAACCGCAGCCGCAGGAACTGGAACAAGGGAAGGAAAAGATGAGGAAATTCTTCGATTACATAGCTTTCTGGAGACGCTGGGATAGCGTAGAACGCGCCGCGGCACTGAGGATAACCGGCTTGGTGGTAGCGGCTTTCACCCTCTTCGTGCTCATCTCCACCGTATCTTACCTCTTCCATTGGCAGCAGGACATGTCCCTGCTTCAGGATCCTGCCATGATGGACAGGGACGTGCCGGTTGGCAACGCCGCAGGCAAACTCGGATACAGGACGGGGCACCTGCTGGTGTGCACGCTTTTCGGCCTCGGCAGTTTCGCCCTGCTTGTGATCCTGGGCGCCATCAGCGCCAGGCTTATAGCGGGAAAATGGCGCTTCTCCCTCATCAAGACGACCTTGATAGCCCTAAGCGGCGCCTTCGTAGCTTCGGTGCTCCTCGCCTGGGCAGGAGGACTCGCAGGGCTTCAGAACGCCTTCGGCGGTGGTCTGGGAGGAGAGTGCGGGGCGCAGGTCGTGGCATGGAGCCAGAATCTGTTCGGCGTCATAATAACCGGCCTGCTGGTCCTGGTCCTTCTGTCTGCCTGGCTGTTCTTCAGCAGCCCCCAGTTTACATCCTGGGTGTATAATCTCGGCGAAGGTCTCGCGAAAAAGAGGATCGAAGGCGATGAGCCGGCGCCCAGGAAGGAAAGGAAGAAAGCGGACACGGATACTGAAACCGTCACGGAAACCGTCCAGGTACAGGTGGCATCCAATCTAGCGGCAGTGCCGGATCCCCATACGGGAACCCGTACTGAAACAAATGAAGAAAGCAAAAAGGAAACCACTGAGGAGACTAAAGCGGGAACCGACGTGGACGGGCTCGAAGTCATCACCGACGACTCGCTCGATGCCGAAGTGAAGGAACTGCCCCCCATCGACAACCGCATGGATCCCCCCGAAGGCCTTCCATGGTACAAGTTCCCCTCCATAGACCTGCTCGAAAGCCACGCATCGGGAAGGCGCGAGGTTTCTACGGAGGAACTCCAGCGCAACAACAACAAGATACGCGCAACCCTCAAGAACTACCGTATCGAAATCACCGACGTCAAAGCCGTGGTAGGCCCTACGGTCACCCTTTATAAGGTGACTCCCGCGCCCGGGGTGAAGATTGCCGAAATCAAGAAACTCCAGGAAGACATCGCCATGTCGCTCAATTCCCGCGGCGTGCGCGTCGTCACCCTCTCCGATTCCGTGGGGATAGAAGTGGCCAACGACACTCCGAGCATCGTTCCGCTGAAGAACCTGCTCAACGACGATGCCTTCCGCAACAGCAAATACGAGCTGCCCGTCGCCATAGGCTACACCATCACCCAGAAAGTGAAGGTGTTCGACCTCAGCGACGCCCCCCACCTCCTCATTGCAGGTGCAACCAAGCAGGGAAAAAGCGTGGGTCTGAACGTAATCATCTCCTCGCTGCTCTACAGCAAGCACCCGTCGGAACTCAAATTCGTATTCATCGACCCCAAGATGGTCGAGTTCTCCGCTTACAACCACCTTCTCAAGCATTACCTGGCAGTCATGCCCACTGCCGGGGACGAAGAGGAAGAGAGGGACAAGGCTATAGTGAAGAACGCCAAGGACGCCGAGAAGATACTCCGCAGCCTCTGCACCGAAATGGACGACAGGTATGCCCTGCTGAGCAAGGCCGGAGTGAACAAGGTCACGCTGTATAACGAAAAGTTCAAAGCGCGCCACCTCAACCCGCAGAACGGCCACAGGTACCTTCCTTACCTGGTGACCGTAGTGGACGAATACGCCGACCTCACCATGACCATAGGCGCATCCCCCGAAACCAGGGCGGCATCCAAGAGCATCACCAATTCCATCATCCGCCTTGCCCAGAAGGGCCGTGCTGCCGGCATCCACGTGATCCTGGCGACTCAGAGGCCCTCGGTTGACGTGATCTCCGGCATCATCAAGAGCAACTTCCCGATGCGCATCGCATTCAGGGTGGCATCAAGGGTAGACTCCATGACCATCATCGACGCGCCCGGAGCCGAGAAGCTGATAGGCCGGGGCGACATGCTGTTCAGCGCCGGCATAGAGACCGAGCGCATACAGTGCGGTTATGTCAGCGGAGAAGAGATCGACGGCATCACCGGCTTCATCGGCGAACAGCAGGGTTACAAGAAGAGCTACAACACGCCCTACTACCTGCCTGATGTCTCCGACAAGGGAGAAGGCGGCGCCGGCGGTGAGATAGGCGAACTCGACGAACGCTTCGAAGAAGCGGCCAAGCTTGTGGTAACCACCCAGAAGGGATCGACTTCCGACCTGCAGCGACGTCTTGGCATGGGATATGCAAAGGCAGGAAGGGTGATGGACCAGCTCGAAAAGGCCGGCATCGTAAGCCCCCAGGAAGGCAGCAAGCCCCGCACGGTGCTCGTGCCCACCCTGGACGACCTGCAAACCATATTGGACAATCTTAGATGAAGAAGTTCACAGCATACTTGATCGCGGTCATCGCATTCTCCGTCAGCGCATCGGCGCAAGGCGGCATCTCCCACGTCCTGGGCCTTCTCCGCGGCAAGGACGCGGTAAGCTGCAGCTATCAGTACAGGATGAACGGCAACATGCCGATGGAAGGCGACGGAGTGGCAGTCATCTGCGGGCACAAGTACTATGCGAAGGGCAACGGGATGGAGAATTACTGCGACGGCGAAAGCGTGTGGACCGTGGACCGCTCTGCCAAGGAAGTGTACATCGAGAATGCAGGAGGCGACATCGCTTCCAACATCGAGAAATTCCTCGGCGGCATCAGGGATTTCAAATACGACGGCTCTTCCCTCTCCTGCAGGATAGTAAAGAAGGAGCAGGGGCTCGACCTTGAGTTCAAGGCCCAGGGGATCAAGACGGTCCCGGCTTCCGAAGACGGCACTGTGTACAGTTTCGATGTTTCGGCTCTCGATTCCTCGTGGGTGATAAGCGATCTGCGATGAACGAATTCCTCCGGCAGGTTTCCCGACATTACTATCCCTCCGATGACCTCAGAGGGATATGTTTTATATTCCCCAACAAGCGTTCGGGTCTTTTCTTCCGCAAATACCTGTCGGAAACCGCCGGCAGGGACGTGTTCTCGCCCAGATGCATGACGGTGAGCGACTTCTTCCTCAAGCCGGCAGGCAAGCGCATCGCAGGACATATCCTCCAGCTCAAATACCTCTACGACTGCTATGTCGCCCTTACGGGCAGCAAGGAGCCCCTCGACGACTTCCTCTACTGGGGGGAGGTGATACTTGCCGATTTCTCCGACGTCGACAAGTACCTGGCCGACCCCAAGCGCATATTCAGCAATGTGGCGGAGTTCAAGCAGTACCAGGATGACCTGAGCTATCTGTCTGATACCCAACGCAAGGCACTCGAGGGTTTCATCGCCCATTTTGAGAACAGGGGCGCCGTCAAGGAAGAATTCCTGCACATCTGGAACATCCTCTCCCCCTTGTATCATGCTTTTTCGGAAGCCCTCGCGGGAGACGGACTCGCCACTGAAGGCCAGGCATACCGTTCGCTGGCCGCAAGCCTGGAGCAAAGGCCTGTACTGGACATCATGCGGGAAGCCTTCCCGGGCATACGCAAATTCGTATTCGTGGGGCTGAACGCCTTGAGCACCAGCGAAGAAAAGGTGCTTTACGCCATGGCGAAAGCCGGAATAGCCGAATTTTGCTGGGACTACTGCAGTCCGGAGATAAAGGATCCCGCTAACCGCTCGTCCTTCTTCCTGGGCAAAGCCATAGGAAAACTCGGCAGCGCCTTCAATGCGGAATGTCCCGCCCGGAAAGCGGCCATCAACGTACTCAGCGTTTCCTCTTCGGTCGGACAGGCAAAACAGATTCCGGCCATCCTCGAACGGTTCGGCGGCACACCCGGGCTCGACACGGCCATAGTCCTGCCGGACGAAGGTTTGCTCCTTCCCGTACTCAACTCCCTTCCCCCGTTGGTTGAAAGCGTCAACGTCACAATGGGTTACCCTCTCAAAGGCAGCGCCTTTTCGGCCCTGGTCGACGATATGGGCGCGCTTCAGCTGAACCGCCGCGAAGACAGGTTCTACCACAAGCAGGCATGGGGCATACTCTCCAACGGGGTTTTCCGTGCCCTTCTCAGCGAAACGGGGCTCGGGATATCCGAAAAGATACGCAAGGAAGCCAAGTATTACATTCCGGCATCGGACTTCGCCGGCGACCCGCTCATGGAAGCGGTCTTCCGCCCGGAAGAAGACATGGCCGCTTTCCTGAAAGATGCCGTAACCCTCATGGCCGGAATGATGCAGGATGACGGAAGCATGGGCATGGAGCTCTATTTCGCCAAAGAGTGGATAAAAGCCATCAACCAGCTTCAGGAACTCAGGCTCGAGGTAAAACCCGCCACCTGGCTGCGCCTTCTGGGCCGTATGTCCGCCGGCATATCGGTTCCCTTCGAAGGGGAACCGCTGCAGGGCATGCAGATAATGGGTACGCTGGAAACCAGGGCGCTTGACTTCAAGAACCTGATAATCCTCTCCTGCAACGAAGGTCTTTTCCCGCACAGGGCGGTGGAGGCCTCGTTCATCCCGCCCCAGCTCCGCAAGGGCTTCGACCTCCCCACTTATGAATATCAGGACGCAATGTGGGCCTACTATTTCTACCGTCTGATCCAAAGGGCTGAGAATGTGTGGCTGCTGATGGATTCCCGTACCGAGATGAGCCGCAGCGGCGAGGAGAGCCGTTATATCAAGCAGCTCGAGTATCTCTACGGCTTCCAGGTCAAGCGCTATGTGATGAAGGCGAAGATCAGCAGCGGCAAATGGAACGATCCCCTGCCCCGCACGGAGGAACATGCAGCACGGATGCATTCTCCGCAATTCCGCCTCTCGGCCTCTTCGCTCCAGAGATACCTCTCGTGCCAGGCAAAGTTCTACTATGCCGACATCGAAAAGCTTTCCCCCGCCGAAGAAGTGTCCGAAAGCATGGATTCCGGCATGAACGGCAACGCCCTTCACCACACCATGCAGCATCTCTACGGGGGACGGGAATACATCAGTTCCGATTATCTCAAGGATCTCCTGGACCACCCGGAAAAGGTCCGCTCGGTCGTGGAGGAGAAGATGCGCGACGAAATAAAGGGCGGTGAAATCGGCGGGCGCAACCTCGTCTACGAGGAGATGATCCTTGGCTACGCCCTGCAAATAATACGCACAGACCTGAAACTTCTCGGGAACAAACGCAGCTTCAGGATAATAGGGCTTGAGGAAGAGAAGCAGAAGGAAATCGGAGGATTCCGCTTCAGGGGGTTCATAGACAGGATCGATTCCTTCGGCGAGGGCATCGTGCGCATAGTCGACTACAAGACCGGCGCGGTGAAGAAAGAGGACATAGTCATAACCGACGCGAATGCCGGTTCCGTTATCGCAAACCTCTTCGGAGCGGATGACTCCAAACGGCCGAAAATAGCCCTGCAGCTTTACCTTTACGATGAATTCATGCAGGGTGACGAGCGCATGCAGGGCTACGGACAGGTGCAGAACTGCATCTACCAGACTTCCAGCCTTTTCGTGGAAGAGCCGATGAGCGTACCAGTATCACAGGCCTTCGTGGCCGGCATGCGCGAAAGGCTGGGTATCTTGCTTCAGGAGCTCTCCAGCCCTGAAGGGGAATGGACCAGGACCGATAACGCCGAGACCTGCAAGTGGTGCGATTTCAAGACAATCTGCGGAAGATGATATCGATAGTGAAGGCCTCGGCGGGCTCAGGCAAGACACACGAACTCGCGCACACTTATATGCGGCTGCTGGGAGACCTGCAGTCGTACAGGCACATCCTGGCGGTCACCTTCACCAACAAGGCCACCGCCGAGATGAAGGACAGGATACTGCGCGACCTGCGGAAAAGCGGCCGCAAGGACCTGCTCGGAGCCATCCTGCACGATTACAGCGCATTCTCCGTGAGCACCATCGACAAATTCTTCCAGAGGGCGCTCAAGGCCTTCGCGAAGGAAATAGGCCTGTTCGCCGACTACCAGATAGAATTGGACAGGAAGGCCCTCATAGCCGAGGCGATGGACTCGCTGCTGGATTCACTTGAGCCCGGAGGTGAAAGTGCGGTCTTCGGATGGCTGCGCGAGAGGGTGCAGGACAAGCTCAACCATGGCCAGAAGCCCGATATCGAAGAGGCCCTGTACGAAATGGGCACGCTCCTCAAGAGCGAGGAGCAGCGGCAGATGGAAGAAAAATACGGAGCCGACTTCTCGCAGGAGAGGCTGCTCTCTGTCAGGAAGAGCTGCGATGCGGTAATCAAGGATTTCACCGACAAGATGAATGCCGCCGTAAAGGAGGTTCATCTGCAGGACGGCAGGGCCATCAAATCGTTCAAGGCCTACAAGGACGGCTTCACCACAAGGGACAGGATAGTCCGGCCCCTCGCCGCCACCTTGTGCAAAGAAGCCTCCGGCACCGCATTCATGGACCTTTTCGAGGGTCCGGAGTTCCTGTGGTACAACACAGCCTGGACCATACGCGAGCAATGGTTCAGCCTCGGACTGGCGTCAGAGTTCTACAAGGCATACGACAGACTGCTCAAAGACAAGAACATAGTCTCGCTCGACGAATCCAATTCGCGCTTGCGCGACATCATCGACGGCAGCGACACCCCCTTCGTTTACGAAAAACTCGGCGTGCGCTACGACCATTATCTGCTAGATGAATTCCAGGACACTTCCCGCATCCAGTGGGAGAACTTCAGGCCGCTGCTACTCGACAGCGCGGCCCGTGGCGGGGACGGCCTGATCGTAGGCGACGTCAAGCAGAGCATCTACCGCTGGCGCGATTCCGACTGGCATCTGCTGGGAGGGGAAGTGGAAGAAGAATTCGGCCGTTGGGCGGAAGTGACCCACAAGCAGGAGAACTGGAGGAGCCTCAGCGCGATAAGGGAATTCAACAACGGATTCTTCAGCAAGGCTTCTTCCCTGCTGGGCGGCGATGCGCGCATGTACTCCGACGTGGTGCAGCACGCTCCCTCCCCCGACAACAGGGAGCACAAGGACGGGCAGAAAGGCCATGTGACCGTGACATTCTGCGACGAAGAGGAGCAATGCGACAGGATAATCGAAGCCATAAAGGGTGCCCGCGCCCGCGGGGCCCGTTACTCCGACATATGCATCCTGGTGCGCGGTCACAAACAGGGATTCGAAACGGCAGCCGCACTCATAGGGAGCGGCATCCCCGTCATCAGCGACGACTCCCTGAACGTGAAGTCCTCATCGATAGTGCGCAAGCTCGTGAGCATCCTTTCCCGCAGGGACAACCCTTCCGACATGGTGGGCGGATACATCTCACGGGAGGAAGGCATAGACTGCGACGGCACCGGCGCCCATTCGCTCACGGACCTCTGTGAAGAAATCCTCCGCAGCCTCAGGGAAAAGCACCCGCTCGAGTTCGAAGGTGAGACGCTCTACATCCAGGCCTTCATGGACAAGCTGCGCGACTGGGTTGACGCCAACGGAAGCGAACTGCATTATTTCCTCAAGGAATACATCGACAAAGACCTCTTCATAGGCTCCCCCGAGAACTCCGATTCGGTGCGCATCCTTACGATACACAAGGCCAAAGGGCTCCAGGCTCCCTTCGTGATCTTCCCCTTCGCCGATAAGGTTACACTCTTCAAGGACTGCTGGCGCTGGTGCCGGCTTGACGTGAAGGGCACACCCTTCGCA
>ONSD01000155.1 GCA_900320385.1 uncultured Bacteroidales bacterium
AACCCATCTACAAGCTCCGCCAGGAGTGGCGCAACCAGCTCCAGGAGCAGAGTCTCATCCAGCAGGAGCAGTCGGAAATAGCCAAGTCCATCCCGGAACTCACCCCATACGACGTGAAGCAGTATCTGGACACCGTCGATGCAACCGACCTTCCGGTAGTGCCCATCAAATACCAGATGAGCCAGATCTGTGTCTATCCCGACAGGGAAGCTGCCAACATGGCCTGCAAGGAACGCCTCCTGGATATACGTGAACGCATCATTAACGGAGAACGTTTCTCCACCCTGGCCCGCCTGTATTCCGAGGACCCGGGTTCCGCCCGCAAGGGAGGTGAGCTCGGCATGGCTTCCAAGAGCATATTCTGGCCGGCCTTCTCGGATGCTGCCATGTCCCTCAAGCCCGGCAACATCTCCCAGATAGTCGAAACCCCCGATGGCTTCCATATCATCCAGGTGATCGAGAAAAGGGGAGACATGTTCAACGCGCGTCACATCCTCCTCAAACCCCAATATACCTCCGCCGACCAGGAAAAGGCTTTCGCCCGCCTGGATTCGCTCCGTACCATGATCGATACCACCTCGCTCACCTTCGAGATGGCTGCCCGTTTCTATTCCGAAGATCCTGCTACCCGCACCAACGGAGGCCAGATGGCCGACCCGAACACCGGCAGCGCCTACTTCGAGATAGACCAGATAAAGCCGGAAGACTATGCCGCCGTGCAGGACCTGAAGGTGGGGGAAATCTCGGAACCGATAGTTTCCCGCGACAATGAAGGCCGCGACGGCAACCTGGTGTACAAGATAATCCGCCTTGACCGCATAGTGCCGGCGCATGACGCGACGTTCGAGAACGATTACACCGAACTTTTGTCACTGGTGCAGGCCCGTAAGCAGAATGATGCTATCAAGGAGTTCATTGACAAGAAGATAGGT
Organism: uncultured Bacteroidales bacterium; assembly: GCA_900320385.1. Classification (GTDB taxonomy): domain Bacteria; phylum Bacteroidota; class Bacteroidia; order Bacteroidales; family UBA932; genus Cryptobacteroides. Next base: position 933 of record ONSD01000155.1, read on the forward strand.
GAAACCTACATCATAATCGACCCCCTGTTCAAAGACTGCGAATTCAACCGCGAAGGATGGGCTTCAAAGGTAAGGCGATAATAATCCTTGCGCTTCTGGCCTTCCTGGTGCCGGAGCCGCTTTCTGCCGCCCGCAAAGAGGAGCAGAAAGACAGCCTCGTGCGCCTTATAAAGGCCGATTACATGGAACTAGTGCAGACGGTCCGCGGTCCGGCCAGGCGCGCCGAGAAGGCTACCTTCCTCCACAATGGCACCACACTCATCTGCGATACCGCCTTTTGGCAGGTCAACCAGAACATAATCAATGCCATGGGCCATGTGAAGGTTGTCCAGAACGAGACTATCCTGAGCTCGGAACGGATGGTCTATTATGTGGACGACAACCTCATCCAGTGCCGCGGAACCCTGGTCCAGCTTACCGACAAGGAACACAATACCCTGCGCTCGCACAACCTCGATTACAACACCAAGGACAGTGTGGCCACCTTCTCGCGCGGCGGTGCCATGCGCAGCAAGGACGGGCAGGTTATCGAGAGCATGATAGGAAGCTACGACGCCCGTATCAAGGTGTTCAATTTCAAGAGGGACGTGGACATGTTCACCGATTCGGTTTTCGTAAAGACTTCCGAACTCGACTACCTGTCCCGTTACGACAAGGCAGTGTTCAAGCAGCCCATCGATTTCTGGAAGGACGACAACATGCTTTCGGCCGGCAACGGCTGGTACGACAGGGCGAAGCAACTGTTCTTCTTCAACGACCACGTGCATGTGACGTCCCGGGACCAGGAGGCCTGGTGCGATTCGCTCTACTATTATCGGGAATCGGGCAATCTTCATCTGCTCGGCAACGCCCAGGTGCAGGACAGCACCCGCAACATGGCCGCCCTCGCCAACAGCATCTATTACGAAGACACCCTTTCGAGGGTAACCCTTTCCCGTGATGCCGCAGTGGCGATGGAAACCGTTGAAACCCGGACGGATTCGCTGGGACGGTCGAGGGAAAGGAAAGATACGGTGTACTTTGGCGCCGACGTTCTTGAATACTGGACCGTCAAGAAAAATGAGATTCCCGACTACGAGATCAGCGGTGCTGAAGGAAGGCTTTCTACCATAATGTCCGATCCGGTGTCCGACTACCGCGAGCAGGCGGCCAGGGCTGCCGCCGAAGCCGCAAGGAAGGCTGCTGAGAAGGCGGCGGAGCAAAGCGGCGCGCCCCAGCAGGGCGGCGGACCCTCAAGCGCGCCTGCCGGACCTGCCGCGACCGGAGCTCCCGCAGCCCCGGAAGAACCCGGAGATACGCTGCAAGCTTCCCCGGATTCCCTGGGGACAGGAGTCGATTCGCTTGCGGTGGAAGAGGTGCTCGAGGAAGTGGATACCTCCAGGATAGGCTTCCTCAAGGCGGTCGGCAACGTGAAGGTCTTCCGTTACGACCTGCAGGTCGACTGCGACTCCCTGCGTTACACCGACCTCGATTCCATCGCACGTTTCTATATCGACCCTGTCATCTGGAACGAAGGCAACCGCCAGTACAGCGCCGACTCTGTCTCCGCACTCATAGTCAACCAGAAGGTGGACCGCGTGAACCTGACATCCAACGCTTTTATCATTACCGAGGAAGAGGAGGGCCTGTACGACCAGATACGCTCCACCGAGGTCATGGCCTACTTCGACACCACTTCGGCCCTGAAGCGCTTCGACGCCCTGGGCACCGCCGATGCGATATTCTACCTGAAGGAAGATGAAGAGAAAGGCTACGCAACAGTCAACAAGGTGAACAGCAAGATGCTGTCGGCCTGGTTCGTGGACGGAGGCCTGGACCGCATCTTCTATTTCGATTCCCCCAAGAACGACGTATACCCTCTCGCACAGTTCAGCCGCAGCGAGCGCGAACTCAAGGGTTTCCGCTGGCTCCCGGAACGCAGGCCCAAGGGCAAGGAAGACATAACATCTCTCAGTCTCAGGCCTTCGGAGCGCTCGGCTTATGCACGTCATCCCAAGACGGTTTTCAAGCAGACCGAGGTGTTCTTCAAAGGTTACATGGACTCCGTTTACAAGGGACTCGAAGAAGCGAAACGCCGCCCCAAGAGGCAGCGCTCCGCCACTCCGCCTCCACCACCGCCGGTCCAAGATGAATTCACGGTAGAAGATATTCAAGTAGTTGATGTTCAGCAGGATACTGTTTCCGTTGGCGAGTCCGTGCCAGATGCTGTCGCTCCCATAGTCGAGTCTCCCGACTCGCTTTCCGGCGTAACCCTGCAGCTGGACAGCCTCATGGCCGCAGCTGACAGCACCGCCGTATCCGATACCGACATAGTCCGGGAGCCCACCGAAAGGGAGCTCAAGCTGATGCAGAGGCAGCAGGAGCGTCAGAGGAAGGAGGAGGAACGCCTGCGCAAGGAAGCCGAACGTCAAGCCAAGATAGATGCGCGCAACGCCCGTTGGGACGAACTCGATGCCCGTGACGCCGAAAAGGCCCGCGTCAAAGCAGAGAAGAAGAAAGCGAAGCAGCAGGCCCGCCAGGCCAAGCGCGATGTCCGCGAGCAGAAGCGCCTCGCCCGCGAGCAGAAGCGTCTGCAGAAATACATCGACAGGTACGAAAAGAAATACCTCAGGAAACTGGAAAAAGAACAACTAAAACTAAAGGAAAATGGAAGCGATACTGAAGAGGTTCCTCCGCTACGTGAGCGTGAACACCCAAAGCAACGAAGAGTCCCAATCCCAACCGTCGACGGCAATCCAGCTGGATCTGCTGAAGATGTTGACGGAGGAGCTCCGCTCGATGGGAGTGGAGGCGAGCCTCGATGAGTACGGGTATGTGATGGGCCGCATCCCGGCCAACGTGCCCGGAAAGGTCCCCGCAATAGGATTCATTGCCCATGTGGACACCTCCCCGGATGCATCGGGAGAGAATGTCAAGCCGCAGATAATCAAGGATTACGATGGCTCCGACATAGCCCTTGAAGGTGTGCCCGGGCTCTATCTGAAGCCTTCCGAGTTCCCTGAACTGCTCGCGCACAAGGGCGAGACCATCATCACAACCGACGGCACCACGCTGCTCGGAGCCGACGACAAGGCCGGCGTCGCCGAAATCATGAACGCCGTGCAGTATATCTGCGAGCATCCCGAGTTCAAGCACGGACCCATCTGCATAGGCTTCACTCCCGACGAGGAGATAGGACGCGGAGTGGTGAAGTTCGACGTGGGGAAGTTCGGTGCGGACTACGCTTACACCATGGACGGGGGAGAAGTGGGAGAACTGGAATTCGAGAATTTCAATGCCGCTTCCGCGAAGATCCATATCCAGGGCCGCAATGTGCACCCGGGATACGCCAAGGGAAAGATGCGCAACGCCATCCTCATCGGCCAGGAACTCAATTCCCTGCTGCCCGTGGACCAGCGCCCCGAATATACCGAGGGCTACGAGGGGTTCTTCCACATCGTTTCATTCAAGGGCAGCGTCGAGGAGGCCGATTTCGCCTACATCATCCGCGACCACGACCGCGCAAGCTTCGAGGCCAAGAAGGCGGAGATGCAGCGCTGCACCGATTTCATCAATGCCCGTTACGGCGAGGGTACTGCGACTGCGGTGATCAAAGACCAGTACTACAACATGCGCGAGAAGGTGGAGCCGCACTACCATATCATCGAGAAGGCGGTGCGGGCCATGGAGATGGCCGGCGTCAAACCGAAGATCCAGCCGATACGCGGCGGTACCGACGGCGCCAACCTCAGTTTCATGGGCCTGCCGTGCCCGAACATCTTCGCCGGAGGGCTTAATTTCCATGGAAAGATGGAATGGTGCCCTCTGGAGAGCATAGAGAAGGCGTCGCAGGTAGTGCTGAACATCATTTCCCTTTACGCCCAATAGCTTTTACGGAAATAATTGTTAAATTTGCAGACTGTTGACAATCAATTATCAATCTATAGTATCATGAAGTACAAAACACCTTTGTGCAAATCCTTCAGCGTAATGCCCGAAGGAATCATCTGCGTCAGCGGAACCGGTACCATCGATGACGGTACCATCGTTCCTCTCAATTCCGATGCTTCCGGAAATGAATTGAACGGAGTCCTTCCCGGTCTTGAGGATGTCAACCTGTTTTAACCGCTCTGCCTTATGAAAAAGATTCTTGCATCAGTTCTCGTAATCGCAGCAGCTGCGCTTACCTTCGCATCCTGCCAGAAGCAGGAAGTTTCCGCTCCCGCAGGCAATACCAGGGTCGTTACTTTCGTAGCCGACCAGATTTCTACCCGTACCGCTTTCGGTACAGCCAGCGGCACAAAGATCCCTACCCTCTGGACATCCAATGACGCAAACATCGCAGTAGCCCAGAATTTCTCGAACTACAAGGCTGCGACCGTTACTCCTTCGGCTGATTTCAAGTCCGCGACTTTTGACGTTGCCCTTACCGATGACGAGAGCGGCAGCTATACTTTCTACGCGATAAGCCCCAAGACGGCTGTTGTCAGCGGTGTGAATGCCTCATACTTCAGCTGGAATGTCGAGATTCCCAACGAGCAGACTCCGACCGCCACGTCTCCCGATGAGGCTGCCATGATCCTTGCCGCAACGTCGGCTACCTCGACCACTTTCCCCGAGAGCAAGGTCGCCCTTTCCTTCAAGCACCTCACCGCTTATCTCGACCTTACCATCTCCAACCTCAGCCTTCAGAGCGGCGATGCCGTAGCCTCCTACACCATCTCCGCCGATGAGGACATCTGCTCGCGCTGGTACTATTATGTCGGCGGCGACAACGAAGGCAAGCTGATCGCCAACACCCCCCAGGATGCTATTACGGTGAAGACTTCCGAGACCGGCAACGTATGGGTTGCGATTGCTCCGGTGCCGGAGGGAACCACATTCACGGTTGCCGTCAATACCGCCAACGCCAAGCTGTACAAGACTACCTTCACAACCGGCGCTGACCTCCTTTCCGGAAACGTAGGTACCAAGACTGTGGACTTTACGGGCGTGAAACCCGAAGAAGACCAGGTTTATACCCTTGTCACCGATCTCTCCGAACTCACTGACGGCGCCAAGGTGATCATTGCGACTCCTTCGGATGCCGACGCATATGCAATGGGCGTAGGCACTTCTAGCCTCAATTATATCCCTGCAGTCAGCGCGGAGAAATCCAGTGACGGAACCAAGATAATCAACCCTGCTTCCGTGGATGTATTCACGCTTGCCGCCGGTACCAAGGCAGGTACCACCGTGTCTTTCCTCGGTGAGAACGGTTATCTTTTCGCTAAGTCTTCATCCAGCAACAATATGGGAGTGGAGACGACTCTCAGCGCCAACAGCAGCTGGGCCGTTTCTTTCGAAGATGAAACCACCCATAGCGTAAATCTCGTGGCCCAGGGAGCGAACACCCGCAATAACATCCGTTATAACCCTAACAACGGCAGCCCCCGTTTCAGTTGTTATGCCGCTACCTCCAGCGTGACCACGAGGGTCGCTATCTACAAACTCGAAGGCTCCGGCAGCAGCACACAGCTTATAACCGGCGGAGACGATCCCGGTGAAACCTATACTTACAAGAAAGCCAGCGCCATCACCAGCGGCAAGACCTATGTCATGGCCCATACTGAAGACGGAACCACCTATTATGCTACCGTCCTGACCGACCCGTCGAAGAGCTACGGTTATTATTATACGGGAGTAGGTACCCTGTCCGGAAATGTCCTGACCATCGACAATGAGGACAACGACCTCCTGTTCACCAAGTCCGGTGACGGCTGGTATATCCAGCAGGTGGCCGACAACCGCTATGTATACTGCGACGGCTCACATGGCAGCTGCCAGCTCAGTGCGGATGCACCTGAGAATCTTTGGACTATCGAAATGGCTGACGGCGCCGCCACGATTTACTTTGAAGGCGAAACCGACACCTTCTACTTCCACTATACTTTGTACAATACCACCAAGGAATTCTGTCCCGTAAAGAATACGGAAGGCACCGTGGATCTCTACGAGAAGCAGTAGGTTTATCCTTCGAGTCGTTCAAGGCCAGACCGCAAACAGCGGCCTGGCCTTTTTCATCCGATGACCACCGCTTCGTGACCGGTGGCGGGCAGATAGCGCTCAAGCAGGTCGCGGGTGCGTATCTTCAGGAAGCCGAAGGCGGTCCCGTCGGTGCAGGAAAAAGCTTCGGACGAGGCGATGCCGGCATCCATCACCAGCTGAACCTTGCCCTCGCTGTCATTCAGCAGGCTCAGGACGGTGGTTGCGCCGTGGGGCGTTCCCAGCATCGAGAGGAGCAGCTCTTCAGAAGCGAAAGAGACGCGCGGTATCCCCAACGCCCCGCAGAAGTCCCTGGTGACGAAGGGCTTGTCCCCGGCGGTGACATACAGCCAGAAACGCGTCTGCTGGCGGTTGGTGAGAAAGACCGTCTTTACCACAGGCGACCCGAGAGCATTGCCTATCGGGATGCAGGCTTCCATGGTGGTGCCGTCGCCCGTGTCAACCCGGCTGAACCCTATCCCCAACTCCGTCAGTTTGTCGAAAATGCGTCGTCTGGTAGTTGAGGTGTATTCCAGCGGACACTTGCCCGTCACTTCGGATATATAGAATTTTTCCATCTTCCTTTGGGTGAATCGTTCGCAAATATACTCGGAAATTGTTTTCTTTGTATTATGAAAAAGTACATAAGCATCCTCGTAGTCCTGTTCGCCGGCCTCCAGGCCATGGCACAGGAGAGTTTTACCATGCCCCTGTCCGATGACGGCGGGGCTGTCCTCTATGGTTTCCTGCCGGCACGTCCCAGCGGCCGCGCCGTGGTATGCTGCCCCGGCGGCGGTTACCAGCATTTGGCGATGGACCACGAAGGCTTCGACTGGAAGGACTTTTTCAACGACAGGGGAGTGGCCTTCTTCGTACTGAAGTACCGTATGCCCGAGGGAGACAAGACCATACCCATGGGAGATGCCCTCAAAGCCCTCGAAACGGTGCGCGCGCATGCGAAGGAATGGAAGGTCAATCCGAATGACGTGGGAATAATGGGTTCCTCCGCCGGCGGGCACCTCGCGGCGATCACTTCGACACGCAGCGGCATCTCGGTGCGTCCCGCCTTCCAGATACTCTTCTATCCCGTGACTACGATGGACCTCTGGGGCGGCCACGAGGGTTCCAGCCGCAACTTCCTGGGCAGCAGCGTTAACGTTGCCGACAGCGTGGTGGCGTACAGCGCCCAGGAGCAGGTCAAGCGCCATACCACCCCGCCCGCCATCATCTTCATGTCGGCTGATGACGGTGTGGTGCCGGTGGCCTATAACGGCATAGCATATGCCCAGTCTCTCCTGCTTCTGGAGAATGACGTCACCTTGCACATGTTCCCGTCCGGAGGGCATGGCTGGGGGCATCGCCCCTCCTTTGAGTATCACACGGATGTGATACGCGCTCTGGACGACTGGCTGGACAAGCTTCCATCACCTGCTCCGGATGCAAGGAAGGTGGCCTGCATAGGCGACAGCATCACCGACGGGCACATGATCTTCCCCGCCTTCACCGAAGGCTATCCCGCAGTTTTGCAGAAAAAGCTCGGCAGCGGCTATATGGTCAGGAACTTCGGTGTCAGCGCCCGCACGCTCATGGACAGCGGTGATCATCCGTACAGACAGGAACAGGCTTATGCCGAATGCCTCGAATTCTGCCCCGACATCGCGGTCATCAAGCTCGGCACCAACGATTCCAAGGCGTGGAACTGGGTGCACAAGGCCGATTTTGAGAAGGACCTGCAGGCCATGGTCGATGACCTGAAGGCCCTCCCGTCCAAACCGGATATCTACCTTTGCATCCCTGCCAGGATATGGGATAACGGCTACGGCATCGACGGCAAGGTCGTCGAAAAGGAGATGGCTCCGATGATACGCAAGGTCGCGAAGAAGAACGGCCTGAAGGTGATAGACTTCTGGTCGGCCATGCCGGAGCGGGATTGTTTCTTCTGGGACGGCGTGCATCCCAACAGTAAAGGTGCAGCACGCATGGCGGAGATCGTCGCCTCCGCCTTTACAGCTACGGAATAGTTTCCTGCTGGATTATTTCTCCTTCTTCATGCAGGACCACGTGAACCAGGCGACGAGCAGGATGTAGGGGATGATGGCTATCGCTTGCGCGCCGGAACAGAGACGTCCGTCCGCAATGCCGTTCCATGCCGTCATGAACCAGTCGACCTTGGCGAACTTGAGGATGGCGCTCACCACTCCCATCAGCGCTCCGCCTGCGATGAATCCGCTGGCGATGAGGGTTCCCTTGTCATAACGGGCCGCGTTCAGTTCCTTGTCCTTGGAACGGGTGCTCACGTACCAGCTCACCGCACCGCCTACAAGCAGCGGTAGGTTGAGGTCGAGCGGGATGAACATGCCGAGGCAGAAGGCAAGTGCCGGAACCTTGAGGAAGTTGAGTATGAGTGCGATGGCGGCGCCTATGCCGTAGAGCAGCCAGGGAGCGTTGCCGCCGTTCATCATGGGCTGGATGACCGCTGCCATGGCGTTGGCCTGGGGCGCGACGAGAGCGCCTTCGCCCGTGAATCCGTAAGTCTTGTTGAGTATGAGCATCACACCGCCCACGGTTGCGGCCGCCACCAGCGTGCCGAGGAATTTCCAGGTTTCCTGCTTGGCGGGGGTGGTGCCTACCCAATAACCTATCTTGAGGTCGGTGATGAAGCCGCCTGCCATGCTGAGCGCGGTGCATACCACGCCGCCGATCACCATCGCGGCCACCATGCCGGCGTTACCCTTGAGGCCTACTGCGACCAGTACCAGGGCGGTGATTATCAGGGTCATGATGGTCATGCCGCTCACCGGGTTCGTGCCCACTATGGCTATGGCGTTGGCTGCTACAGTGGTGAAGAGGAACGAGATTACGGCAACCACCACGAGCCCTATGAGCGCCTGCCATACGTTGTGCACGACTCCGCCGAATGCGAAGAATGCGAATACCGCCAGCAGCGCCACGGTGATGCCGAGCACTATCGTGCGCATGGGAAGGTCCCTGTCGGTGCGCTCCTGCGCTTCGGCCGGGCCGCTCTTCTTGCCGAATTCCTTGCTGGCGAGGCCTACCGCCGACTTGATGATCCCGGCATTCTTCACTATGGAAATGATACCGGCCATGGCGATGCCGCCTATACCTATATGACGCGCGTACGTGCGGAAGATCTCGTCGGCGCTCATCTGCGAGATGGTCTGGGCTATCCCGCTGCCCATGAAGTCTATCACCTGCCCGCCCCAGAAGATGTTGAAGGCAGGAATGACGACGAGCCATACCAGGAGGCTGCCCAGGCAGATGACGAAGGCGTATTTGAGGCCTATTATGTATCCGAGGCCGAGCACGGCGGCACCGGTGTTGAGCTTGAGGACCACCTTGGCCTTGTCGGCTACCACCGCCCCTACATGCGTGAAGGCGGTGCTGACGGTCTCCGCCCAGGTACCGAAGGTGGCCACGCAGAAGTCGTACAGTCCGCCGATGAGGCCGCTGACCGCGAGGACCTTGGCGCTCTTGCCCCCTCCCTCGCCGCTGACAAGCACCTGGGTGGTGGCGGTGGCTTCTGGGAACGGGTACTGGCCGTGCATCTCCTTGACGAAGTATTTGCGGAAGGGGATGAGGAAGAGTATGCCCAGCACGCCGCCGAGCAGGCTGCTCAGGAACATGTGCCAGAAGTTCACTTCCAGTCCGAGTATGTAGATGGCGGGAAGGGTGAAGATGGCTCCGGCCACTATCACGCCGCTGCAGGCTCCGATGCTCTGGATTATGACGTTCTGCCCGAGGGCGCTCTTTTTGCCCAGGGCGCCGCTGATTCCCACGGCCAGGATGGCTATGGGGATGGCGGCTTCGAACACCTGGCCTACCTTGAGCCCGAGGTATGCGGCCGCGGCGCTGAAGAGGATGGTCATTATCAGGCCGAGGGTCACGGAGTAGGGAGTGACTTCCTTGTAGGTGCCTTCGGGCTTCATCAGAGGTTCATACTTCTCACCCTGCTTGAGGGGGCGGTGTGCATTTTCCGGAAGTTTCATGGGCTCTATATTATGGTTATGCGAAGATAGGAAAAAATATTTCAAAAATTTCTTCGAAAAAATTTGGCGATAATAAAAAAGTGTGTATCTTTGCAGCCCCGTTTGGAAAACGAACGGATCCGATCTTTGATAATATTGAGAGACACAAGAGGTAAAGAAGAAAGAAAAGATAGTCTGTAATAATAATTCGAGTTTTTTCGAGT
>ONSD01000154.1 GCA_900320385.1 uncultured Bacteroidales bacterium
AGCAATAGCTCCAAGCCCCGAGTCAACCAAAATCAGTATAAGCCAGCTGCAAGACTCCGAGTAAGGCCGTCAGGGGACTGCCGGGCGTCCGCGTCGCTTCGCGACCCTACCCGGGAAAATGCTCCCGCCCGGCAGTTCCAAGGCGGCTGGCACTTAAGCGGCTTCTACTCAGGCACATAAGCAAACAAGGGGGAGGGTTGCAACCCACTCCCTTGTTTTAGCATCTCACTGCTGGTCAACACCTTAGGTGCCAGCATGCCAGGCAAGAACTTTCGTGCAGATTATTTCCTATATTTGCAACGTTATGAGTCTACTGGAAATACTCGCGCTGATATGCGGGATAGTGGGTGTGATAGGCAGCATCGCCCCGGTGCTGCCCGGCCCGCCGCTGAGCTGGATCGGGATGCTGCTCCTTTACTTCGCAGCCCAAAGGGGCGAATGTGATCCCGTCACACTCAAGTTCCTGATAATCTGGCTGATAATCGTTACCATCGTAGCCATCTTGGGCTACATAGTGCCAGCGTGGTTCACCAAAGCCACGGGCGGGCACAAGGCTGCCAGCACCGGCACCCTGATAGGCATGTTCGTGGGGCTGTTCTCGCCCGTCGGCATCATCCTGGGTTCACTGCTCGGAGCCTTCGTCGGCGAGTTCGTCTTCGAGAAGAAAGGGGTGTGGGAGTCGTTCAAGGCCAGCATCGGAGCTTTCCTGGGCTTCATCTTCGGCACCGGTCTCACCATCACGACCACCGGCATAATGCTGTATTACATAATCAAGATCATTTTCTGACCTCAACCCTGCTGAACAGCGGAGCCCCCTTGGCGAATTCCCCGGAAGCGGGGTTCACCGGATAGTATCCCATCGCCGAGAAAACGTACCAGGCACTGGTCTGGCCGTTGTCTTCGTCGCCGCAATAGCCGTCGGGAACAGGCTTGTACAGGCGGTCCATAACTTCCCTGGCACGTGCGGCGGCCTTGTCCCTCTCCCCTATGCAATCGTACAGGTAGATCATATGCTGGGCCGGTTGGTTGCCGTGCGCGTAATTGCCCATGTCCGCCACCTGCATCTCGGTTATTTCGTGGATACGGTATCCGTAGTAAGAATCGTCGTACACCGGCGGCACCACGAAGACCGAATCCAGCATCTTTTCGAAATTCTCCTTGCCTCCCATGGCCGCGACGAGCCCCGGCACATCGTGGAACACGCTCCATGTGTAGTGCCAGGAATTGCCCTCGGTGAAGGCACCGCCCCACTTGTAAGGGCTGAACGGTTCTTCGAAACTGCCGTCCGCTTTCCGCCCCCTCATTAGGTTCATGCCGGGATCGAACACGTTGCGCCAATTGCCGGAACGGCCTTCATACAGCGCAATCTCCTCCTGCGGACGGCCAAGGAGGGCGGCGATTCTGGCGATGCACCAGTCGTCATAGGCATATTCCAGGGTGCGGGCCACGCTCTCGTTGATGCCCACGTCGCACGGTATATAGCCAAGGCTGTTGTAATACTCGTGCCCGTAGCGGCCCGAAGACTCGATGCCGGGGTGCGAATGTTCAGTCCCGTATACCAGGGCCTTGTAGAGCACCTGCAGGTCTTCGTCCGACACCAGCCCGGCGAGCGCTGCTCCGGCCACCACCGACGCGGAGTTGTTGCCCACCATGCAGTCGCGGTGGCCCGGACTCGCCCATTCGGGGAGGAAATCGTTCTCCCGGGCGATGTTGGCCAGGCCCCGGACTATCTCCCGGCCGACTTCGGGATAAACGAGGTTGGTAAGGGGCAGAAGGGCCCGGAAAGTATCCCAGAATCCGGTGTCGGTATAGAGCGGGCCGTCGTGGACGAGGCCGTCGTAGGGGCTGTAGTGGACTTGCCTGCCTCCGCTGATTTCGTAGAATTTGCGGGGGAAGAGGGTGCAGCGGTAAAGGCAGCTGTAGAAGGTCTTCTGCTGCTCCGGCGTGCCCCCTGCTATCGCTATGCGGCCCAGCACCTCATTCCAGCGGGCCTTTGCGGCGGACTTCACTTCGTCGAAGGAGCCGCCGGCTTCTTGCAGGTTCGCCTCGGCCTGACTGGCGGAGATGAACGAAGACGCCATGCGGAGATTCACCTGTTCGCCGCGGCGGGTGGAGAAGCCCACTATGGCAGTATGGCCTTCTTCGCTGGCGGTAAGCACGAAAGCTTTGTCGGAACGGATGATGAACCAGTTGCGGAAATTCTCCGGCACCCCGCCGTGGTTATAGGAAGTGGATCCTATTATGGTACGGTCGTCCACAATCTGCAATTCACCGCCGTAACTGTCTATCACAAAGCCGCTTGCATTGCTCTCCGGGAAAGTGAGGCGCATTACGGCCGCACGCTCCGTGGGCGTGATTTCAACACTCACGTCATGATCGGCGAGGTATACCCTGTAGAAGTATGGCAGGGCGGTTTCGCTCTGATGCGAGAAGAAGCTGCGGCGCGCATCCTCGGCAAGCATCATCTCCGGGGTCTGTCCCTCCTGAAGGCGGACCGGCATGACGCTGAAGCAGCCGTAGTCGTTGATCCACGGGCTTGGCTGATGGGTCTGTTTGAAGCCGGCTATGGTATGGGCTCCGTAGGTGTACTGCCAGCCGTCGCCTTTCGTTCCGGTCTGCGGCGTCCAGAAGTTCATCCCCCACGGCAGAGCTATCGCGGGATAGGTGTTGCCTGTGCTGAGCCTGAAATCCGAAGCGGTCCCCATCAGGGGATTCACAAGATCCACCGGATCCTGCACGAAAGCTTCGGAGCAGGATGCTGTCAGAAGGACGGAGACGGCCATCATCGAAGCGCCGAGGACCATATATGCCTTATGCAGAATAGTTTTCATCGTAGTATATAGTCTATAAGTCAGTTCTGTTTGGAAGCAGTACACCTGAATTCCAGGGTTCCGGCGCTGAGGAGTCCGGCATGCGTTATCGTATATGAGCGATGGGGCCTGTCTCCGGAGCGTATGGACGAGATCCGTCGGCCTCCGCCCTTTCGGGTGATGGTGATCCGGGGGCCCTGCGGCACGGATATCTCCACCCTGTCGAAAGTCGGGGTGGTGAGGGTGTAGGTGGGCCGTCCGGGACAGTCGGGGTACAGCCCCATCATCGAGAATACGGCCCAGGCACTCATGGTGCCGCAGTCGTCATTGCCCGGGAGGCCGTCGGGCGCAAGGGTGAAATGCTTCGCAAGCAGCTCATCCACAATCTTTTGTGTGCGCCACTCGTAGCCTTTGAACTTGCTGAACAGGTAGGGGTAGGCGATGTCGGGTTCGTTGGCCGGGTCGAAAAGGCCCTCGTCGAAGACCTTCTGCAGTCTGGAGCAGAAAACCTGCGGACCGCCCATCAGCCTGGCCAGGCCCGGGATGTCGTGCGGGACATAGAAGGTATAGTTCCATGCGCTGCCCTCATGGAATCCGGGCACGGGCTCGAAGTTCTCCCCTTGCCTAGGATCGAAAGGCTCCAGGAAGCTGCCGTCCGCGTTGAGCGGGCGGAGGGTGCCCGACTCCTGGCTGTAATAGCGGGCCCAGTTGCCGGAACGGGCAAGATACTTCGCCGCAGCGGCGTCATCACCCCTTTCCTTTGCAAGCGCGCTCAATGCGGCATCGGCCACGCAGTATTCCAGGACGTGCGAAACCGAATTGTCGCCGGAGAAATCGGCCGCGTAGAGTCCGAGGGGAATGAAGCCCTGCCCGTTGTACGGCATGTTGTCCGGCCGCAGGGGATTTGCGGGAGTGTCGGCCGATTTCACGAATGCTTCCCAGGCGGCGTCCGCGTCGAAGTCCCGCAGGCCCTTGAGGTAACTGTCAACTATCACCGGTATCGCCGGATCACCTTCCATTATGTAGGTTTCGCGGCCGTACAGTTCCCATTTGGGCATCCAGCCGCTTTCCTTGTACATATCCACCATGCTGCGCAGCATGTCGGCCTGCTTTTCAGGGTAGACAAGGGTCAGCAGCTGATGCAGGTTGCGGCAGGTATCCCACAGCGAGAACACCGTGTAGCGGTGGTGCCCCGGCTCCACCCTGCCGGTCCTGCCGTCGCCGCCCATCATGGGATACTCCCCGTTCACATCTTCCAGGATGTTGGGATGGATGAGGGTATGGTACAGCGCCGTGTAGAAAACGCGCCTCTGCTCCGGAGTGCCCCCTTCGATCTTTATCCTGCCGAGGGCCTCTTCCCAGGCGTCTGCCGCCTGGGAGCGCACCAGGTCGAAGTCCGGCTCTCCCTGTTCCGCTTCCAGATTCTCCCTGGCCCCGGCGCAGCTGACAAACGACACTCCGGTCTGGACACAGATGCTTTCTCCTTCCGCCACATCCCAGCTGAACCAGTATCCAAAGTCGTCCCCGGCCATCTCGCCGCCGTACTCAGAATAAACCTTGTACTTGCCCGCATCCGGGTCCCAGGCGGCTTCCGCGGTCATGGGAGGCTGCTTCTTGAAAAAGCCGCCCGATTCCGGCACTTTGCCCACACGGACGAAGAAGTACAGCGGGAACACTGCCTGGCCGGTATAGCCGAAGCCGCCGCACAGGCGCATGCCCTCGATCTCGGTGGGGCTGACGCGGCGTACCCAGCCGCCCTGCTCATTGGTAAGTGCTTCACCCAGGTTGACTATCAGGTTGGCCCGGCCTGCGGGGAAGGTATAGCGCTCGATGCCGCTGCGCGGCGTCGCCGCAGCCTCAGCCTTTATCCCATATTTACTGTAAGTAACTGTGTAAT
>ONSD01000153.1 GCA_900320385.1 uncultured Bacteroidales bacterium
CAGGGCGGAACGTTCCTCCTTGTTGTAAGCCATCGCTACCGACTTCTGTATGGGCAAGCCTACGGAATTGACGGCCTTGCTCAAAAGCTCCTGGTTAACCTGGGAAACTTCGTCGAGATACTCGGTAGCCCAGTCGTCGATGGCGTCGGTGATATACGAATACGGCTGGATGAAGGCTATGGGCTGGATGGCGGAAGCCTTTTCGGAATAGAAGCGGGAGCTCGCGCACGAAGCGAAAAGCAGAGTCGAAGCGGCGAGCATGAGGATGATGGATTTTTTCATTTTAGACTGTTATTAATCTATTTGCAAAGATATGCTTTTTTTCGCTGATTTGGATTTATATGGATTTTTTGCCAAATTCGTTCAAAATCAAGTATGTCCCATGAAAACAACCCTTTCCCTCGCAGTCCTCGCCCTTGCGGTGGCCTGCACTTCCGCCCCGAAGCAGATATTCAAGGAAGCTGCTGACGTAGGCTCCGTAAGCATCCCAGGCACGTTCTCCTACGACAAAGCTACCGGCACCTACGCCCTTACCGGAGCCGGAGTCAACCTCTGGAACGACACCGACGCCTGCTTCATCGTCTGGAAGGAGATATCCGGCGACTTCGTCCTCTCGGGAGACGTTACCTTTGAAGGCGAAGGCGTCAATCCTCACCGCAAAATAGGTTTCATGATACGCGAAAGCATGGATCCGCACTCCCGCTACGCCGACATCGCCATCCACGGCGACGGACTCACATCCCTGCAGTACCGTGCCCAGACGGGCGGCCCCACGCTTGAAGAGACTCCCGACAAGACCTCCAGGGGCACGACTCCCATCCGCTTGACGCGCAAGGGAAGCAAGCTGTCGATGTGCACGGGCGACCTTGCCGGAGCCGACGAAGCTTCCATCGAAATGGACCTGCCGGCAGAATGCGTAGTGGGCCTTTACATCTGCTCGCACGAAGAGAATCTTACCGAAACGGCGTATTTCAGCAACATCCATCTGGAACAATAGGCATGACTCAATTTACCATAATCGCTGCCGCGGCGCTGCTTGTGGCGGGCGGCCCGTCGCCGAAGATGGCGGGCATAATCGAAAAGGGCCTTGCACGGGCGCAGGAGCAGGCTGAACTGATGTATGACGCCCTCACGCCTCCGCCTTCGCCCCGGCGGGACATCCCCCTCGGCATGGGGAAGGACGGGCAACTGATATTCACCGGTTCCGGCGACTGGACCAGCGGCTTCTTCCCCGGCGAACTCTGGTATCTGTATGAATATACCGGCAAGGAGTCGTTCCGCACCGCAGCCGAAGACATGACCGAACGTCTCCGCGGCGAGCAATTCAACACCTCCACCCACGACGTGGGCTTCATGATAGGATGCAGCTTCGGCAACGCATACCGCCTCACGGGCCGCGAAGACTATCGCGCGGTGCTGGAGAATGCCGCCCTCTCGCTGTGCACCCGTTTCAATCCCGAAATCGGCTGCCTTCGCTCCTGGGACAACTCGGGGCAGGCGCAGTTCATGGTGATCATCGACAATATGATGAACCTCGAGCTGCTCACATCGGTAACGGGACTTACGGGCAGGCCGGGCTTCGCCAGGATCGCGGACATCCACGCCCATACCACCATGGCCAACCATTTCCGCCCGGACGGCAGTACCTGGCATCTGCTGGATTACGACACCACCACCTTCCAGCCCTGGCGCAAGGTTACAGTGCAGGGACTCGCGGACGATTCCGCCTGGGCCCGCGGGCAGAGCTGGGGCCTTTACGGCTTTACGATGATGTACCGCCAGACCGGCAATGAGGATTATCTCGGGCAGGCCGAGACGATCGCGGCGTTCCTTATGTCGCATCCCAACATGCCTGCGGACAAGATTCCTTATTGGGACTATAACGCCGCTCCCGGCAAGGATACGCCCCGCGACGCATCCGCAGGGGCCATAATGGCTTCCGCCCTGATCGAGCTCTACACCCTTACCGGCAAAGAGGGCTATCTGCGCTTCGCCGAGAAGCAGCTGACTTCGCTCACCGGCACCAAATATCTGGCGAAGAAAGGCACCAACGCCCTTTTCACCCTCATGCACAGCACGGGCGACCTGCCCAAGGGCAGGAATATCGACAAGCCTATCCCCTATGCCGACTATTACTATGTGGAGGCGTTGATGAGGCTGAAGAAGCTTATGGAGGGCAAGCCGATAACCCAGGTGCCTGCGAAGTGGAGCCCGAATGCACAGCGGCAGATGTGGCTGAGCGCCCTGGACAGGGTTTGCCGTCCGGTGCTCACGGCCCTTGCCGAAGGGCGCCTGAAGAAGGATCTTCCGGTAGAATCTTCCGGCCGCGGCAGGGGACGCTATACCCATCTGGAGGCCTTGGGAAGGGTAATCTGCGGCATTGCTCCATGGCTTGAACTGGAAGGCGGGAACGCCGCCGAATGCCGTCTGCGCGAGGAATACCGCGCCCTTGCCGTCAAGGCGGTTTCCAACGCGGTGGATCCGTCTTCGCCCGACTTCCTCAACTTCTGCGACGGCGACCAGCCGCTAGTGGACGCCGCTTTCCTTGCACAGGGCCTGGTCCGCGCTCCGCACGCACTTTGGGACGGTTTGGACGCCAAAACGCAGCAGAATCTCGTCCGCGCCCTCAAATCTTCGCGGGTGATAAAGCCTTACGAGAGTAACTGGCTGCTCTTCTCCGCAATGGTTGAGGCGGCCCTGTTGGAATTCACCGGCGAATACGAAAGCGCCCCCATCGATTACGCCCTGTCCCGCTTCGTGGACTGGTACGTCGGCGACGGCTGGTACAGCGACGGAACCGTCTTCCATCTCGACTATTACAACAGTTTCGTCATCCATCCCATGCTCTCGAACGTGTTGGACGTCCTCGAAAAGCACGGAATCGCGGTTCCTGCCCAGTATAAACAGGAGCCTGCCCGCTATGCCCGCTATGCCGCCCTGCAGGAGAGGCTCATCGCCCCCGACGGCAGCTATCCGGCAGTGGGCCGCTCGTTGGCTTACCGCTTCGGCGCGTTCCATGCCCTTTCGGACGCTGCGTTGAGGCACATCCTGCCGGCAGGCACGAACCCGGCGGCTGCACGCTGCGCTCTTACGAAGGTGATTTCCAGGCAGATAGCCGCTCCGGGAACTTTCGATGCGCATGGCTGGCTCAAGGTTGGCTTCAACGGTGCACAGCCCGGAATAGGCGAAGGATATATCTCCACGGGCAGCCTTTACCTGTGCACCGCCGGCCTGGTTGCGCTGGGCCTGCCGGAAAGCGATCCCTTCTGGGCAGGTGCCGACACCCCGTGGACTTCAGTGAGGGTATGGAACGGCGAAAACATCCCCGCCGACCACGCGCTCGACGGCAAGTAGGTATTATTCAAATCCGGGTACGATGAACGGGCGTGTCGAAGAATAACGATTATTATTGCTATATTTAGGAAATCGTTTTACCCATCAAACATGAAAAGAGCCCTGACATTCATTTGTGCGTTGCTGCTCTGCGGTGCCATCTCCGCCCAGCAGAAGACCTA
>ONSD01000152.1 GCA_900320385.1 uncultured Bacteroidales bacterium
GACGGCGTGTTCGAAGTAAAGAGCACCAACGGCGACACCCATCTGGGCGGCGACGACTTCGACCAGGTGATCATCGACTGGCTCGCCGGCGAGTTCGCTGCCGAGAACGGCGGTTTCGACCTCAAGAAGGACCCGATGGCCCTGCAGCGCCTCAAGGAGGCTGCCGAAAAGGCCAAGATCGAACTCTCCAACCAGACCCAGACCGAAATCAACCTGCCTTACATAACCGCCGACGCCACAGGCCCAAAGCACCTTGTCAAGAGCCTTACCCGCGCCAAGTTCGAAGCCCTCTGCGACAACCTGTTCCAGAAGAGCATCGAACCCTGCCGCCAGGCACTAGCAGACGCTCACCTGAGCGCCTCCGACATCGACGAAGTGCTTCTCGTGGGCGGTTCAACCCGTATCCCCAAGATCCAGGAGCTCGTCAAGAACTTCTTCGGCAAGGAACCCAACCGCAGCGTGAATCCCGACGAGGTTGTCGCCATCGGCGCTTCCATCCAGGGCGGCGTGCTCGCAGGTGACGTGAAGGACGTGCTCCTTCTGGACGTTACCCCGCTTTCGCTGGGCATCGAAACCCTCGGCGGCGTTATGACCAAGCTCATCGAGAGCAACACCACCATCCCGGTACACAAGGACCAGGTCTTCTCCACGGCTGCCGACAACCAGCCTTCGGTCGAGATCCGCGTCCTGCAGGGCGAGCGCCCCATGGCCAAGGACAACAAGCAGATAGGTGTCTTCCACCTGGATGGCATCGCTCCCGCACCGCGTGGCATCCCGCAGATCGAGGTCTCATTTGACATCGACACCAACGGTATCCTGAGCGTATCCGCCAAGGACAAGGCGACCGGCAAGGAGCAGCATATCCGCATCGAGGCGTCGAGCGGCCTGAGCGATGACGAAATCAAGCGCATGCGCGACGAGGCCAAGGCAAACGAAGAGGCCGACAGGCTGGCCAAGGACCGTGCCGACAAGATCAACGGTGCCGATGCACTGGTGTTCCAGAGCGAGAAGAACCTCAAGGATTACGGCGACAAGATCCCGGCCGACAAGCGCAGTGCCATCGAGGCTGCCCTCAATCCTCTCAGGGAGGCTGTCAAGAGCCAGAACCTCGACGATATCGACCGTTACCAGAAGCAGCTCGAAGAGGCCTGGCACGCTGCCTCCGAAGACATGAGCCGCGCTGCCCAGGGCGGCGCCCAGCAGGGCCCGCAGGGAGGCAACCCGTTCGGCGGACAGCAAGGTCCCCAGGGCGGCCAGGGCGGTCCCGGCCCCGACTACGGCAACGACAAGCCCGACGAGCAGTAATGATCTGCACCTACACTTCCGAAACCCTGCCTTAGCCGGCGGGGTTTCGCGTTATCGTCAAAAATGCTTACCTTGCAGTGCAGACTGAAACTACAAGCCGATGAAACTTTCCAGGATCCTCATTGTCGCCTCCATCATCGTTGCGGGGGCATGTTCCCGAAATTATGTAACCGTGCAGGGTGGCAGACTGGCCGGTGTCCCGTCGGAAAGCGGGGCGGATGTTACGGTTTACAAAGGCGTGCCGTTCGCCGCGGCACCCGTAGGCGACCTCCGCTGGAAAGCGCCGCAGCCGGCCCCGGCCTGGAAGGGCGTTTTTCACGCGGATGAATTCGGGAAGGCCATCCCCCAACCCGTCGCCCAGGAAGGTGAATTCTATTGGCACGAGTATTATACCGGAGGTTATGCCGAACTCGATGAAGACGGTCTCACCCTCGATATCTGGTGCCCTTCCGATGCCCGTCCGGGCGACAAGCTGCCCGTGCTGGTATGGATACACGGCGGCGGATTCCGCAGTGGTTGGTCTTCGGAAGTTGAATTCGACGGCGACGGAATGGCACGCCGGGGCGTTATCCTGGTTTCTGTCAATTACCGGCTCGGCGTATTTGGCTTTTTCGCCCATCCCCAGGTTCTGGAAGAGAATCCCGGCAGCGACGGAAACTTCGGCCTGCTGGACCAGCTGGCGGCATTGGAATGGGTCCGCGACAACATAGGTGCATTCGGAGGGGATCCGGACAATGTCACTCTCGCCGGCCAGAGTGCGGGAGGCATAAGCGTCAAGCTCCTCTGTGCATCTCCTCTCTCAAAAGGGCTCTTCACTCGGGCGATTATCCAGAGCGGCGGCACCAACCCGTTGGAAACCACGGACATACATTCAGCGGAATCGTGCACGGCACTGGCCCTCAAACTGCAGGAACTCTCAGGCGGAAAGACTCTGGCTGAACTCCGCGCCCTGCCGTGGCAGGAGATCTATGCCCTGGCCGACAGCGCGGCTGCCTCAATGCCCGGGCCCTTCGCTTGGTGGCCCGCTTCAGGTGATTCTTTCAAGGCTTTCTGGTCGTCTGCCGAGGCCGGAGCGATAGCCGACATCCCCTACATGGTAGGCGGCACCAAGGACGATGCCCTCGGATTGGGGGAGGGATGCGATGATTTTGCCCGCTTCCGCGCCGCCCAAAGCGCAAATCCGGTGTATATCTATGAATTCAACCGCGAACTCCCGGGGGAGATCGTAGCCGGAGCCTTCCACGCCGCGGAACTCTGGTATGTGTTCGGAACGCTCGCCAGGAGCAGCCGGCCGTTCACGGAGGGCGATTATGCCCTGTCCGGCCGCATCCAGGACGCGTGGTGCAATTTCGCCAGGTCCGGCAACCCCGGCGGCGGCTGGCAGGCTTGGACGGAGGAATCCCCGAACCATGCCATACTTGACGTGGAATAGTGTAAACCCCTTTCAGTCATGAAGCCCGTCTGCAGCCCTGAGGACATGTTCGCCGACATCATGGAAGCCGGCTTGATCCCGTTTTTCGCCAATCATATCCCGGGCTATTCCATAGAGGACCTGACTCCGCGCGACCATTGGTTCGACGGGGATGAGCTGGGCCCCTGGGACTGGAAGATCTTTGCCGTGCAAAGCGGCAGGGTTGCTTACGGCAAGTTCCTGCTCGGCGGCAAGGCCGCCTTTGCAAGCGAGGAATGCTACCGGCATCTGATGAATTGGCGGAGGAATGCCGTTTCGGCTCCGGTGAAAAAGTGTAAGGTCAAAAAGGGGGGGAACAAGGCCAAGGCGGTGGAGGAAGAAGGAATGGCGGGCTGCATAATGGACTTTGTGCGTAAGAACGGTTCCTGCTCCACTGCAGATGTACGGCGTCTGCTTGGCATCCGGAAGGCTGCAGCCGACAACCTGGTAGCCAGGCTCCAACATCGTACCTTGCTGGTAATCGGCGATTTCGAAAGGGTATACAGAGGCGCCGACCTGCATTACAGCGGGTGGCAGCGGGCAACTTTCTGCCGTCCCGAAGACCTTTTCGGGAATCCATCTGACGCACCGGTTCCGGGACCCTTCGCCGCCTTCGAGTCTTTTGCATCAGACGTTGCGGAAGCGGAAGAGACCGGCGGTCCGGGTGATTGCACCCCGCAGGAATCCTACTCCTTCCTCGTCTCCCGCATCCGCAGCCTGGCTCCTTCCGCCACGGATTCCGATATCGCCCGCATCCTGGCTTAGCCGGCCAATGACAAATAAACGAACCCCGCCGGAAAGGGCGGGGTCGGTCTAAGTGTCTGTCCGGACTGCTCCGGAGTCAGGATTAAGCCTTGCCGTCAGAGCCGAGGACGTCTACGATCTTGTGGATGTAGAGCTTCTTCATTTCGTCGCGGGCGGGGCCGAGGTACTTGCGCGGGTCGAACTCGCCGGGCTTGTCGTTCAGGGTCTTGCGGATGGCTGCGGTCATTGCGAGACGGCTGTCGGAGTCGATGTTGATCTTGCAGACGGCGCTCCTGGAAGCCTCGCGGAGCTGTTCCTCCGGGATACCTACTGCATCCGGCAGATGTCCGCCGTTGGCGTTGATGATGTCCACGTATTCCTGCGGAACGCTGGAAGAACCGTGAAGGACGATCGGGAAGCCGGGGAGCTTCTTTTCGATTTCGTGAAGCACGTCGAATGCGAGCGGCGGGGGCACGAGGCGGCCTGTCTTGGGGTCGCGGGTGCACTGCTCGGGACGGAACTTGTATGCGCCGTGGCTGGTGCCTACGGAGATGGCGAGGGAGTCGCAACCGGTCCTCTTGGAGAAGTCGATCACCTCTTCGGGACGGGTGTAGTGGGATTCCTCTGCCGAAACCTCATCCTCTACGCCGGCGAGTACGCCGAGTTCAGCCTCGACGGTGACGTCGTATTTGTGAGCATATTCGGCAACCCTGCGGGAGAGCTCGATGTTCTCCTCGTAAGGCTTGCTGGAGGCGTCGATCATCACGGACGAGAAACCGAAGTCAACGCAGCTCTTGCAGAGTTCGAAGCTGTCGCCGTGGTCGAGGTGGAGGCAGATCTGGGGATTCTCCCAGCCAAGTTCCTTCGCATATTCCACAGCTCCCTGGGCCATGTACCGGAGAAGGGTCTGGTTCGCATAGTTGCGTGCGCCCTTGCTCACCTGGAGGATCACCGGGGATTTGGTTTCGGCAGCGGCCTGGATGATGGCCTGCAGCTGTTCCATGTTGTTGAAATTGAATGCGGGGATAGCATATCCGCCCTTTACGGCCTTTGCGAACATCTCGCGGGTGTTCACCAGGCCAAGATCTTTGTAACTAACCATTTTTTTATCGGATTAAAAGATAAATACACTGAAAGCTGCGCAAATTTAGTTAATTTTGCACAAAAGTCCATATAATAATTGCAATAAAATGCCTCTTTGCAAGAAGAAAAGAACAAAAGGCAAGGCCCTTATCTTCTCAGCCCCGTCAGGCTCCGGAAAAAGCACCATAGTGCACCATATCCTCGACACTTTCTCCGGAATGGAATTCTCGGTTTCTGCCACGTCGCGTGCTCCCCGGGGAGAGGAAAAGGACGGGGTGGACTATTGGTTCCTCAGCGAAGGGGAATTCCGTTCCCGCGTTTCTGCCGGTGGATTCGTGGAGTACGAAGAAGTGTACCCGGGACGTTTCTACGGCACGCTCAAGAGTGAGATAGACCGCATCTGGAAAGCCGGACATGTGGTGATATTCGACGTGGACGTGAAGGGCGGGGTGAACCTCAAGGAGTACTTCGGCGACAAGGCCCTGTCCGTGTTCATACAGGCTCCTTCCGTGGAAGTCCTGCGCGAGAGGCTGGTAAAGCGTGGAACCGACAGCGCCGAAGATATCGAAAAACGTGTCGCCAAGGCCGAAGAGGAGATGACATACGCCCCAAGGTTCGACCGTATACTCATCAACGACGACCTGCAGACGGCTTTCGACGAAGCCGAAGGCATGGTAAAGGAATTCCTCTCCCGATGAAGATAGCGGTTTACCCAGGATCCTTCGACCCCCTGCACATAGGCCACCAGGCCATAATGGAGTACCTCACGCATGAGCAGGCTTTCGACTGGGTGTACCTCGTGATATCACCGCAGAACCCCTTCAAGGACCCGTCCAAGGCCCTCAACGCACGCAAGAGATACGAGGATGCGGTCGCAGCGGTGAAACGCCATCCCGACCTGCACGTATGGGTGGATGACGTCGAGCTGAACATACCGCCGCCCAACTACACCATAAAGACCCTGGACGCCCTCAAGGCACGTGAGCCCGGTAATACCTTCACGCTGGTGATGGGTGCCGACAATCTTGCGGGTCTGCCGCGCTGGCGCTGCTCCAGGCGCATATTTACCGATTATGACGTGGTGGTGTATCCCCGCAGGGGCTTCGACTCCGCGGAACTTCTTGAAGCCGTCCGGGAGCACTGCCGCAAGCGTCATATCCGCTGCCACGTGTCACTTATCGACGCCCCCATGGTGGACATTTCATCCACAGAAATCAGGAACGCCCGCGCCAAGGGCACGGACGTCTCGGAGTGGCTCATGTAATCCGGTTCAGAGAAGTTCCTTGCGGCGGAACATGTAGATGACCGCCAGCACCACGACTACCATCACCGCAACTATCCCCAGCCAGGCCAGCGGGAACTCCGCAAAGGGCAGAGTGACGTTCATTCCGTAGAAACTCGCTATCAGCGTAGCCGGCATCAGCAGCACGCTGATGAGGGTGAATACCTTCATTATGCGGTTCTGGTCCAGGTTGATTATGCCCAGTACGGTATCCTGCAGGTATTCAAGCCTCTCGAAGTTGAAATTGGTGTGGTTGATGAGCGACGAAATATCCTGCAGCAGCACGTTGAGCTTGGCCTCGAGCCTGTCGGGGTAGCGGTCGCTCTTGAGTATGTTGGTGAGCAGGCGCTGCTTGTCCACTATGTTTTCGCGGACCATCATGGCATTCTCCTGTAACTGGTTGATGTCCAGGAGGAAGTCTTCGTTGATATCTTCTTTCTGGTTGATGCGCTTGCTGAACTGGGAAGTCTCCTTGCTCATGAGCTCCACGATATCGGCGTCGAGGTCGATACGCTGGTCCATTATGGCGGTGAACACCGTCCATCCGTTATCGTACTGTGCCGGACGTGCCAGGATACGGCGCTGGAGCGAGGTGAACGACCGCAGCGGGATCTCGCGCAGGGTGGCGAGGGTGTCGCTAACGATGGTGAACGAAACGGCATCTTCCGACATCTCGTCGCCGGTAGGGGACAGGAAGTTGGTATTGGCGAATATGGCGTGTTCGGTTTCTGAAAAACGGGAAGAACTCTCGATTTCTTCGGCAGTGGCGCGGCTCTGGATTTCAGTGCCCAGGAACGTTTCGACGGCCCGCTTCTCATCGCCTGTCGGCGAGAGGAGGTCTATCCAAAGTACACTGTTTTTGCTGATAGATGCAAACTCCGTTTCTGCTTGGCTTACAATGATCTCAGCTCCCTGCCTGTAGAAAATGCTGATCATTCCGCTTCCTGTTTTTGTTCCCGGCACACTGGCGTCGGAAGGGGTTATACTTTACGGGTTAGCTGACGTCACGGAGAAGTCAGCCTGCAAAAGTAAAAATTTTTTCAGAAAATAATGCTATCTTTGGGAGATTTATGAACGGATACCCTTCAAAAACCCTCCAGGGTGCGGTGGAAGCCCTCAGTTCCCTTCCGGGAGTGGGTTCCAGGAGCGCCCTCAGGCTGGCCCTGCATCTTCTAAAGCAACCGTCGGAGAACATACACCATTTCGCCGATTCGATAGGCGCACTGGCCGATGACGTGCACTACTGCAGGCACTGCAGCATGATCTCCGACGGGGATGAGTGCGGCATCTGTTCCGACCCTTCCAGGGACCATTCCCTGATCTGCGTGGTGGAGAGCGTCCGGGACGTCATGAGCATCGAAGCCACCGGGGAATACAGGGGAGTGTACCACGTCCTCGGAGGCATTATCTCTCCCATCGACGGGGTAGGGCCTTCCGACCTGACCATCTCCCGTCTGACCGAAAGGCTCAAGGCCGCTGAAGTCCCTGTGGAAGTGATACTTGCCCTGAGCGGTGACGTGGAGGGTGAAACCACGTCGTTCTATATCTTCAGGCAGATAGAGGGCCTTGCGGCCAAAGTGACCACTCTCGCACGCGGCCTAGGCTTCGGCGACGATCTTGAATACGCCGATACGCTCACCCTGGGCCGCTCCATAGCCAACCGTCAGCTTTTCAAGCCATGAGTCTCTGGGGAGCGATATTGCTTGCCGTCAGCCTCTGCGCCGACTGCTTCGCGGTGAGTCTCTGCTCCAGCGTCACCGTGCGCCGGATAGACTGGAAGAACGTCACCTTGATCTCGCTTTCCTTCGCCGTCATCCAGGCAGGACTCCTCTTTGCGGGATGGGGCCTGGGAGAACTCCTCCATGGTTTCGTAGGCCATGCGGCCAGGGTGCTTGCTTTCCTGCTGCTGGTGCTGGTGGGAGTCTCCATGCTCCGCGAGGGCATATCGGGCAAGCAGGAGGTGCGTAACCTGGATTCTTTCCGCAACGTGCTTTTAGGAGGCCTGGCCACGAGCATCGACGCCGCCCTTGTGGGAGCGTCGCAGTCGATAGCCGGTCTTCAATGGAAGGGATTCGTCCCTCTCTTTGCGGCGGTGTTCGCCGTTACTGCCGTATCGGTGGTGCTGGGCATCCTCGGCGGCAGCAGGATAGGGGCGCGTTTCGGACGCAGTTCCGAAATCGCCGGAGGCGTAGTCCTGATCCTAATTGCCCTCTGGAACCTGTTCCGCTAGATATACACCGTTCTTGTACCAGTTCCAAACGCCGAAGAAGGACGAGAGGATGTAGAAGGAGTACAGGGCTACGAACCACCAGTTGCCCAGCGAGATGTTCAGGCCTATCGCAAAGATGTCTGCGATGATCCACATGAACCACTGCTGGATGTGCGAACGGGTGAGCCACCATGTGGCGATTATGCTCAGCGTGGTCGTGAACGAGTCGAGCAGCGGGTTGGGGTCGCCGAGAGCCTTCATGGCGAAATAGATGGCCGGGATGCCTATGGCAACGATGGCGGCGCTGATCCACAGCTCCTTGTGGGTAAAACGGTTGAGGTGTATGGTGCTGTCTTTCTTCTTTTCCTTCCCCTCCGCCTTGAGTTCCGCTGCGTCCTTCTTCCAGTTGTAGATTCCGACAAAACCCATCACTATGTAGTATAGGTTCAGGGCGAAGAAGGCCCAGGTGCTCTGCATCAGGTAAACGCAGGCCTGTGCGGCGCAGCTGGGAATGTACACATACCACATGTATTTGTTCTGCAGGATCTGCATTATCAGGTATATCGCGCCTGTAACGAGGGTGAAGATTTGGAGGAATTGCAATAAATTCATTGATTTTTAGTTTGTTGGGACACAAATATACAGATTATTTTCTATATTTGTCGGCTTTTTGAACCGGGACCTGCCCGGTCGGAGCAAAATCATATTGTTAAACTACTAGTTTGTTTTTATTCAACCAATTATGGCAGAAACCGAAAACACTGTCGCTCAGACGGCAGAAGTGAAAGAAACCGCTCCCGTACAGGAAGCCGCCCCCGTTATCGAAGAGGCCGCTCCCGCAGCAGAGGAGAAAAAAGAAACCAGGACCAGGCTCAACGCTTCCGTGAAGCCGGAAGATTTCGACTGGGAAGCCTTTGAAGGCGGAGACGTCTATGGCGGCGCCGAAAAGGAAAAGATCCAGGAAGCCTACGACCAGACCCTCTCCAGGGTCAAGGAAGGCGAAGTCGTCGAAGGTGAGGTTACCTCCGTCGGCAAGCGCGAAATCACCGTCACCATCGGCGGCAAGAGCGAAGGCATCATCCAGGCTCCCGAGTTCCGCTACAACCCCGACCTCAAAGTCGGCGACAAGGTGGAAGTCTATGTAGAGTCGGCCGAAGACAAGAAGGGTCAGCTCGTGCTCTCGCACAGGAAGGCACGCGCCCTCAAGTCCTGGGATAGGGTCAATGAGGCTTACGAGAAGGACGAGGTCGTAAAGGGCTTCGTCAAGACCCGCACCAAGGGCGGCATGATCGTGGATGTATTCGGCATCGAGGCTTTCCTCCCCGGCAGCCAGATCGACATCAAGCCCATCCGCGACTACGACCAGTTCGTAAACCAGACCATCGATTTCAAGATCGTCAAGATCAATCAGGAATACCGCAACGTGGTTGTTTCCCACAAGGCTCTGCTCGAGGCTGAGCAGGAAGCCAAGAGGGCGCAGCTCATCGGCAAGCTCGAAAAGGGCCAGATCCTCGAGGGCGTTGTCAAGAACATCACCAACTACGGCGTATTCGTCGACCTCGGCGGCGTGGATGGTCTCATCCACATCACCGACCTTTCCTGGGGCCGCGTCAACCACCCCGAAGAGATCGTCCAGCTCGATCAGCCCATCAAGGTTGTCGTCCTTGACTTCAACGAGGAGCAGAAGCGCATCGCCCTCGGTCTCAAGCAGCTCACACCTCATCCTTGGGATAACCTCGATCCCGACCTCAAGGTTGGTGACAAGGTTAAGGGC
>ONSD01000150.1 GCA_900320385.1 uncultured Bacteroidales bacterium
ACCCTGCCTGAGCTGTTCTCGGGAAACCACCCGAAACTGGAGCAGGCTTATTCCCCTATGACGGTGCACTTCTTCATCCTCCAGGCCCACTACCGCGGCACCCTCGACTTCTCCAACGAAGCCCTGCAGGGCGCCGAAAAGGCATACAAACGCCTCATGCAGGCTGCCAGGGACCTTTATGCGATGGCAGGCCGCAAGCTCCCGGACATTCCTTACGGGGAGCTGGGCGATGCCGTCGCCCCAGACGCCTGCGACGCCTCTTCCGAGGAAGTACGCAAGATTTTCGACGGGGTCTACGATGCCCTCTGCGACGACCTTAACACCCCAATCGCCATTTCCTGGATATTCGAAGCCGTCAGGCTCATCAACTCGGCGAAGGCAGGCAGTTTCAAGCCCGGCAAAGGCGACATCGAAACGCTGGTGCAGATCTTCGACGACATAGTGTTCGGAGTCCTTGGCCTGCGCGACGAGGAAGCGGCCGGCGAAGCAGGCGGCAAAGTGATCGACGGCCTCATGCAGATGGTTCTCGAAGAACGCGCCAAGGCCCGCGAAGCCAAGGACTGGGCCATGAGCGACCACATACGCGATTCCCTCAAAGCGCTCGGAATCGTAGTCAAGGACACCAAGGACGGAGCTGAATGGACCCTGGAATGAAATTCATATCCTGGAACGTGAACGGCCTGCGTGCAGTCGCGGGCAAGGGCTTCGCCGATATCTTCGCGGAGCTCGACGCCGACTTCTTCTGCCTGCAGGAAACCAAGTTGCAGGCAGGTCAAATAGACCTGGAGTTCCCTGGATACACTTCCTATTGGAACTACGCCGAAAAGAAGGGATATTCCGGCACCGCCATCTACACCCGCAGGGAAGCGCTCTCGGTTACGTACGGCATAGGCATGAAAGAGCATGACTGCGAAGGCAGGGTAATCACCCTCGAGATGCCGGATTTCTATCTGGTCGACGTTTACGTGCCCAATTCGCAGGACGGCCTCAAGCGCCTTGACTACCGCATGGAATGGGAGGATGCTTTCCGCGCCTACGTGAGCGGCCTCGCGGCCCGGAAAGGGGTGGTCATCTGCGGCGACATGAACGTTGCCCACGAAGAGATCGACCTGAAGAACCCGGACACCAACCACATGAATGCGGGTTTCTCGGACCAGGAGCGCGGAAAGATGACGGAACTGCTGGGTGCCGGATTCGTGGACAGCTGGCGCATGCAGCATCCCGGCGAGGCCAGGTACTCATGGTGGAGCTACCGCATGAGGGCCCGCGAGAGGAACGTCGGCTGGCGTATCGACTACTTCCTGGTGTCAGAAGGCATGCGCAGCCGCATCCTTTCCACAGACATACACAACGGAATTTTCGGGTCGGACCACTGCCCCGTAGAACTTATAATCAAAGACTGACCATGGACACTGCTGAAATCATCCGTAATTTTGCCCTTGACGGCAATGCTGTTTCAGTGAAGCCCCTCGGAGACGGCTTCATCAACGATACCTTCGTGGCTGTCGCTGACAGCGGCAGGCGCTATATCCTCCAGCGCAAGAACAAGAACATATTCCCGGACGTTCCGGCAATGATGGACAACATAGTGGCCGTGACCGAGCACATCAAGGGCAAGGTCGCCGACCCCATGAGGGAAACCCTCACCGTAGTTCCCGCACTTGACGGAAAGCCGTACTGGGAAGACCAGGACGGGGAATTCTGGGCGGTTACCGATTTCATCGAAGGCAGCAAGACCTTCGACATCGCCGACACCCCCGATCTCGCCCGCCAGGGAGGCCTTGGGCTGGGACACTTCCAGGCCCTGCTCTCCGACTTCCACAAGCCCCTCGCCGAAGTTATCAAGGGCTTCCACAATATCCGCTGGCGCTTCGTGCAGTGGGACGCCAGCATCGCTGCCGACAAGGCCGGCAGGGTGAAGGACCTGGCCACCGAAATCTCCTGGATAGAAAGCCGCAGGCAGCGCATGCTCGATTTCTGGAAGATGGTCGAGGACGGCATCCTTCCCATGAGGGTCACCCATAACGACACCAAGCTCAGCAACTTCCTCTTCGACGCCGCAACCGGCAAGGTCCTCTGTGCCATAGACCTGGATACCGTCATGAGCAGTACCTCCCTCAACGACGTGGGCGATGCCATCCGTTCTTATGCGAACAACACATTCGAGGATGATCCCGACTATTCCAAGGTTGGGATACGTTTCGACATGTACGAAGCCTATATGCAGGGCTACCTGTCGGAGGTCAAGGACTTCCTCAGCGATTCCGAAAAGGAATGGCTGGCTTTCGCTCCGCTATACATCACCTACGAACAGGTGCTCCGCTTCCTCATGGACTATATCGACGGAGACGTTTACTACAAGATCAAGTATCCCGAGCACAACCTCGTCCGCACCCGCAGCCAGGAGACTCTTCTGGAGAGCATGGAAGCGGGATACGACAGGATGAAGGAGATTGTGGCTTCCCTGCTTTAAGGGGGTCAGATCCCTTCCGCCTCGAGCAGGAGGCTTCCTTCCACAGTTACATCCAGCACAGTATGGGCCGAAGCCTTCACTGTGCCGAGGTCCCTGTGGTTGTAGTAGTCGGTGATATGATAGGTCCTGCCCTCTTCAAGGCCGCGCAGCTCCACGGATGATACCGGCTCTCCGGTAGCATAGAAAGCATAGTACATCTTCCCGTTCTGCTCCAGCACATGGGTTTCGGGATAGTCGAAGCCTATGTCGTACAGGCCGGGAACGTAGGATCCCCTGGCCAGTTGCTTCTCTTCGTAGATGGCCAGGGCGTTCTTCAGAAGGGCTTCCTTTTCCGGAGTGAGCAGATACGAATGGGTCACGTACGGATTGTCCGCGGGCCAGGTGAACTTGGTGCCGATTACGGCACCTATGCCCAACTGCGTCGGGAAATCGTTCTCCCCATCGGAAAGTTCGATATGGTCGCCGTAGTATGCCAACTGCGGGGCCAAAGCCCTGAGCACATAGCCCTTGGAGCGTATCTGGCTGCTGCTGGTGGGGTCGGAAGATACGGCCTTGTCGATATACGGAAGGTTGTACACCGAGAAGCAGTCGCCGCAGGGGCAGTACTGCAGCACCGAATTAGGCTTGATCTCCCTTGCCGATTCGTGAAGGAGGCGGAAGAAGCCCGGAAGTTCCCTGAAGGATTTCTCGGGATCGTCGGGATGATGTGCCGGATTGTAGTCCGGAGCCACCGCGTTCATATGCTGGCCGTCCAGCTTGAGCCCGTCGAAACCGTAATAACCTATGAACTTCTTCACCAGTCCGGACTGTTCCCTGCGCACGTCAGGATCGAGCGGCGACAGGAACCAACTGTCCCACCAGGTGATGTCCTGCGGCTTTCCGTCCTTGTCGAGGATGACCGAATTAGGATACTTTCTGAGGAAATCCGTGCCGGGATCCGCAGCCAGCGGCGCCCACCAGAGTTCGGCCTTCAGTCCGTATTTATGGAATTCGTCCACCATGTACTTCATGTCGGCATCACCGCCTGGGAAGCGCTCCTCGGTAAGGTCCCAGTCACCCTCGGCGATTTGGTATCCGTCATCGAGCGTAGCCCACTTGAAGCCGAGTTCCTGCACCTTGGGAAGGGTTCCCACAATCTCCTTGATGGTGAACTTCCTCTCATATCCCCAGGCACACCAAGCGGTCTCATAAGCCTCGGGGACGCTCACCGGCATATGCACCCCCACCTTGTCCAGGAGCGCCGCATAATTACGCAAAGGCAGGAAACAGTCGCCCTTGAACACGTGGATGAAGCCGGTGTAGGTTTCAAGCTCGGCATCGGGTGCGAGGGACAGCGGCCCGTCATACTCCTTGACGAGGGAAACAGTGGCGCAGTCTGCACCCTTCTCCATCGCCACCGGCAGGCTGACCAGCTGCGGGACAGGCTCCAGATGGCCTATCATGACTCCGGCGTCCCTGCGCCAGAGGCAGACTGCAGGGATGCCCCCGCCGTAGTCCGAGTTGTTCATTCCCATGTAGTTGCGTTGGCTGAATTCCCCGCTGACAGGTTTCAGCCAATCTTCCCGGGCTTCGGTGGACTGCCCCTGGAAAGACCAGAAATACGGATCCGGGAGGTCTGCCTTCACTTCGAGGCCGCACAGCGACCAGGCATCGACGGGGACGGGCTCACCGGAGGCATTGCGGTAGACCGCCTGGACAAGCACTGTCGACGGGAAGGCGTCGTAGACCTTCAGGCGCAGCTCGCGTGTCATGGCCGGGCCGGTAACGGACTCGCCCTTGAAGATGAAACAGCGGCCTTTGCCGAAATTGTCACTGATGCTTTTCTTTTCCTTTCCGGTAGTCTTGAAGGTGACTTCTTCTCCGGAAACGGTAATCGCCGCGAGGGATGCCGCCTTGAAAAGCGGTATGTCCGATACTGAGGCTTCCAGTTTGAATCCGGGATCGTCACCGGGCGATATCATAAGGTCGCCGGAGCGGACGGAAGCGGTACATGAACAAAGCGCAAGCAACGCGCCTGCAATTGCCGGAAGGCAGATCGGATGTCTTTTAAGGGAATTCATTTTGTATGACGGATGTGATGTTTATACTATTCTGTCGGATTGTCAAGGGGCAGGCCTGCCAGCTTTGCTATGCGATGGGGAATCTCGGTATTCTCCATAAAGCCGTCGAATTCCGAAGCCCCTGTACCATAAGCGAATACCGGAACGAAATTACCTGTATGCCCGGCCGGGTGGGGAGTCTTTTCACCTCCCGCCGCAGCGAACAGGTATTCGTCATCGTAATACACGCTCAGGCCGCTTGTCTCATGGTCGGCGGTCACGACGACCAGTGTCCCCTCGTGGGTTTTTGCGAAATCGAAGGCCGCCTGTACGGTGTGGTTGAACTTCTTCATCTCCGAGACTATACCTGCGGCATCGTTCACATGGCCGAAATGGTCGATCCTGGCGGATTCTATCATGAGGAAGAAGCCTTCGGGCTTGTCGAGTCCAGCCAGCATGTCCAGGGTCTTCCGCGTCGCCTGGGTGAGCATGTCATCCTGCTCCGCCCCGGGCATGTCCATCATCTTCTCCGTTTCGAAGAGGGCCAGTATCCTGTGGAACCCGGGAAGGGCCATGAAATCCTCGAACCTGTCGGTGACGATGTATCCCTTGTCCAGGAAACGGGGAGTGAGGTCGATGCCGTCCTTGCGGTCGTTTATGTATTCCATATGGGAACCCAGAAGTATGTCGACGCCGGCGTCGGGCAGCTGGAGGGCAAGTTCATCCCACATGTCCCTGTCCGGCACATAGCCGTAGAAGCAGGCAGGCGTCGCGTCGAACATCTCGCTGGAATCGAGGATGCCGGTAACCTTGCCGGCACGCTTGGCATAAGTCATGATGCTGGTCAGGGTGTCGCCCGAAGGGGTCAGTGCGTCCACGCCGTTGTTGGTCTTGACCCCGCAGGCAAGGGCCGTGCCGCCAGCCGAAGAATCGGTTACCCTTTCGTTCGCCGAATAGGTCTTGGCAAGCCCGACGCTCATTCCGGGAGTATCCACGAAAGTAGCTTCAGGACGAGCCTCCACGATCATGGAAGTAATCTGGCCTATACCCATCCCGTCCCCTATAATGTAAATGACGTTCTTTACCGGCGCAGCAGGTTCTGCTTCCTTCCTGTTGCAAGCACACGCCGCCAGCAAGACGGACACTGCGAGGATGATCTTCTTCATGGTGGTCATAATCAAATTATTCTTTCGAATTATAAGATTTTTCATAGCCGTAAATTTAAATAAAATAAATGTTGCGTGCAAATCTTGGAGCTGATTTTATTTTTTTATACTTTTGTCGGCGGACAATCATTTATCAGACCATGAACCCTCGCCTGCATACCATTTTCGCCGCGGCACTGCTGCTTGCCGCCTCATGTCAGTGTTCCACCAAAACCGACATTCCGGACGGCCCGGACGAACCCAAGGAGGATACCGAATTCAAAAGGGTAGCGCTCCAGAGCAAGGTGGAAAAGGTGCAGCCGATGACCGGCATCGTACTCTGGACGGACAACAGCCGCAACAGGACGGACGACATCCAGCTCGAATTCTCCTACATGCTGTATAACGACGTCTGCAAGGAAAAGGACGTCTTCGACTGGACTCCAATGGACCGCCTTCTCGAAAAGGTGGCGGAAAGGGGGCACCAGGCCATAGTGCGCTTCCGTTACACCTATGTAGGGCAGAAATGCGCAGTGCCGGACTACATCAAGGCCTTGCCGGACTATGAGGAGACCGTCGGAGAGAGCGAAGGAGCCACGACCTATTTCCCGGACTGGCGCTGCGAGGAGCTGAAGCGCTTCCACAAGGAATTCCACAGGCGTTTCGCCGAGCGTTACGACACCGACCCGAGGCTCGCCTTCGTGGAGACAGGTTACGGACTGTGGGCGGAATACCACATCTACGACGGGCCCTTCATCATGGGCAGGACCTTCCCCGACAAGGACTTCCAGGCTGAATTCATGCGGGACATGGCGGAGTGGTTCCACCATACCACATACAGCATTTCCATAGACGCCGCGGACAACACTTACGGCCCGTTCCAGAAGAACAAGGACCTGCTTTCACTGCGATTCGGCAACTTCGACGACTCGTTCATGTGCGCCGACCACGACGGTTACAACTACCGCAGTTGGAAATTCTTCGGCGAAGAACGCTACAAGACGGCGCCGTTCGGCGGCGAATTCAGCTATTACACCAGCAGCGACCAGCGCCACTGCCTTGACGCGGAAGGCATGCACGGGCGCGTCTTCGAGGATGAGGTCGCGAAATACCACATGACCTTCATCATCGGTGACGGGCAGCCCCGGTACCAGTCGTGGGACCGCATCAGGGAAGCATCCCTTTCGATGGGTTACAAGTTCACGGTCAAGGACTTCCTCATCAAGGAAGACATCGCGCGCATCCTGGTGGCCAATACCGGCGTAGCTCCGATTTACAGGGACGCATATGTAGCCGTGGACGGAGTCCGTTCCGACTGGAGCCTTGCGGAGCTCATGCCCGGAGAGGAAAAATGGCTGGAATTCAAGGTGGACGGCCTCTCCGCCGACAGCGTGGTCAGCATAGAATGCGACCACCTGGTCCCCGGTCAGAGGATAGGATTCGAAGCCGATATCGAGGAGTGATCCTTATTCCCTGCTGAAAATCAGCACACATGCAATCGCCGCTACGATGCCTATCACCTGAGGCAGCGAAGGCAGGTGCGAGTACAGCACCAGCGAGATGGCCACTGTAATCACCGGTGCGCAGGCATCACCCAGCGGAGCCACTATCATGGCCTTGCCATAACGGTTGGCATATACCAGGGTAAGCGCTCCTA
The DNA here is from genome assembly GCA_900320385.1 of uncultured Bacteroidales bacterium. Classification (GTDB taxonomy): domain Bacteria; phylum Bacteroidota; class Bacteroidia; order Bacteroidales; family UBA932; genus Cryptobacteroides. The sequence goes on from ONSD01000150.1 coordinate 7,315, forward strand.
TCGCGTTGAGTATCTGCACGAAGAAGGTGAGATACGGACCGTTGAAAGAATGGTTTATGGGCTGGGAGAAGTCGGTCATCAGGAGCGCCACGGGAATCAGGAGCACGGCTGATATCGCCATGTACACGAAGATGCTCTCGGCGTCGGGAGTATAGTTGTTCGCCACCTTCATGACGAAGGCCTGGATACCCCAGAAGATGAAAACCAGCGATGCCAGCAGTATCCACAGGTTCCCTTTAACCGCTTCGTCTGTCTTGCCCGAAAGGGAGAAGCATACCAGGGCGACGAAGGCCAGCACTATTCCCAGCACTCCCAGGCGGCTTACCCTCTCCTTGAGGAAAACCGTCGACAGGATGACCGTGACTATGGGGGCCACGGAGATCATGGGAAAGATAATATAGGCCGGGCCGTATTTGAGGGCCTCGAACAGGAGCAGCTGGCCGGCCGCTCCAAGCAGTCCCACACCAAGGCCCAGCAGTACGGATTTTTTGCGGACATCCAGCTTGAAACGGATGTTGGCCAGAGCGACGAGCGCACACGGAATCATGCTTATCGCCCAAACCACGTAGGTAAGGGTGGCCGGATAGTCCGGATAATCGGAAAAAGCGCCCCATATACCCCATGTAACCATGGTGACAAGGGCGTACGCAAGCCAATTGTGCTTCTTAGCCATATTACTGGGTATCGATGATGTGAAGGTTTATGCCGTTGGTACTTACATAGTTGCGGAACTCTTCCGGTGCCTGGCTGTCGGTGATGATGGTGCCCACGTCGGAAAGCGAGGCGATGTGCGCGAAACTCCTGCGTCCTATCTTGCTGGAATCGAATACGGCTATCACTTCCCTGGCCGAAGAGATCATCGCCTGGTTCAGGCTGGCCTCTTCGATGTTCGGGGTGGAGAAGCCATCCTTGACATTGGCGCTGTCCACGCCCAGGAAAAGCTTGTCGCAATAGAAGTTCTTCAGCGCCCATTCGGCCATCATCCCCACGGTGGAATGCGAAACGGCACGGATCGTACCGCCGAGCACGATTACGTTGAAACGCTCGTACCCGTTGAGTATGATCGCGATGTCGAGGGAATTGGTGATGATGGTAAGGTTCTGGAACTGATCCAGGTTCCTGGCAAGTTCCATCATCGTGGTACCGGAATCTATGATTATGGTTTCGTCTTCCTTGATGAGGGAGGCCGCATACCGGCCGAGCATCTCCTTCTCGCGGGCGTGCAGTTTCTGCTTGCGGCTGATGGAAATGTCCTCCTTCTCGCCACCCGGGCGCAAGACTATCGCACCGCCTTTCACCCTTACCAGCAACTGCCTCTCTTCCAGCACCGCCAGATCCTTGCGGATAGAAACATCGGAAACTCCGAACGCTTCGACAAGAGGAGCGATCATGACCTTGCCGGAATCGTGCAACATATTGAGTATCATACTCCTCCTCTCTTCCGTGCTGTATTTTCGTTTCATGTTCTTAAGAATTGGCGTTTTTAAATAATTCCAAAAGCAAATATACATTTGTTTTTGCAAAAAAACAATACAAACTGTTTCAACGTCGCCATTGTTTCGAAACGAAGGCTTTCGAAACACAAAATGATTAACTAAAGAAAGGAAACAGTAAGATTTATTTTGAAAAATAAGTATTGCGTTGTATTTTTGCGTGTGGAACAATAAACATTGCATATATATGGAAAACGATACCCCGAAACTCAGACGTATCCTGAACCGAATCCAGGAATTGACGGCCCAAGGACATAAACCCATGACGCTGCTGGCCGTCTGCCCCAACTCCCCCGCAGTCATCAAAGCTGCCTTCCGTGCCGCAAAGCGCAACAATGCGCCCATCCTGTTCGCCGCTACCCTGAACCAGGTAGACAACGACGGCGGCTATACCGGGATGACACAGGAAGACTTCGTCCGCACCATGAAGCGCGAAGCCCGCAGGAACAACTACACAGGCGATTTCCTCGCGTGCATCGACCATGGCGGCCCTTGGCTCAAGGACATCCAGACCCTTGAGATGTGGCCATACGAAAAGGCAATGGAAGGAGTCAAGCGCTCGTACGAAGCCGCTCTCCTTGCAGGCTACGACCTCATCCATGTGGACCCCACGGTGGATCGTTTCCTGCCCAAGGGGGAGATCATCAACATCGACGTGGTGGCTGCCCGTACGATCGAGCTCATCACCCATATCGAGAACTTCCGCAAGCAGCGCGGCATGCCCCGCATAGCCTATGAGGTCGGCACCGAGGAAGTCCACGGCGGCCTGGCAGACGAAAGCGTATTCCGCCGCTTCCTCCACCTGCTCAAGGAAGGGCTGGAGAAGAACGGATGCATGGACGCATGGCCCTGTTTCGTGGTCGGCAAGGTCGGAACCGACCTCCACACCACCTTCTTCGATCCCGAAGTCGCGCGCAAGCTCACCTCCATAGTCGCCGAATACGGCAGCTTCATCAAGGGGCACTACACCGACGATGTCGCGAATCCCCAGGACTACCCCCTCACCCACATGGGTGCGGCGAACGTAGGTCCCGAATTCACGGTGAGCGAATACGTCGCCCTTGAGGAACTGGAAGGAGTGGAGAACGAACTTTACGCACAGGGTCGCGTCGCCATGCATTCCCACATGACCGCAGTGCTCCAGCGCCTCGTGATCGAATCCGGCAGGTGGAAGAAATGGGTGCACGGCAACGAATCTCCCGACGATTTCGATTCCATCACCCCGGAACGCCAG
>ONSD01000149.1 GCA_900320385.1 uncultured Bacteroidales bacterium
GCGGGAGTGGCGAAATGGTAGACGCGCTAGTTTCAGGAGCTAGTGCCGATTAAAAGGCGTGTCAGTTCGAGTCTGATCTCCCGCACAAAAGCAGCGAGCCCCAAGGCCCGCTGCTTTTGTTTCAGGTTCAATTATCAGTAATACCCGCTATACCGGAATCTTGTCGATGCGACGCTTGTGGCGGCCTCCGGCGAATTCGGTACCCAGCCACTTGCGTATGCAGGCGTTGGCCATGGGGTAGGAGATGAAGCGTGCGGGGAGCACCAGCACGTTTGCGTTGTTGTGCTCCTTCACAAGCCCGGCTACGGCGGTGTTCCAAGCGAGGCCGGCGCGTATCCCCCTGTGATGGTTGAGGGTGATGGCCATCCCGTTTCCGGTTCCGCAATATGCTATACCGCAGTCGACTTCGCCTTTCTCCACAGCTTCTGCCAGCGGATGTGCGAAATCGGGATAATCGCAACTCTCGGGGGAGTCGGTGCCGAAATTCACCACCTCGAAGCCCTTTCCCAGAAGATAGCTGATAGTCTTTGTCTTGTATTCCAGACCTGCATGGTCGGAGCAGATTCCTATTCTCATTTCCCAAGGGTTTTAAATGCGTAATCGATTCTCCTTACGGTCTCTCCGATGCCTATGGTGTATATGATTTCGGCGATTCCCAGCCCGCTGGCAGCTCCGGTGAGCGCCAGCCTGAGGCAGTTCATCACCTTGCCAAGAGGCCATTCGTTTCCCTTGATGTAGCCCTCAAGCGATTCTGCGATGGCACCGACTTCCATAGCGCCGCTATAAGAGGCGATATGCTCACGGACCTCAGGCAGATGAGCGTAATTCTCTTCTTTCCAGAACTTTGCGCAGTCTTTTTCGTTGAAGGAAGACGGAGCCTGGAAGAGATAGGGGGCAGCTGTCCAGAAGTCAGCTACGAAGGTCGCCCTGTCCTTGATGACCGAGATAGCCTTGGTGACGTAGGCGGGATCGAGCTCCAGCCCCTGTGCCTTCAGCACCGGCATGAATGCTTCCGCGAGCTCGCTATCCGGGCTCATGCGCAGGTATTCCTTGTTGTACCATTTGGCCTTTTCGGGATTGAAACGCGCTCCGGATTTGATCACCCGCTCCAGGGAGAAGGCCTCGACCAGCTCCGGCAGCGACAGTATCTCCCTCTCGTCACCGGGGTTCCAGCCCAGGAAGGCGAGCATGTTCACGAATGCTCCCGGGAAGTACCCGTCTTCGCGGTAACCGCGGGTGACCTCGCCTTCGGGACTCACCCATTCCAGAGGGAAGACCGGGAATCCGAGTTTGTCGCCGTCCCTTTTGCTTAGCTTGCCCTGGCCGCTGGGCTTGAGGAGCAGCGACAGGTGGGCGAAGCGCGGCTGACTGTCCTGCCAGCCGAATGCCCTGTAGAGAAGATAATGCAGGGGCAGCGACGGAAGCCATTCCTCTCCGCGTATCACCTCGGTGATCTCCATGAGGTGATCGTCGACTATATTGGCCAGGTGATAGGTGGGAAGTTCATCGGCGCGCTTCCAGAGCACCTTGTCGTCGAGGGTGTCGGTATTCACGCTGATGTGCCCGCGTATCAGGTCGTCCATTTCCACTACGGTATTCTCAGGCATCTTGAAGCGTATGGTCCATCCGGTAGTGCCGGCGAGCAGGCGCTCGCATTCTTCCTTGCTGAGTGTCAAGGAATTGCGCAGTTGCATGCGGGACACCTGATTGTAGGTGAAGGTCTGTCCCTGCGACTCTGCTTCCTCCCTTTTCGCGGCGAGTTCTTCCGGGGTGTCGAACGCATAATATGCATTGCCCGAGGCAACCAGGCGCTCAGCATATTCACGGTATATCCCGCGCCTCTGGCTCTGGCGGTAAGGGCCGTAGGGATGCTTGGGACTTGCTGTCTCCACCACCTTGCCGTTCTCATCCACCCCTTCGTCGGGATTGATGCCGCACCAGCGCAGTGCCTCGATTATGTACTGTTCGGCACCGGGTACGAATCGGTGCGAGTCGGTGTCTTCGATCCTGAGCACGAAGGTGCCTCCGTGCTGCTTGGCGTAAAGGTAATTATACAATGCCGTACGGACCCCGCCTATGTGCAGGGGGCCGGTGGGCGAGGGGGCGAAACGTACCCTTGTCTTGCGTTCTGTCATGTCAGTCTTTCTTGGGTTTGCGGCGTATTGCCGGTTCGTTCTCGAGTGCGCTTATGTCCTGGCCTTCGCTTACGAGGAGGACCGGACGGTTGTCGGGATCGTAATGGAATGCCCTTTCGTTGTCCTTGCTGCTGAAGCCTATGTGGGAGCTGCCGTCTCCCTGGAGGGTGATGCCCTCTCCGGAGGCAAGTTCGCCCTTGTCGAACACGAAGTGCTTGTCTATCATTATGTAATTGTCGGCATTCTTGACGCTCTCGTCGATTACGTCGGAGAAACGCAGGCCCGTCACGATGGAGGTGATATGGATGGTATCCCCGATCTCGGGATCATCGTCCCAGATGAGGCCGCTCTTGAACTTGTTGGCCCCGCCGGTATACTCGTCTATCTTCTTGTTGATTTCCTGCAGGTCGTTCATTGTGAGGCCTTTCTCGTTCTTTCCTCCGGTGATGTTCACCAGCACGTTCTTGGCGCTCTTGAGGTCGAAGTCGTTGAGCAGCGGGGATTCGAACGCTTCCTTTACTGCTTCCTCTATCCTGTTGGGACCGGAACCCGTGCCGGCGCCCATCAGCGCCATGCCGCTGTCCTTCATGAGGGTCTTGACATCCTCGAAGTCGACGTTGATGTAGCCGCGCTTCTTGATGATTTCTATAATGCCCCTCACGGCGGTCGCGAGCACCTGGTCGGCCTTGGGGAAGGCGTCGTGGATGAGCTGGTCGCCGAAGAACTCGTAAAGCTTCTCGTTGTTTATGATTATGAGGCTGTCCACGTTCTTCTCGAGTTCGTGGATGCCGTCAATCGCCCTGGAGAGGGCCCTGTTGCCTTCGTTGAGGAAGGGTATGGTGACAACGGCCACAGTGAGTATGCCCTTGTCCTTGGCCATCTTCGCTATAACGGGAGTGGCTCCGGTGCCGGTTCCGCCGCCCATGCCGGCGGTGA
>ONSD01000148.1 GCA_900320385.1 uncultured Bacteroidales bacterium
GGCGTGATCCTCATCACCACCAAGCGCGGTGCCGAAGCGGGCAAGCCTACCGTAACATACAACGGCAGTGTCAGCGCCCAGATGCCCACCATCATTCCGGAATTCGTGCATTCGTACGACTGGGCCAAGATGTACAACGAGTCCCACAATGCCGAATTCTATACCGCCGACATGCTCCAGAAGCTCCAGGACGGCAGCGATCCCGACCATTTCGCCGATACCCGCTGGGCGGAGGAGATCTTCCGCACTGCTCCCATGACACAGCATAACCTGTCTATCAGCGGCGGTTCCGCGAACGTCCATTACATGACCTCCGTAGGTTATGTGAAGCAGGAAGGTATCATGAAGGCCACCGGCTACCAGCGCTTCAACTTCCGTTCGAACGTCGATGCCAAGCTCGGTATCTTCAAGATGGGACTCAACGTTTCCGGCTCCAAGGACGACATCAAGGAACCTGCCAGCGGCGTCACCTCCGAAAACGGTGCGATGCGCATGCTCACCTGGTTCACCCGTCCTACCGTTCCGGTCAAGTACAAGAACGGTTATTATGCCCATACCGACGGCACCACCATGTCGCACACCATCTTCAAGAACCCGGTTGAAGACATGGAGATGAACCATAAGACCAACGACCGTTATTTCATGAACGTGAATGCGTTCGCCGAGGTGGACATAGTAAAGGGCCTCAAGTTCCGCACCTCGCTGGCATACAAGCTCTTCATGAACAACACCCAGACCTACTACCAGTCGTACAAGAGGTTCGATGCCGAAGGCAACCAGATCTACGATTCTCCCAGCAACTCCCTCTCGCAGTACCACTATCTCGACCGCGGCTGGCTGAACGAGAACATCCTCACCTACAACGAAAGGTTCGGCAAGCACGAAATCGGTATCCTCGCAGGTCACTCCGCGCAGGAGAACAGGAACAACTTCTTTACCGGCTACCGCCAGGGCTTCGCTACCGACAACCTGTACGAACTCAACGCCGGAACCCAGAACGATGCCGTAACAGGTTCGGCGACCGAATATGCACTGCAGTCGTTCTTCGGACGTATCAATTACAACTACGACAACCGCTATCTGCTTGAATTCAACGTCCGCCGTGACGGTTCTTCGCGCATGCCCAAGAGCCACCGTTATGCGACCTTCCCCTCGGTAAGTGCCGGCTGGGTGATCACCAACGAGGAATTCATGCCTCAGCTGGATTGGATGAACTACCTTAAGCTCCGTGCCAGCTATGGTATCCTGGGTAACCAGGAAATCGGTGATTATCAGTATTCTCCGACCCTTGCCGCCAATTACAACTATTACTTCGGCGACAACAAGGTCATCGGTATGACCGAGAACATCGTGGCCAACGACAACATCAAGTGGGAAACCACCCGCATCACCGACTTCGGCGTTGACGCGGCGTTCTTCAAAGGCAAGGTGAATGTCAACTTCGACTGGTTCGACAAATACACCTACGACATTCTCCTCCGTCTTCCCATGCCCTCTACGTATCTCGGCACTCTCAGTGCTCCTTACCAGAACTCCGCCACCGTGCGCAACCGCGGCTGGGAACTCGTAGGAACCTACTTTGACCATAAGGGTGACCTCTCGTGGAATGCAGGCTTCAATGTCTCGCATGTCAAGAACACGATAGTTGACAACAAGGGAATCGACGATATCATCGGCGATACCATCAACAAGGAGAATTACCCCATCGGTTCGTACTACGGACTCAAGGCCATCGGTATCTACCGTACCGAAGCCGACCTCGGCCGTACGAACAGCAAGGGCGTAGTCATCACCCAGAACGGTGCAGCTCCCCAGCTCGGCGACATCATGTATGAGGATATCGACGACAGCGGCAACATCGACACCGACGGCGACCGCACCATCATAGGCAACCCGTTCCCGTCGTTCACCTACTCGTTCAACCTCGGCCTCGGCTGGAAAGGCTTCGATTTCACTATGTTCTGGCAGGGAGTAGCCGGCGTATACCGCTACTTCTGGGAGCAGACCGAACTTTCCAACGGTGGTAACATGTCCGCCCGCTGGCTCGACCGCTGGAGCCCTGCCAATCCCAACGGTTCGATGCCTTCGCTCGGCAAGGCCTTCGACTCCACCTATTCGTCCTTCTGGCTCGAAAAGGCTGATTATCTGCGTCTTAAGAACGTTGAGATCGGATACACCTTCGACAAGCGCAAGCTCAGCAAGATCGGTGTTTCCAACCTGCGCGTATATCTGCAGGCGACGAATCCTCTCATTATCACCGGCGTCAAGTACTACGACCCCGAGAAGTCCAGCGGCGATTCGCGCGGCGACTTCTATCCCAACGTCAAGTCCTATTCCCTCGGTGTAAGTGTCAACTTTTAATTTCCTGAAGCCATGAAAGCATTGAACAATATACTTTACAAAGCAATGGCGCTCGTGGGCGCAATCTCCGTCCTCGCAGCCTGCTCCGATGATTTCCTGCAGAAGGATTCACTTGATTCGGTTTCCACTGCGACCTTCTGGCAGACTCCTGCCGACGCCGAGAACGGCCTGGCAGCCTGCTACGACGGGCTCCAGAGTCCCTATCTTTACAATGGCGGTCCCTGGGAATGCGGCCCGCTCAACATGGACTGCATGACCGACAACGGCGGCCACTTCAACTGGAGCGGCTGGATGTGCGGTTACGACATCGCCAACGGTTTCCACAATTCCACTTCCTGGATGATAGGCTCGTACTGGAGCGCCAACTATGAAGTGATCAAGAGGTGCAACTCCCTTATAGACAACATAGAACGCGTCGAGATGGATGCGGCCCAGATAGCCCAGTACAAGGCTGAGGCCATCGTGCTCCGCTCCCTGATGTACGCCAACCTCACCATGACTTACAACGATGTGCCTTATCTTACCCACACCGTAAGCATGACTGAGGCGAACACCCCCAAGACTTCCCGCGAAGAAATCGTTGCGGACGTGGTCAAGACCCTCAAGGATTGTGTAAATGACCTGCCGGTTACGGCTCCCGCCCTCGGCCGCATCACCAAGGGTGCAGGCCTTGCCGTATTGGGAAGGATAGCCCTCTACAACAAGCTCTGGGACGAAGCCATCGCGGCTTACGAGCAGGTGCTTACCTTGGGCTACAGCCTTCACGGCAACTACAAGGAGCTCTTCACTCCTGCAGGCCAGACCAGCCCGGAAATCGTTCTTACAGTCCGTTTCGAAGGCCCCGGCCTCAACGAAGGCAGCGCTTTCGCAGCACACTGGTGGACACCCCTCGAAGCCATGAACGGCACCGTGGACCTTGCCGACGAATTCTACAAGCTCGACGGCACCAAGTACACCGCCCAGGACGCATGTGCCTACACCGTGAATCCTGACGGCACCCGCACTCCCGACCTTATGTCGGCCACTGGCGACCGTTATGCCAACCGCGACCCGCGCCTGTTCACGACCCTGTTCGTTCCCGGAATGACCTGGGGCTGGACCGACGTACTTTATGGCGGCGCAGCACCCTCGCTTTCGACCCTGTACGTGTTCAAGTATTTCTGCGGCGTCGACCAGGACGGCACCAACTGCTGGGACTGGGGACAGGATTTCTACGTGATCCGTTATGCCGAAGTCCTTCTCTCGCTGGCTGAGGCCTATGTGGAGAAAGGCAGCGACCTTGACAAGGCGGCCGACCTGGTAAGCCAGGTAAGGGCCCGCGTGGGCATGCCCTCCGTTGCGGCAGTGGAAGGAACCGGCCTCTCTCAGGCACAGATGCGCGAAATCGTACGTCACGAACGCCGCGTGGAGACCGCTTTCGAAGGACTCCGCCTCTTCGACCTGTACCGCTGGGGCCTGCTCAAGGACGCAGCCGACAGGATCAATGCCGAAGCAGCCACTTATGGTTTCATGTATGAATACCGCAATTTCCGCGGTGAACAGGAGTATGAATGGCCTCTCCCGCAGAGCGACGTCGACTCCAACGAAGGTCTTGAGCAGAATCCGCTATGGGCTTCCTCAGCAGAATAGCACTTTGTTTGTCCATTATCCTCGCCGCGTCATGCGGGCGCGGCGGGGGTTCTGGCAAGGAGAGCGGGACTCCGGCCCCGCCCGAGACTCCCTCGGAAACCGTTCTTTCCGCAGAGATGCTCCCCAGCCCCAAGGGCGCCGAAGTCCCTCAGTACGAGGGAATGGAGCTTGTATGGCATGACGAATTCGACGTGGACGGCGCTCCCTCTGACGCGTGGTCCTATGAAGAAGGATTCGTGCGCAACAAGGAACTGCAGTGGTACCAGAAGGATAACGCGTCGGTTTCGGGCGGAGCACTGATCATAGAGGCCCGCCGCGAGACCAAGCCGAATCCCGGCTATGTCTCCGGCAGCTCCTCGTGGAAGACCAACCGTCCCACCGCCGAATATACATCCGCGTGCGTCACCACCTCCGGCAGTTTCGCCTTCCGTTACGGCCGCCTCGAAGTACGTGCCAAGATACCTGTGGGTCTGGGATCCTGGCCGGCCATCTGGACCCTTGGAAACAAGTGGAACTGGCCCTATAACGGGGAGATAGACCTTATGGAATATTACGTCCGCAGCGAACCTGGCATCCTTGCCAATGCCTGCTGGGGCGGAAGCCACAATAATTCCGTCTGGGACGAGAGTTTCACCAAATACTCCCACTTCACCCAAAAGGACGGAGACTGGGCTTCCAAGTACCACATCTGGAGGATGGACTGGGACAAGGACTGGATAAAGATGTATCTCGATGACGAACTCCTCAACGAGGTCGATCTCTCCAAGACCGTCAACGGCGGCGCAGGTGGGAACCGCGAGAATCCTTTCTCGAACGATATCGAAGGCTTCGGCGCTTATATCCTGCTTAACCTGGCGATAGGCTCCAACGGAGGCGATCCTTCCGGAACCCAGTTCCCGATGCAGTATTGTGTCGATTACGTAAGAGTGTATCAATGAGAAAGATACTTCCTGTAATATTTGTCATCCTGTCGCTTTGCACGGTATCATGCGACCGTTTTGGCGACAGGGTGGTCAATTGGAAATTCTACCGTCCGGTGAAAGATCCGGCAGTGAAGACCAGGACCTATGTATATTCCCACAAGCGGGGGGACGACGGCAGGAGACTGCATCTCGACGTCTACCATTCCCCGGCATCCACCTGGGATGGCCCGAGGCCCATATTGATCTCGGTGCACGGGGGCGGCTGGAACAGCGTCGCCGACCGTACCGTCCAGAGCCAGATGTGGATGCGTTTCTTCGCCCGCGAAGGCTATGTATGCGTGAGCGTCGACTACCGCGAGGGACTTGAGAGGATATGCAGGGGGAAGGACGGCCTGACCGACCATTCGGTAACCTCCTGTCTCGATTATGCGTTGGGAATGGCCCTGGAAGATGTCTTCGACGCCACTGCTTTCGTCGTGGAGAAGATAGCTCCCAAGTATGGTGCCGATCCTTCGAAGATAGTCATCATGGGCGGAAGCGCAGGAGCAATAAACAGCCTTACAGCTGAAAACCTTATATGCAATGGTGACCAGCTTGCTGCCGGGCATCTTCCCGAGGGCTTCAACTACGCAGGCATCATCTCCAATGCCGGTGCCATTTACAAGGATGGCACAGATTCGGTCAGCTGGGAAAAGAAACCCTGTCCCATCCTGTTCTTCCACGGTGATTCCGACATCTTCGTCCCATACGAGTCCATGGGATCCGCCGGTTTCAAGGAAGTCATGGACTCCCTCCGGCTTATCACCGACAAGGTCAAGGACGTTTACGTAGACGAGTCGCACCCGTCCATGTTCTGGGGCCCGGCAGCCATCATCCCGTCGCTCGAAAAGGTCGGGGCGTCATACCGCCTCTTTACCTTCCCGGAGGCAGACCATACGATTTCGATGCTGCCGTGCTATACCGATCTCGGCCGGATGAAGACCTTCATCGAAGAGAATGTCCTGGGCGGAATCCCGGTGCAGGAGATTGTGAATCCTGCCAACGACGACGGTGAGCCACGCAACCAGAAGTGGCTGCTGAGCCATATAGACTTCCTGAAAGACTTCCGCAAACTGGACAGCGTCTTCTGATATTCCCGCCCGGGCGGATTACATGTAGGAATGCATGCCGCCCAGGATGAGGTTCACTCCGAAATAGGTGAACAGCACCGACACGAAGGCGAAGATGCTGTACCAGTGGAACACGCGCACGTTGCGCATGAACTTCAGGCTGCCGGAATGCAGCGTCACGGCATAGACCAGGATGGTAACCAGCGCCCAGGTCTCCTTGGGGTCCCAGCCCCAATAGCTTCCCCAGGAGATATTGGCCCATACCGCTCCCAGGAACGTACCGAATGTAATCAGGAACACTGCGGGATAGAGCACTACCAGGCTCACGTCCCGCAGTTTTTCTGCCGGCCCGCCCTTGGGCACTATGACGCCCATGATCCCGTTCAGCGCCACGATCCCGAACAGGGTGTACGATATCATCATGCTGAGCACGTGTATCGACAGCAGCGGAGACTGGAGCACGGGCATGAGATGGGTGATCTGCGGATTGGCAGAAGCCATCGAGGCCATGAGCATGGTGAATCCCGAGAGTATGAACCCTAAGGGCTGGATGAGCGGGAACTTCCTGTATGTAAGGGTCATCACGATCGCGGACAGCCATGCTATGATCATCATCACGCTGTAGCTTCCGGCAAAGGGGGCATGCCCTGAGACATACCATCTCAAAGCGAGTACTGCCGTAAGATAGACTGCCAGGATGCAGGATAGCACGGCAAGGGCGCAGCGCAGCCACCTGGGCGACGATTTACCCCTGGATATCCAGATGCCCATAAGGATGAACATCACTATGCCCAGGGTTATGGACGCCATGAATGGAATCATGGGTCGCGAAATGCGGTTATAGAGACGCTCGGCTCCGAGCCTTGCGGGGGACGGGAGCAGGGCGCCTGCGGTCTTTCGCTGGTAGGCTCCTATCTTGGAGACTATTCCTGCCGCTCCGTCCCAGTCCTGCGCACGCACCGATTCGTTCACCATGTCCATCACTTTGCGGACGAAGACCCAATGGTCGTAGTTCTCCAGCACGTACGGCGGGAAATCGGCGGTGCTGTCGTACCAGAGCACCTTCTGCGGAGTTTCGCCGGAGAGGGAATCGGGGACGGCGACGGGATAAAGCCTCAGTGCTTCCAGCGAAGACACCTTTTCAAGGAGATACTTCTTCTCCTTTTCTCTAACCGTGCCGCGGTCTTTCTTCTTCACCTTCATCGGCACATCCTTCCAGTCGTCGTAATAGAACAGCCAGCCGGTAACCACCTCGGTGGCCGAGAGTTTTCCGTAATGCGGTTTGCCGTACACCTTCATGCAGTAGTCCCTCGCCATGGTCTCGAACGGAGCCACGCGGTCGTTGTAGTAGATGTAAAGGCTGTCGAATTCCGACACCACTTTCCTGGGCAGGCTGCGGGGTGCAGCCAAGGCGTTCGCGGGCAGCAGGAGGGCGAAAGCCAGCACCGCTGCGGAAGAAAGGCGCTTGAGTGACGCCTTGAAGCCGGAGTCCTTCTGGGTGAAGAACCCTACCATCGAGATCAGCAGAAGCAGATATCCGGCATAGGTGATTCCGACTCCCCATGGATCGTGGCTAACCGCCAGCACCGACCCGCCCATGTCCTTGTCGAAGTCGGCCTGGTAGAAGCGGTAACCCCCGTGCTTGAGGATGTTGTTCATGGAAATCACCGCCTCCTGCGAAGAGTCCACCCGCACGCGGCTTTCGTAATCCGATGGCGCCATGGAGCCGGGATAGTATTCTATCCTGAAGTTGTCGAGGGTGAGGGTGAAGGGAAGCTGCCTGGATGTGCCATTATCGGCAGTCCACGACGAAGATGTCTCGCCCGTATAAAGATGCATTTCGCCGCTCTCTCCCCACAGGTGGGTTACAAGCGCGCCGAGCAGCATGACGACGAAAGCGACATGCAGCGTCATGGTGAAAAAACGCTTCCACACCCTTTTACTGTACATGTACAGCAACCCGCATATGGCGGCAGCGGCCCAGAGGGCGATGAACAAAGGATTGTGGTACACGGCGCTGAATGCAGCATCGGTGCCCTTGAGCCTTTCAACGACTGTGGCAGCCACCATCATTGCGACGAGGGCTGCCATAGCGACGAAGGAGATGATTCCCGGAATCTTGCCTTTCATTAAATAGATTCTATGAATTTTACGACCGCATCCCTGTCTTCCTTGGGAAGATTGTAGAATTTCTCGGTCTGCTTGTAAGCATCACTTTCCTTGTTGAATCCGTGCCACATGATGGCTTCCACCACATTACGCGCGCGGCAATCGTGCAGCCTGTCGCTCGCGCCGGTGTTCACCTGCGAAAGTCCGCGGCCCCATAGCGGGGTGGTGCGGCACCAAGTGCCATGGATGTCGTTGGCCATGTAGAGCCTGTGCTGGATGAAGTCGGAATACGGATAGATAGTTTGGTTAGCGTAGCGGGGGAGCGGTTTGGTGCCGTTCATTGCAGGTGCCCAGTAATTGTCGTCCCTGGTCTCCCACTTGGGACGGTGGCAGGTGGCGCAGCCCATCTCGATGAAGAGTTTCTTGCCCCTCTGCACGTCGGGGTCCTGCAGGTTGCGGGCGCGGGGGATTGCAAGGCCGCGGTGCCATACCATGAAATCGTAGAATTCGTCCGCGCTCATTTCGGGCTCGAAGTTGTGATAATCGTTGTCGAACTGGTTGGTGGACGGACTCAGCAGTGCGAGTACAGCCTCGCTGATTTCGGCATCGGTGACGGTGCCGTCTCCGTCAACGTCGCAGTAATAGGGCGACTTCTCACCGGCGGCCTTGATGGCGGCTATCACGTCCTCATTCTTGGACATGGCGGTGGCCCATGCCGCCGTGGTGTAGAGGAAGGGACGGTCGGGACGGGAGACGTTGGTGATGTTCCAAATGGCGTTGGCACCGGCTCCGTCCTGTAGGGTTCCGCGGGTCATCGCATAAGTGAACTTCTTGAGGAGTTTGCCGTCGCGGTAGGTGTCGCGCTCGTAGAAGTTGCCGTCAGCGTCGTAACCTGCGCCGTATTCGCCCTTCTGCCAGTTATGATAGTATGCGCTGGCAGCGAAATCATTCGCAGCCTTGTCCCAGAAAGCGGGATTGAGTTCAACATATGGTGCCTCGGCCCTGTACTGTTCGCGTATGTCGTCCTGGTCGATGGCGTCGATGATGCCCGAGCCTATCACTCCGATGGTGGACTCCAGACGGTAACCAATGACGGTTCCGGCGGCAGCGGCCGATGCATGGGGAGTGGGGTCGGTGTTGTAGGCGCTTTCGGGTATGAGCACTTCGGGATAGATGAGGCTGTACTCTTCACCGTCGTTGAAGGCCATCGGGAGTCCCGAAGGCATCGACGGCACCTTGTGCCATATTATCTGTATCTGCGACTCGTCGATCGGGGGCAGGAAAGGTTCAGCGGCCATGGTCTGGGGCATGCCGGTAACCTCGGCTACATACGGGCCGTCGTTGGTGGCGTCGGTGCCATAGGGGTTGTTGGGTTCGCCTGAAGCCTTGTAGACCACAAGCAGATAGCCGTTGCCGGATGCTTTTGCGGTATTGGCCTCGTACACGGTCTGGCGTTTGCCGTGGCCGTAACCAGGATGGCAGTCGAGGCACGATTTACGCACCGATGCGGGGCCCAGGCCCTTGAACGGGGCGGTAGCGAGGGTGACGTTCCTTTCGAAGAAGAATTCACCGTGGTTGAACGCCTGGGTCAGGCCCTGCCTCGTAACAGCGGGAGTCTCGTCTTCGTAGCAGGAAGCCAGGACATTGTCGGTCGTGCCGAGTTCTCCGCCGGGATACCATTCCGACGCTTCGAAATTGCCCACGGCCTTGCCGATGAAGGCACTTTCGCCTGTAGTTGAAGATTGGGGCGTGTTATCATCCTTGCACGATGCCAGTGCAAGGGTGCAGACGCCCAGGAGGAAGAAAAGTCTACTGATTCTCATGTTGTCCTGCATTTAGTCTTTGATGGCTGCGGAAGCGGCTTCGAGAGCTGTGGTAAGGGCGTCGATGGCTTCGATGGCCTCGCCTACGTAGGATGCCTTGTAATCATCTACGAA
>ONSD01000146.1 GCA_900320385.1 uncultured Bacteroidales bacterium
GAACTCATCATGCAGGCGGACGATTCCAAGCCGCTCAAGAAAGCCCTGGTCGCCTACCTGGGCAAGAACGGCGACACTCCCCTCAGCAGGAAGGCTTTCGTATACGACACCTACGAAATCTTCCTGCGCACCGTCCAGACAAGCCTCAGGAAGCACGATCCGAACCATCTCAACCTCGGTATACGTTACGGTTCCGGAGTCCCCTCAAAGGAAGTGCTGGCCCTGTCCAAGAAGTATTTCGACGTATACAGCTTCAACAACTACGGCATAGAGCCCAACCTCAAAAACATGGACATCATATACAAGGCCACCGGCCTGCCCATGATCATCGGTGAATTCCACTTCGGCACCACCGACAGGGGGCTCGGAGAATCCCTCGTACGCGTCGTGTCGCAGAAAGACCGCGGAACGGCGTATAAGAACTACGCCGAGAAGGCCTTCTCCCACAAGGCCCTGATAGGAATTTCCTGGTTCACCTGGTACGACCAGCCCCTGTTCGGCCGCGGTGACGGAGAGAATTACAACATAGGCATACTCGACGCCACCGACCGCCCGTACGAATGGATGGTCAAGGCCATCCAGGAGGTTTCGCGCGACTGCTATGACGTCCACGACGGGAAAAAGGCACCCTTCCATCAGGACCTTGAACGCGTAGGCGGAAGATTCCCGGACATCTGGGAGGAATAAGGCAGGCTTGTCATTTACGTCAAAATGAATAACTTTGCGTAAATGAATAAGTCTTCCAGATTGGTGATATCACTGGTACCGTTCGCGGTGCTGGTGATATTGCTGTCTGCGGGCATAAGCATCTTCGGCAGCGATTCTATCCTCGGCGCGAGCCAGGTATCGCTGCTGATAGCCAGCGGGGTTGCGCTGGTCCTTGGCATGTGGCTGTTCAAGACGCCATGGGCAGCCTTCGAAAAGGCAGTCCGCGGGAACGTAGGTGATGTAGCCACTGCCATAATTATCCTGTTGCTGATAGGTGCCATCTCCGGCACATGGAC
This sequence comes from uncultured Bacteroidales bacterium, assembly GCA_900320385.1. Taxonomy (GTDB): domain Bacteria; phylum Bacteroidota; class Bacteroidia; order Bacteroidales; family UBA932; genus Cryptobacteroides. The sequence continues at coordinate 1,005 of ONSD01000146.1, forward strand.
TGTCAGCGGAATCGTGCCCGCCTTCATCTGCTACGGGGTCAAGATCATACATCCCAAGGTATTCCTGCTGACGGCCTGCATCATCTGCGCACTGGTATCGGTGATGACGGGCAGTTCATGGACCACCATCGCCACCATGGGCGTCGCCCTGATGGGGATAGGCAAGGCCGAAGGGTTCAGCGACGGCATGATCGCCGGCGCCATCATCTCCGGAGCATACTTCGGTGACAAGATATCCCCCCTCTCCGACACCACGGTACTGGCTTCCGCCATAAACCGGGTGCCACTGTTCCCGCATATACGTTACATGCTCATCACCACCGTCCCGTCGATAGCCATCACCCTGCTAGCCTTTACGGTGATCGGGCTGTCGCACTCCGGAGGCGGCGCCCAGGACGTGCAGATGTACACCGACGTGCTCAACGCCCGCTTCAACATAACACCGTGGCTCATGGTCGTCCCGGTCCTCACTGCCGTGATGATATGGCGCAAATGGCCGGCCCCGACGGTGCTTGCGGCGGCGGTCCTGCTTGCCGCGGCAGCGGCCCTGGTCTTCCAGAGGCCTCTCCTGGAGGAAATCGGCTCAGGCGTCACGGAAGGATCTTCCTTGCGCGTGCTGTTCGCCGGTGTCGTGGAAAGCACTTACAACTCGCTGCATCCGGCCACCGGCAACGCCGACGTGGATGCCCTCGTGGCCACCAAAGGGATGCTGGGCATGCTGAACACGATTTTCCTCATTATCTGCGCCATGTGTTTCGGCGGCTGCATGAAGGCAGGCGGCATGATAGATGAGATTGCTTCTGCGCTCCGGCGTATGACCCGCAAACGCACCGCCCTGGTTGGTTCCACGGTATGTACCGGCGTCGCCCTCAACGGGCTCATCTGCGACCAATACCTTGCTATCATCCTCACCAGCAACATCTTCGGGGACGCATACCGCAACGAAGGATACGAAGGAAGGCTGCTGAGCCGCTCGGTCGAAGATTCGGCTACGGTCACCTCGCCCCTCTTCCCTTGGAGCAGCTGCGGCATGACGCAGGCGTCAATACTCTCCGTACCTACCCTCACTTATGCCCCCTTCTGCTTCTTCAACATCATATCCCCCCTCATGAGCATCACCGTCGCGGCCATCGGCTACAAGATAGTCACCACTGCCGCCAGGAAAGATTCCTGAGGCCTGTTTTCGGTTTTTTCAGCAAAAATCCCTATATTGGACAGCCAAATACTGCAGGAAATGGGACTTTTCTTCAAAAAAACGGTACGCCGGGCCCTCGACAGGAAAAACCTTGCCGGAAGCTATGTGGTGCTCGCGCTGTGCCTTATCCTGATCGCCATCAACATAATCGCGTTCATCTCCTTCCCCAGGCTCCTGTCCCCCATCGCGATCATACTCTCCAACGTGATCACCATGCTGATAACCGCCCTGGCGTTCCGGCCAATCAACAATCTCATCCAGGAAGCACTCGAATCCAGGGAGGAAGAACTCGCTGCCAAGATGGAAGCCGAGAAGCAGATGCAGCAGAAGATGGACATGCTCGAAAGCCGGAACCGCGAACTCGAGGACAAGCTGGATATCCGCTCGCAGACGGGTTATGCCCAGAGTGACGTGAACTTCACCTTCAAACTCGAGC
>ONSD01000145.1 GCA_900320385.1 uncultured Bacteroidales bacterium
ATGACTCCCCGCGAGCGCGACACACAGATGAACGAGGTCATCTGCGACAATGACCAGCATTATACCCAGGATTCCCCTTCCTGGGAATACAGCCCCTGGGTATGGAACATGGATTCCCCCCTCCCGGAGCGCGGCCACGGAAAATACACCGAGAACGGTTCATGGAGTAACGCCGGAACGGGATTCAGGGACGTCAAGGAGATCTACACCTTCGGCGACAACCCCTTCAAGGCAGGCACCGCACGCCAGACCTCCAAAGGCAGCGCCCGCTGGACCCCGGACATCCCGGAAAGGGGCGAATATGCAGTATACGTATCGTACAAAAGCATCTCCGGCAGCACCACGGCTGCGTGCTACACGGTGCATCACATGGGCGGCAACACCTCTTTCACCGTTAACCAGAGGATTGGCGGCGGTACCTGGATTTACCTCGGCACCTTCCTGTTCGACAAGGGGAAGGAAGGGTATGTGACAGTTGAGAACAAAGGCTCAGGCACGCTTACGGCAGACGCCGTCAGGTTCGGCGGCGGAGTGGGCAAGACCGCCCGCGGAGGCTATGTTTCGGGTATGCCCTCCTACCTAGAAGGCGCCCTTTACTGGATGCAGTGGGCTGGCGCCGATGCATCGCTGTACGACAAGTGGGACGGCGACTACACCAAGGATTATGCCGGCAGGGGCGCATGGGTGAAGTGGATGAAGAACAGTCTTGGGGTACCATTCGACCTTTCGCTGGCCTTCCATTCCGACGCCGGCACCACCCCTAACGATTCCACGGTCGGCACCCTGGCCATCTACACCTTGCTGGAAGACAATTCCGACAAGTTCTCCAACGGCGAGAGCCGCTATGCCGGAAGGGCCCTGTGCGATTATGTGCAGACACAGGTGGTGTCCGACATCAGGGCTGATTTCGACCCTGAATGGAACCGCAGGCAGATTTGGAACCGTTCCTATTCCGAATGCCGCACCACTGACGTCCCAGGAATGATCCTGGAACTGCTCAGCCACCAGAATTTCTCCGACATGAAGTACGGCCTCGACCCCGCCTTCCGTTTCGAAGTGAGTAGGGCCGTATACAAGGGCATGCTCAAATTCCTGAGCACCTGGTACGGAGTGTCCTATGAGGTGGCTCCCCTTCCGGTGAAGGACTTCTCGGTCGCTTTCGGCGACGGCGGCAACGCTCACCTCAGCTGGACGCCGGTCGAGGATGAGAAGGAGCCGACTGCCAAGCCCTCCGGCTATCTGGTATACACCCGCAAGGATGACGGCGGCTTCGACAACGGACGCGAGTTCAAGGGCGCAAGCGCAGACATCGCAATAGAACCGGGACATGTTTATTCCTTCATGGTGGAAGCCTTCAACGAAGGCGGCAGGAGTTTCCCAAGCGAAGTGCTGAGCATAGGCCTTTCCGATACAGATGCGAAGAAAGTGCTGATAGTGAGCAACTTCGACCGTATTGCCGGACCATCCTTCTTCGACACCGAGCGCTATGCGGGCTTCGATGACGGCCTCGACTCCGGCGTGCCGTACAAAGAGGAAATCAATTTCCTCGGAGAGAACTACGAGTACCGCCGCGAGCAGCCCTGGGTGAGCAACTACTCCCCCGGTTTCGGCGGATCCCAGACAGACCGCGCAGGCAACAAATACGCCGGCAATACCTTCGACTATGCTGCCGTGCACGGCAAAGCGCTCCTGGAATTGGGCTATTCCTTCTTCTCCCAAAACGCCGGAGCCTATGCAGCGGCTCCTGACACCTCCGTATTCGCCGTCGACCTCATTTGCGGCAAGCAGATGAGCACCGTCACCGGCAGGAACCCCAAAGTCCGCAGCCGTGTATATCCCGAAGCCTTGAGGAACGCTCTCCGCCTCAGTGCCGCTGCCGGGAGCAACCTGATAGTCTCGGGCTCGCACGTAAGCTCCGATGCATGGGACGGCGTCTACCCCTTCGGAAGGCAGTCCGACTGGAGCGTGAACGATGCTGCAAGAACTGAACAAGCACTTTACCAAACATCGGCAAAATACTTTATACAGAATACATTAGGCATCAAGTGGACAACCACTCGCGGCACACGTGACGGGGTGATACGCAAGGGCAGGCAGGTTTATGAGATATGGAATCGGAAGAACCCGCACGTGTATTGTGTCGAGACCTGTGACGGCATAGCCGCGGCGGGAAAGAACGGCCGCTCGGTCCTCAAGTACCGCTCTACCAACAGCGGGGCCGCAGTATTCTGCAAGTTCGACAGTTACCGCACCGCAGTCTTCGGATTCCCGCTGGAAACCCTCAAGAAGCAGGAAGACATCAAGGATATTCTTCAGATGTCGCTGGAGTCCTTCAGCGATTGAAAGGCTTTCCCCTAGAAAGACAGGTTGGCGGTCTGGTAATAGGCCTGCGCCTCTTTCAGGACAGTCTCGTCCAACACATCCATCGGTTCCTCACTGAACTCCCATCCGTCGCTGCGGGAGACTGAGAATTGCTGTATCCTCCTGACCGGGGACAGGACCGTCAGGATGCCGTCGGCATAGTACCCGAGGTCCTGATAGGTTGCCATGAATGCCCTCTCCCGGAAATCATCCGAGAGGATGTCCTGGCCATAAAACCTTGAGTCATAAGAGAATCCCAACAGGCTGAACAGGGTGGGCATCAGGTCTATCTGCGAGCAGGTCTTTTCCACTACCCTGGGTTCGATGAAACCCGGGGAATATATAAGCGCGGGAATATGGTAGCAATCCAGCGGAAGGCTTGTCTTTCCGGCTGAAGACGCGCAGTGGTCGGCGAGGATGACGAAAACGGTCTCGGAGAACCACGGATGGCCGGAAGCCTCCGCAAGGAACTGTCCTATGGCGTAGTCCGTGTATTGGACGGCGGCCTTTCTTGTCATTGGATTTCCCGGGATACGGCCATCCGGATAAGTGTAGGGCCGGTGGTTGGAAATGGTCATTATGTGGGCGAAGAAAGGACCGTCGGCATCGTCGAAGCGTTTCATTGCTTCCCGGTAGGAATCCTCGTCGGAGGTGCCCCAGATATTGGAGAACAGGATGGCATCCTTGTCATAGTCCTTCTTGTCCACAATCTCGTAGCCGCAACCGCTGAAAAACGCACCCATATTGTCGAAATAGCTGTCGCCGCCATATATGAACGCAGTCGTATATCCTTGGTTGCGGAGGACATCCCCTGTCGAGAAAAAGCCGCTGCAATCGGGTCGTTTCACAAGGGACTCTCCGGAACTGGGCGGAATGCAAAGGGTGACGGCCTCCAGACCACGGACTGTCCTGTTGCCGGTGGCGAACATGTTGTCGAAGACAAGGCTCCGCTCCATAAGCGTGTCGAGGTTCGGGGTGATGCCGTCCACGGACCCGTAGCGGGTCAGGAAGTCGGCGCTGAGACTCTCGACCGTGATCAGGACAATGTTCTTCCTTGAAACCCCTGTCTCCGATGTAATCCTCCGGACGCCGTCTTCGTCCTGGTGGCAGAAACCCCTTTGCAGGGCAGTGGCCTCATCCTCAGGAAGAAGGCTATAGAACTGTTTGTATTCCAGTTCGTTACTCATGAATGCCTCCAGGAAGTCCCAGCAACCGTTTTCTTGAAGCTCCGTGGCATAGAGGTTCTCCCTCTGGAGATTGCGGTACCCCCAGTGCAGCCACAGCCCTCCCAAAAAGGCGCATGCCGCCAGTGCGACGAGGGACAGACCCCAGCGGGGCCAGCTCCCTACGCCGGAAGTACGGACATCATGCCCCCTGACCATCAGCCACACGATGCCTCCCGAAATGAGGAGCATCCCCAGTACCATCGGGACTATGGGATAAGACTCGACGATATTGCCTATAACCTCGTTGGTGTAGACGAGATAATCGACGGCTATGAAATTGAACCTGACGCCGAACTCACTCCAGAACACGACCTCGCTCAGGGCGATCGTGATCGCGCAGGCCGCGTAGACCATCATTACCAGGAATATGCAGACTGTCCTCCAGCCTTTGCGGATCTTTGGAACGAACAGCTTGACAGAGAAGCAGATAAGGAAGAACAGCATCACTCCTTTGACGATCCTGGGCAGAGGGCCGCCATATTCGTCCGTGATGTCGTTGAAAAGGAATATGTAGCCTGTGGCCAGAAGCAGTATCGCCCAAAGGATCCACCCGACGGGCTTCCGGTATTTGTCATCCGTCAGGAAGGTATAGAACAGGAATGCAGGGACCAAGGCTATCGCTGTGAATGAGACGTCGTTGATAAAGCCGAGCCCGAAAATGGCCAGCCAATCCTTCCATCCCCAGTCAACGACCGTGAGAGGGTGGAAAATCAGGACTATCCGGACCAGCAGGCCCAGGATCAATGTCAGCGCCAGGAATCTCGGAGCGAAAAAGCCGAACCAGTCCGAGACTGTCTTTTTTTTGTTTCTCATCATTCTAAAGCTATATCTTCCGTCCCTTCGGCACGATGACGTTCAGGGAATCCGGAACTACTTTCACTTCTATTACCTTTCCCATCCGGCAGGGTTCTCCATCCCTGTGGGCCGGCCCGGGTCCGGAACGTTGGATGACGATCCTCTTGCCCTTGAACGTGCACGTCCGGCGGCTGGTATGCGCCCTGCCGCCCATCAGTTTCGCGACGAGGAACGGAATCTCCCAAGTCTTGAAAGGAAGGACTACCGTCAGATCCAGCAGCGAGTCCTGTACTGAAGCTAACGACGTGATTCTCGCATAGTTGCCCCACTGGTCGGCATTTCCGGCAGTGACAAACACCGCCGGGGTTTCGACCCGCTTCCCGTCCACTTCGATGATATAAGAATCGGGCCTGAAACGCTTCCACAGCTTCCATGCGGTGGAAATATATGTCCCCAAGCCTCGCCGCTGGGAAAGGGCGAATGCCTGTGCGACATCGGCGTCAAGTCCCACGCCTGTCGTGCAGAAGAAGGGGCAGCCGTCCACCATCCCCGAATCCACTCTCGCGACCACGCCCTCGTTCAGGGTCCGGACAGCCTTTATGGGATTGCGGCTGATGCCGAGGTGAAGCGCGAACCCGTCTCCGCTCCCGCAAGGGATTATGCCAAGGACTTTATCTGTCCCCATCACTCCCTGAGCGACTTCCGAGACTGTTCCGTCACCTCCGACAGCCACTACCACATCTGCCTCGCTCTCCCTGGCCAAAACCGTCGCATGTCCGGGACCTTCAGTGTACGCTACCTTGTAGCTGTACCGGCTCCGGTCCAGATTAGCCTCGATCAGGGCCATCGTCTTCCGCTTGTCCTTCCTTCCGGAAACAGGATTGGCAATAAAAAGGACCTTGGACACTCCATCGGCGAGCAAAAGGCGCCTCAAGTCTGAAGGCGACCCGGCCCTGAAGTCAGCATCCGGAATGCTTGCAAGGCTCCTGTAACCCCAGCCGACGGCTATCGCCGGTATCCCTCCGTTGCGGGCGGTGAGCATGTCGGTGGCTGAATCGCCCACAAAAGCCGCTTTTTTCGCCCCTGTGAGGCCGAGAACCTCCGAAACGATAGCGGGGTCCGGTTTCAGCGGGAAACCCTCCCTGTTGCCAAAGACGGCCGCAAAATGTATGTCCGGGAAGAACTCCGCGACAAGGCGTTCCGTCCCCGACTGGAACTTGTTGGAGACCACGGCCAGGGAACATCCTGCTTCCTGCAGCTCCGTCAGCAGTTCGGGCATTCCGGGATATGGCCGGGTGTGGACGTCGATGTTGGCGCAGTAGTACTCCTTGAAGTCCGCCAGCGCCGAATCCACAAATGCGTCATCGTCCTTGAAACGGGCCGGAAGCGCGTTCTTCACGAGGTTCCGTACGCCATGTCCCACCATTCCGGGGAATTCCTCCGGGGAACGGAGCGGAAGGCCCCGCAGCGCCAGGCTGTGGTTGACTGCTTCGCCCAGGTCTTGTATAGTATCAATCAGGGTGCCGTCCAGGTCAAAAAGCACCGTATCGTATATGCGTTCGGACATAACGGCTGCGAAGTTAGGAAAAAATCCTTATCTTCGCACGACCAATACCCATACTCCATGACAAACCACGTAGTCATCATGGCAGGCGGACAGGGCACCCGCCTTTTCCCGCTCAGCACTCCCGAGAAGCCCAAACAGTTCCTCGACCTGGCAGACAAGGGACGCACCCTCATCCAGCTCACCTACGACCGCTTCCTGGCCGTGGATCCCCTTGCCCGCTTCTGGGTGGTGACCTCCGCCGACTATGTTCCGCTGGTCCGGGAGCAGCTCCCGGACATCCCGCAGGAGCAGATTCTCGCAGAGCCCGCCCCAAGGAACACTGCGCCGTGCATCGCGCTCGCCTGTTGGAAGATAAAAAGCCGTTTTTCCGATGCTAACATAATTGTTACACCTTCTGACGCATTTGTTTCATCTCCTGATTTATTTGCAGTTACAGCAAAAAAGGCTCTTGAATTCACAGCAGGCAAAAAAGCCATCGTAACAATAGGGATCAAGCCCGTTTCCCCCCATACAGGCTACGGATATATACAGGTTTCCGATGCAAAAAAGGCTGAAAAGGGTAAGATCGTAAAGGTCGCCGCCTTCAAGGAGAAGCCCTCGCTTGAACTGGCCGAAAAATATCTGGCAGAAGGAGGTTATTACTGGAACGCCGGCATTTTCGTATGGAACGCCGGCACCATCGAAGAGGAGTTCCGGGCCTTCGCTCCCGCCATCGCCGGGGTGATGGACCGCATCCCCTTCTACACTCCCGGAGAACAGGCTGCCATGCAGGATCTCTTCCCCGGCTGCGAGAAGATCTCGATCGATTATGCCGTGATGGAAAAATCGTCCGACGTATATACCATCGCGGCCGATTGGCCATGGAGCGACCTTGGAAGTTTCGCCGCGATCGAGGCAGTTACAGGCAAGACCATCCCCCAGGAAATAAAGGATGCGCAGGACGAATATCAGCGCCGTAAAGCCGAAGCCGCGAAATTTTTAAAAAAAAGTTAAAAAATATTTGGAAATTATCTGCGAATAAGATACCTTTGCAGTCCCCAATCGGAGACTCGTTAGCTCAGTTGGTAGAGCACATCCCTTTTAAGGATGGGGTCTCGGGTTCGAGCCCCGAACGGGTCACTTGAAATTGACAATACTGCACCCTTAGCTCAGCTGGTAGAGCAACTGACTCTTAATCAGTGGGTCTAGGGTTCGAATCCCTAAGGGTGCACCAAGAAGCCGCAA
>ONSD01000141.1 GCA_900320385.1 uncultured Bacteroidales bacterium
ACCATCGACGCGGTCGAACAGCGATCAGGCTTCGATTTCTTCTGCAATGTTCCGGTCGAATACCAGGATGCTGCGGAATCGAAGGCCTCCCGCTTGTGGTAGTACAATTGATCCGAAGCCTCCTTTTGGGGCCTGCAATTGGGAAACTGAAAATAAATAGTTAAATTTGTGGGTTATGGCTAATTTGGTCATCGAAATAGGCAATACGGCGCTCAAGGCCGCCTGGACCGACGGTGCCACCCTCGGCAAGACTTTCCGTTACCAGGGCGAGAAGACCATGGACTTCATCCTTTCCATCACGGAAAAGCAGAAGCCGGTGGTCATGGCCGTTGCGTCCGCCAGGCCCGTCAGCGCAGCCGACGAGGAACTCCTCAGGGGCGAGTGCCTCCATCTGATGATCCTGGACAGCGGCCATCCCGATTACCTGCAGCGCTATAACCTGCCCGAGCATCTCAGTTACGACAGGGCATCTTCCATAGTGGCCGCCCGCTACCTGTTCAAGGGAAAGCCCTGCATCATCTTCGACTTCGGCACCACCCTTACGGTCGACCTGCTCGACGCCAGCGGCCAGTTCCGCGGCGGCAACATCTCGCCCGGATGCCGCACCCGCTTCAAGTCGCTGAACCGTTACGCCAAGGCCCTCCCGCTCGTCAACACCCCCCAGCACGTTCCCCAGGAAGGCAACTCCATCGAGACCTCCATCGAGTCCGGGGTGATTTCGGGCATAATGTTTGAAATTGAAGGCTACTGCCGCCTGCATCCGTACAATGTGATTGTGTTCACCGGCGGCGACGCCATATATTTTGCCAAGCGGATGAAGAACTCCGTGTTCGTTATGAGCAACCTCGTTCTGGTGGGCTTGGCGCTAATTACCGACGATTATGTCGAGAAAAACCTATAGTGTCCTCCTGATTGCCGCGGGGCTCTTCCTCGGCGGCTTTTCGGCATCCGCCCAGAGCGGCGAGTACGGCTCGTTCACGCCCTACTCGGTGTTCGGAGTGGGCGACCTGTCCTCTCCCGGATCGGCTTACAACGCCGGCATGGCGGGAGTTGGCATCGCAACCAGGAACCACCGCTATCTCAATACCGTAAACCCGGCAGCCATAAGCGCGAGGGACAGCCTCGCCATGATGCTGGACTTCACCATCGACAACGCCAACACGTTATACAGGCAGAACTATGGCGGCGAAACTTTCAGGTCGGGGAACAACCGCACCAACGTCAGCAGTTTCGCAATGTCTTTCCCCATCTGGAACAAACTTTCCGCAGCGGTGGGCCTCAGGCCGTACAGCAGCGTGGGGTACAAGTACAAGATAGTGGAAGACGATCCGGCGATGATTGCGGGCAACGGCAGCATCTCGTACAGCGCCAACGGCCTGGGCAGCCTTTACAATGTCTTCGGCGCCGCTTCATGGGCCATAGGCAAGCGCCTTTCGGTAGGAGCCGAGGCCGACTATATTTTCGGAAAGGTCGAAAAGTCCTTCGCGCAGGACTTCTCCGCCAGCGCTTACAACGAGGTACAGGACAAATATACCCTCAACCTCAATTCCCTTTCCGGCAAGTTCGGCCTGCAGTATGAGCAGCCCATAGGCAAGGACTGGAAGATAGGCGTAGGCGCCACTTACTTCCTCTCCGGCAGGCTCAAAGGATATATCGATTACGCCAGCGCCGCGGTGGGTTCCGTGGAATCGCTGACCATCGATTCCTTCTCCGACACCCTCGGCATGCGCGCCAACCCCATATACCTCGCAAACGAAGCGGGATTGGGCATTTCGGTGAATTATGCCGACAAGTTCAGGGCCGAACTGAACTACCTCAGGGCCGACTGGACCAAGTCTGGTATGGATTTGGCAGATGGCTTTGCGACAGCCGACGCCAAACTCCCTATGGCAACGACGGTAAAGGAGTCGTGGAAACTGGGATTCGAGTACGTTCCGAATATCAACGACGTCCGTTATTACTACAGGAAGATGGCTTACAGGGCTGGAGCATATTTTAACAAAGAGTACTTCACGCTGGCCGGCCAGCCGGTAAATTCCGCCGGAATAACATTGGGAGTGACATTGCCGGTGTTCCGCTGGTACAATGGAGTCTCCATTACGATGGACGCAGGACAGAGGGGAGGTTTGCAGAACGGAATGGTCCGCGAACGCTACATCAAATTCTCCGTCGGAGTGAACCTTTTCGACATCTGGTTCGTGAAGACGCAGTATCAATAGAAACATAGAAAACATTATAAAACCATGAAAAAGATTACATTAGCGATTTTAGCCATCATGCTTGCCGTTCCGGCTGCGAACCTCGCCGCCCAGGGCAAGTACGGCGCCGACAGCGCCCAGTGCCTTATCTACCTCTCCTACTACAAGGAGTATTACAAGCAGAAGGCATACGAAGACGCACTCCCCAGCTGGAGGAAAGCCTATAAGACCTGTCCCGCTACCGCAAGCCAGAATATGCTTCTCGACGGCACCAACCTGATGCGCCGCCTCATCGTTCGTCATTCTTCCGACGCAGCCTACAGGCAGGCCCTCGTCGATTCCCTCATGACCCTTCACGACATCCGCGCCCAGTACTATCCCAACTACAAGGTTTCCGCGCTCAACAACAAGGGTATCGACATGTCGAACTATATCAAGAACGACCCCGAAACCCTCTACAAGGGCTACAACGAGATTATCGCTTTCAACAAGGAGAAGACCAAACCCGCCATCTTCCTGTTCGACATGCAGGCCGCCATCGACATGTTCAATGCCGGCAAGCTCGGTGCCGAGGAAGTCATCAACACCTACCAGAACAACCTCGAGCTCCTCGACAAGGTCAAGGCCGACAGTGCTGAGGATGCCGAGCAGATCAAGAACGTACGCACCGACGTCGAGAGCCTGTTCATCTCCAGCAAGGTGGCAAGCTGCGAAGAACTCCTCAAGCTCTTCGGACCCCGCTACAACGCCAATCCGAACGACCTCGCCCTCGTCACCAACATCGTACGCATGATGTCCATCACCGAAGGCTGCCAGGACAACGACCTGTTCCTCAATGCCGTGACCAGCATGTACAAATTGGAGCCGTCCTACAATTCGGCATACTACCTCTACAGGCTCAATGCCGCCAGGGACAATGTCGATGCAGCCATCAAGTACATCGAAGAAGCCATCGGCTATGACGAGTCCGACTCCAAGACCGATGCCGACTACTACTATCAGGAAGCAGCGTTCTGCTTCAAGAACGGCCGCTTCTCCAAGGCTTATGCAGCAGCCCGCGAAGCTGCGGAACTCGATTCCTCGCTCAGCGGCAAGTGCTTCTTCCTCATCGGCCAGATCTGGGGCGCAACCGCTTGCGGCGGCGACGAAATCGGCAAGCGTGCACACTTCTGGGTAGCGGTAGACTATCTGCAGAAGGCACGTGCGGCCGATCCTTCCCTCGCCGAAGAGGCAGGCAGGATGATAGGCCAGTACTCGAGGTACTTCCCGCAGACCGCCGAAGCGTTCATGTACGACATTATCGACGGACAGTCCTACACCGTTTCGTGCAACGGCATGACCGCCACCACCACCGTAAGGACCCAGAAGTAAGAGGTGTACTCCGCTGCGAAGACCATTTTACGGATAGCAAGCGTTTCGGCGCTTGCTATCCTCATTATATCCTGCAGGGGCAAGCTCGCCCAGGCGGATGTGCTCGACCTGTCCGTCACTCCCGTGCAGACGGTCGACGACATGTTCGCCATCCAGTCCAACAACGGCAATCTCGACCTGCGCCTGGAGGCCCTGGTGATGGAGCGCTACGAAACCGACACCACCGTATATGAGAGTTTCCCCAAGGGTGTCGAATTCTATGGCTATTCCGCCGACGGCCTGCTCGAGACCGTTATCGTAGCCGACGACGCCCGCCACATCACATGGAAGAAAGACAAAGACCGGGAGCTCTTCGAGGCGTTCGGCAACGTGTTGATACACAATGTGCTGAAGCAGGAAACCATGGAAACGGACACCATCTACTGGGACCGTGACCGCCAGGAGATCCATACCGATTGCTATGTAAAGATGTATTCACCGCAGGGTTTCATGCAGGGATACGGCATGCGCTCCGACGACAGGGCGCAGAACGCCATCCTCTTCAAGCCGTTCAACAGTTATGGCTATGCCCTGCAGGACACTACCGTCGTGGTCATCGATTCGGTCAATTTCATCGGACCGCTGCTGAAGCGGAAGAGATGAGGGCTCCAAGCCTAAAAATTAATGGTTGTTGGAGCAAAAATGACAATGTTTTAAGGAAAATTATTATCTTCGCGGTCCATTCGATTATTAATTAAAAAATTAGCATAATGGCGGTTCTCGAAAAAATTCGCGTTAAGTTCGGTCTGGCGGTGTCGATAATCATCGCCCTGGCCCTTTTATCATTCATTATCGACCCGGGAACATTGGAGACGGCAATGCATTCCATGTCGTCCAAATATGACGTGGGCAAGATTGCGGGAAAGAGCATATCGTATTCCGATTTTCAGGAAACCGTGGACAGGTTCACCACCATCAACGAGGTGGCTACCGGTTCTTCGGTAAGGAACGAGCAGCAGTCCAAGCAGATCCGTGATGCCGCATGGCAGAGCCTTGTTGACAAGCACCTCTTCCTCAAAAAGGCAAAGGCTGCCGGTATCGGAGTAGGCGAAGCCGAAATGCTCGACCTTACCACCGGTTCCAATCCTTCTCCCGTCATCGCCCAGAACTTCTCCAACGAGCAGGGCGAGTTCGATCCTTCGCTCCTCACCCAGTTCGTGCAGAACATCTCCGCCGACCAGACCGGTCGCCTGAAGGTATTCTGGGATTATCTGCAGAACACCGTCTACACCCAGCAGTTCTACAACAAGTACGGTTCGCTCTTCAGCGCCAGCCGTTTCATGAACCCGCTGGAGAAGGCACAGTCGCTTGCGGAGAACAACACCACCGCCAACGTCGACTATGTTTTCGTGGCCTATCCTTACGGCCAGAACGACACCACCATCCAGGTGTCTTCCGACGAAATCAAGGCTTTCTACAAGAAGCATCCCCAGTTCTTCGAACAGAAGGCTAACCGCGACATCGAATATGTTGTGTATGAGGTTGTTCCGTCTGCAGAGGACATCGCTGCCACAAGCAACGAATTCAATGAGGCCTACGAAGGTTTCGGCGCTGCCGACAACGTGAAGAACTATCTTCTCAAGAACTCCGACCGCCAGCTCAACAGCTACTGGTACAAGGCCGGCGAACTCAACAGCATCAACAGCGAACTGAACGACTTCGTGTTCAGCAACAATGCCGGGGTTTCCCCCGTCATCAAGAGCGGCAACAGCTTCTACGCAGCCCGCATCATGGACACCAAGCCCATCTCCGACTCTGTCTATGTAAAGCACATCCTTCTCCAGGGAGCCAAGGCCGCTGACCTTGCAGACAGCCTTCTCGGCGTGGTCAAGAAGGGAGGCAACTTCTCCGCTCTCGCCGCTGAATTCTCCGCCGACCAGGGTTCCGCCGCCGACGGCGAACTCGGAAACATCGGCTGGATGACCCAGAACTACATGATCCCGGGCTTCGAATCCGTGATCACCGCAACTGTCGGCGAACCCTTCGTCCTCAATACCCAGTACGGCACCCATGTAGTCCTCGTTTCCAAGAAGTCCGCTCCCGTGCTGAAGAAGCAGGTGGCCATCCTCGAAAAGACCGCCATCGCAAGCAAGGAGACCTTCAACAAGTTCTACTCCGAAGCCAACAAGTTCGCGACCATCGCAGCCGCCGACGGCTATGACGCCGCAGTCGACAGCACCGGCACCTACTCGCACAAGCTCAATGTGCTCGAGAGCACATCCTCTTACGGCGCAGTTGACCAGGCCAAGGAAGTGACCCGTTGGGTATTCGACCACAAGAAGGACAAGACCTCCGACATCATCACCGTGAACAACAATTACTTCTTCGTAGTTACCGTCAAGGGCATCCACGAAGAGGGTATCGCTCCCATAAGCGAGGTCGCCCAGCAGATCCGCCAGAACCTCTACACCGACAAGCTCGCAGCAGCCCGCAAGGCCGATGCCGCCGCCAAGATGGCCGGCAAGTCGTCGCTTGAGGAGATTGCAGAGGCTCTCGGCAGCGTCGTTACCAACGACCCGGCGGTTTCGTTCGCCTCCATGGGCAGCCGCAGCCTTGATCCCGGATTCGTGGGCGCCGCATTCGTGGCTCCCGAGGGTCAGATCTGCGGTCCCGTGGCAGGTGCCATCGGTACCTATGTGTTCCGCGTGAACAGCCGCGAGACGGGCAGCTTCTTCACCGAAGAAGACGCCAACACCCAGAACCTGCAGAAGGCTCAGTACTCTTCGCAGATGATTGTTCCCATGATGTCGCAGAACGGCACCGTGGTGGATCATCGCGACCGTTTCTTCTAGTAGATCATTACAAACCTGAACCTACGGCGGTCCGCTTCACGGCGGGCCGCCTTTCTTATTGGGGGCTAGGCCGCCCCCAAACCCCCGGCGGCCTGGAGCCCTTTCCGTATTTGTCGCTGCGCTCCAAATACCCGGGCCGGCCGGTCCGCTGATGCGGACTTCGCTGCGCTCCAACCCCCGGTGTGGCTGGCGGGATGCTCGGATAATAGGAGCAAAACGCCGGAGGGCAGGAGAGTTTTGGCCGGAATTCTCTCTTGCCATCCACGGTTTTGCAGCGGCTGCTGGCGGTTTCTTGGTCTTCCGCCCCATTTAATGAATCTGTAGAGTGCTGAATAACCGCATTTTCGTGACTCTGGGGGTGGTTTTAGAGGGGCAGAGTAAAGAAAATGGCCAAAATCGTGACTTTGCCCCCTCTTTTGATTGGGCAGAGTCAT
>ONSD01000137.1 GCA_900320385.1 uncultured Bacteroidales bacterium
ATGGCGGCATATCTGAAGCCAGGCGTCCGGGCGAGGAAAGGATGCTCGGTACGCATTTCATAGAAGTGAAGGAGGAACAGCAATGACGGGCGGAATCGACAGGGGCATCAAGCAGACGGTGGACTGGCAGCTTATAATCATATACCTGCTGCTGGTGTTCATCGGCTGGCTGAACATCTATGCTTCAATCCATTCCTCCGAGGCCGCCGGCGCCCTCGCATGGGGCTCCCGCAGCGGCAAGCAGGCGGTTTGGATCCTTACGGCCTTCATCCTGGCAGCGGTAATCCTCTTCATCGTCAATCCGCGGCTCTGGGAGGTCGTATCCGGACCCGGGTACATGCTGGTGCTGTTCCTGCTGATTGCCGTGATCTTCCTGGGGGTGGAAGTCAAGGGTTCCCGCTCCTGGTTCGCCTTCGGGCCGGTGCGCTTCCAACCTGCCGAGATATCGAAAATCACTACCTCGCTGGTATTGGCGACGGTCATGAGCCGTCCGAATTTCAGTTTTGGCAACAAGAGGGATTTCGCCAAGGTCCTGACCATAGTGGGGTTGCCCTTCCTCGCCATCCTTGCAGAGAGCGAAACCGGTTCGGCCCTGGTATACGTGGGACTTCTTTTCGCGCTTTACAGGGAGGGGCTCTCCAGCTGGTTCCTCATTATCATCCTCATAGCCATTGCGCTCTTCATCCTTACCCTCAAGAGCTCTGTAACGGTTTCACTGATAGCGGTCGCCGTGGGAGCGGTATTCTATCTGTGGTATCTGCTGAAGCATTCCAGGCCGCACTCCCGCGAAAGGCGTTCGGCCATGCTGCTTTTCCTCGGCACAGTCGCCGCGTGCGCAGTGCTGGTGGTATCCACCCGCTTCGCGTTCGACAACGTGCTGGCCGAGCACCAGCGCAAGCGCATCGAAGTGCTGCTGGGCATGAAGGAAGACCCCTCTGGAGTAGGCTACAATGTGAGGCAGAGCATGATAGCGATAGGCTCCGGAGGCTTCGCGGGCAAGGGTTTCCTTCACGGGACACAGACCACGTACTGGTTCGTGCCGGAGCAGAGCACCGACTTCATATTCTGCACCGTCGGAGAGGAGTGGGGCTTCCTGGGCTGTCTTCTGGTACTGGTGTTGTACGGGGTGCTGATTTCGAGGATAATCTCCGATTCAGAAAAATGCCGCGAGTCGTTCACCCGCATTTACGGTTACTGCCTGGCAAGCTGCCTGTTCATGCACCTGTTCATAAACATAGGCATGACCATAGGCATAATGCCGGTGATAGGCATACCTCTCCCCTTCCTGAGCTACGGCGGATCGTCCCTATGGGCGTTCACCATCATGCTGTTCATATTCATAGCCCTCTACCGGCAGGAGAACAAGTACTTCTAGCTAATTCGCAAGGTTTCCCAGGGCTTCGGCACACAAGAACGCCGTAGACCATGCTGCCTGCAGGTTGAAGCCGCCGGTAACGGCGTCGACATCGAGGACTTCCCCGGCGAAATACAGACCCGGATGCTTGCGCGATTCCATGGTGGCAGGATTGATTTCCTCCAGCGCCACGCCCCCGCAGGTTACGAATTCCTCCTTGAAACGGCCCTTTCCGGTAATGGGATACGTATCGCTCGCCAGGCAGGCGGTGAGACGGTTCAATGCGCTGTCGCTTAAGTCTTTCCATCGGGTTTCGCAACTGAAACCGGCCTTGTCCAGCAGAAAGTGCCAGAGTCGGGAAGGGATGGGATGAACGGATGCCAGGACCTTTGCTCCCTGCCCTTTTGCGCAATCCGCGAAAAAAAGTGGCGGATAATGGAGGAATGCTGGATTTTTCTCCTAAATTTGTGAAAACTGGTTAATTAATAACAACATGGCTAAAGAAATCTCCAGAAGGTCGTTCCTCAAAACCGGAGCGGCTGCTGCCATCGGACTTTCCATGGCTCCGGACCTCCTCTTCTCCAAGGGAGCGAACGCCGCTCCCGCTCCTCTCAACCGTAAATTGAAAATCCTCGGCGTCGGAATCGGCGGCCGCGGAGCCAGCGACCTCCGGGAAATGGAGACCGAAGAAATCATCGGCCTCTGCGACGTAGACTGGAAGTACGCCGACCATGTTTTCAAACGCTATCCCAATGCAAAGCGGTACAACGACTATCGCGTGATGTTCAAGGAGTTGCTCCATGAAGCCGATGCCGTGATGATAGCCACGGCCGACCACACCCACGCAATCATAGCGGCCGAAGCCATCAAGGCCGGCAAGCATGTCTACTGCGAGAAACCGCTCACCAGGACCGTTTACGAATCAAGGCTCCTCACCCAGCTTGCCGCCAAATACAAGGTGGCCACCCAGATGGGCAACCAGGGTGCATCAGGCGCAGGGGTGAAACAGATCTGCGACTGGATCTGGAACGGTGAAATCGGCGAAGTCACACGCGTCGATGCATTCACCGACCGTCCCATCTGGCCCCAGGGTCTCGAAAGGCCAGAAAAGGTGGAGAAGGTTCCCAAGACGCTCAACTGGGACGGCTTCCTCGGACCCGCCCCGTACCGTCCCTACAATTCCATCTATACCCCGTGGAACTTCCGCGGCTGGTGGGACTTCGGCACTGGCGCCCTCGGCGACATGGCCTGCCACATCCTCCATCC
>ONSD01000136.1 GCA_900320385.1 uncultured Bacteroidales bacterium
CAACGTGGTGTGGTTCGGCTCGCAGCCCCGCAGGTACAAGAAGAACCCCGTCGATCCGCGCATCATCAACGACCAGGTCAACGCCCTCTTCAAGGATTTCAGGTAGGGGCAGGCCCCATCTGACATGAAAACAAATCACTTCCTTGCCGCCATTGCCGGCGTTTTGCTCTCCGGCTGCGTTGCATCAAGCCCGGACAACGAAATAATAAGCCTGTACGACGGCCCCGCTCCGGGAACGGAGTCCTGGACCCAGGAAGAACAGGTGCTCGAGGATGCAGATGGCCTTACCTACATCAACGTGACCGATCCGGAACTGGAAGTATTCGTGCCGGACAAGCCCAACGGCTCCGGGATGCTCGTTTGTCCGGGAGGCGGATTCTATATGGTTTGCTATACGAAAGAGGGCATCAACGCCGCCCGGCGCCTGAATGAGCGGGGCATAACGGCTTTTGTCCTCAAGTACAGGACCAATCCGTTTTTCAGGGAAGATGGGAGCAAGTACGAAGATGCAGCGGAGATGATGGGAGATTATTTCACGCGCATCCTGCTTCCCGAAAGGGACAGGATGGCCGGATTGCAAGGGCTCGCTCCAGAAGAAGCCGAGATTTCACTCTCCATAGAATCTGCGGAAAATACCGATACCCGGTGGGCTTATGCCGATGCCGACCGGGCCATGGCCGTCATCCGGGAGAATGCCGCCAAGTGGAATATCGATCCGGACAGGATCGGCATCATGGGCTTCTCGGCGGGCGCCATGACAGCCATGAACCAGGCCTTCCATCACAGTGAGGCCACCCGTCCCGACTTTGTCGCCGCAGTCTATACAGGCGTGCCGGAAGGCTTCGAAGTACCTGCAGATGCCGCTCCCCTGTTCCTGTGCTCCCCTGTGAACGACATCTTCCAGCCGCAGGAGACCTACCGGGTGCTGACGGCCTGGCGGGCCGCAAAGGTCCCGGTTGAGCTTCATTACTATTCCAAGTGCGGGCACGGCTTTGCCGTCACGCAGCAGAACGCCGGCTGCGACCTTTGGATGGACGCGATGTTCGCCTTCATGAAGGATGCGGGGTTCCTTTAGGCGTCATAACGTAAACGAAACCGCACGCCTGTTGGTTTGTTTTTGTTATTTTTGTTGCTGACCATTCGAAAATAACGTTTACGATGAACAGGTTTCCCAACAGCTTTCTCCCCCTTGTATCGGCCTTCCTGCTTCTTGCCGCTTGTTCAAAGGCCCCTGCGATAGTCCATGAAACCGTATCCACGGAGCAATACACCTGCGAAATCACGGTTTACTCTCCCCAGATAGTGCGGGTGGTGAAATACCCCGCCGGCGGAGCCCCCGCAGAGGGGAGCTACAACGTGGTGCTGAAACCGCGTCCTACTGTTGTAGAACGGGAAGAAACGCCCTCGGGGCTCGTTCTCCGCACAGAATCCCTGTCCCTCACCCTTGACAAGGTTTCGGGGAACGTCACGTTCTCCGATGCAGTGACCGGCCGCACCCTGATCGCCGAGGCGGGAACCACTTTCCAACCCCGGCCGGAGGGGGATCCCGATGCGGGACGCTTCCGCGTGACGCAGTCCTGGAGGCCCGAAGCCGATGAGTTCCTCTGCGGCATGGGCCAGCGGCAGGACCCCGACCTGAGCATCCGCGGAAAGAAAATCCACCTGTGGAACAGCAACATGTACATTTACATCCCGTTCTTCTGCTCGGAGAAGGGCTATGGCGTATATTGGGACAATCCCGGAATGGGCGATTTCGAGGACGTTCCCGGAGAGGTCATGACCCTTTCCAGCGAGGTGGGCGACTGCTCGGACCTGTATTTCATGTACGCCGGTGGCAGCATGGACGGTCTGATGAAGGCCGAACGTGCTCTCGGCGGCAAGGCCACCATGTTTCCCTTGTGGCTGCACGGCTACTGGCAGAGCCGGGAGCGTTACCATAGCACGGAGGAACTGTGTGAAGCGCTCCGGACGCACCGGGAGATGGGCATCCCCCTTGACTGCATCGTCCAAGACTGGCAGTATTGGGGCCCCAACACCAACTGGAACTCGATGCGCTTCGACAATCCGCTCTACGAGCGGGCCGACACCATGATTGCCAACGTACACCGCAACAATGCCCATCTGGCCATTTCCATCTGGCCGAGCTTCGGCCCCGATACACCGCAGTACAAGGAGATGGAGGCAGCCCATGCCCTTCTGCCTTTCAAGACATGGCCCCTGGAGGGCGGCGTAAAAGCTTACGACCCCTTCAGCGAAGAGGGCCGGGCCATTTACTGGAAGTATCTTGAAGGGCTCATTGACAGCGGCGTAGACGCCCTGTGGAGCGATGCCACCGAGCCGGACCACTTTGACGAGCTTCCATCGGACGGAGATTACATTACCGCCGACGGCTCCTGGCGCAGCGTCAAGCAGGCATATCCCATCGTTACGAATATGGGTATCTACGAAAGCTACCGCAGTCACGGATACACCAAACGGGCCGTCCAGATGACCCGCAGCGCCGCTTTCGGCATCCAGCGCTACGCCACTTTCAGCTGGAGCGGAGACGTCACCTCCACCTGGGAGACCCTGAAGGCCCAGATTCCATCAGGACTGAACTATTCCCTCTGCGGAATTCCGTACTGGAACACCGACATCGGCGGCTTCTTCAACTGGTTCTACGAAGGCGGGACTGACAATCCAGCCCTCCGGGAGCTGCAGGTACGCTGGATGCAGTGGAGCGTATTCGTCCCGGTCATGCGCAACCACACCTCGGGCCCGCTGGCAACCGAAATCTACCGCTTCGGGAAGCCCGGGGAGTGGGCCTTTGACGAGCAGCTCAGAGCCATCCGCCTCCGCTACTCCCTCATGCCCTACATCTATTCCCTCGCGGGTGCAACGGTGCAGGACGACGGCGTGATAATGCGGCCGCTGGTCATGGACTTTGCCTCCGACCGCCGTGCGCTGGCCCTGAGCGACGAGTACCTCTTCGGCCCTTCGCTGCTGGTACATCCCATCACGGACCCAATGCCCACGGAAGCGAAAATCCACGTCAGGACCTACCTCCCCGCCGGCACCGACTGGTATGACTTCCACACGGGAGAGCGGCTTGCCGGAGGACAGGAATTCGGGCGCGACTATACCATCTCGGAGATTCCGGTGTTCGTGAAGGCCGGCGCCGTCATTCCCTTCGGGCCTGAAGTGCAATACACGTCCGAAAAGCCATGGGACCATCTGGAAATAGCCGTTTGGAGCGGTGCCGACGGGCGTTTTGTGCTGTATGAAGACGAAGGCGACGGGTACGGCTACGAAAGCGGGGCCTATTCTACAATAGAATTCCTCTGGGACGACGCTTCTTCCTGCCTCACCATAGGCAGCCGCAAGGGTTCCTTCCCCTCCATGCTCAAGGAGCGCACTTTCACGGTCAATGTCCGCGGGCGTGGAAGCGTGGAGGTGACATACAGGGGGAAGGAGATGAAGGTGGGGACCGAAACATATCTATGACTTGGTATGGATAGAAGGCTATTACTGCTTGCTGCCGCTGCAGGGCTTCCTCTGAGCGGATGCACGGAAAAGCAGACTGATTATGTAAACATCGTCCTGATGAATCTGGATGATGTCGGGTACGGTGATTTCTCCTGCAACGGGGCTTACGGTTACTCTACGCCGAATATCGAC
>ONSD01000135.1 GCA_900320385.1 uncultured Bacteroidales bacterium
CAGTCACCGCTCCGGCGAAACCGAGGACACCACCATCGCCGATATCGCGGTAGCCACCAACAGCGGCCAGATCAAGACCGGTTCCCTCTCCAGGACCGACCGTATCTGCAAGTACAACCGCCTCATGAAGATAGAGCAGGAGCTCGGCGACTGCAGCCAGTACGGTTACAAGAAGATCCGCTAATCCTGCCTGCTGGATGATTACTGAAAGGACGGCCCCTTGAGAGCCGTCCTTTTTTATGCTTCCTGTTTGCGCAGGGGAAACTTGCGCGCCACTTCCAGCAGGTCGGTCTTGTCTTCCATGTTCCGGGACATGCGGTCCATTACCTTTATGAATGTGGATATCTCCTCTTCAGTCAGGCCTTGGGTAATCTCAGTCACCGCCTGAAGCGCCACGTTCGTCACCCCTTCCCTCGCCTTGTCGGCCTTCGGGGTGGTGCAGACTATGTTCTGGCGCTTGTCTACCGGATTGGTCCTGCGTTTCACCCAATGCTTCGACTCCAGCGAATCCACGAGTTTCACCACGGAATTCTTGTCCTTGAGCATGAAATCCGCAATGCGCTGCTGGGCGAGCGGGCCCTCGGTCCAAAGGGTGTCGAGCAGCAGGAACTGCTCGGCGGTGATGTCGAAGCCGGCCTCTTCGAGAGCGCCGTTCACGGTGAGCTTGAATCGGTTGTGTACATAATTCAGGAAAACCCCGAGTTGCTTGCTGATGACCATTTGTCCGATGTTTATGCAATCTTTACAAAGATAGCAAATTCCCCCGGAAATTATTTTTCGAAAATTTTAGTACTTTGTTTAACAAGGTATTAAATTTTTTATATATCTTTGCAACGGAAAGAATTATAAAACCCAAAAGTATTATAAGATGAAAAAGATTCTCAATGTCGGTATCGGCGGTGTTCCATTCGTTCTCGAAGAAGATGCTTATGCCCGCCTGGACACTTACATGGGCCATTTCAGGGGTAAACTCGGGGTAGGAGGCTTCGAGGTGATGGAAGACCTCGAGCAGCGCATCGCCGAATTGTTTTCCGCAAACCTGGGCACCGGCCAGGTTGTCACCCTCGAAATAGTCGAGAAGGTAATAAGCCAATTGGGCATGCCTGACGGCTCTCCCGAATCCGATTCAAGAAGCCAGGAAGCGAACGGAGATAACGTATATGCCCCGCACAAACTCTACCGCGACATCGACGGCAAGGCCATAGGCGGTGTCGCTGCCGGCCTTGCGGCCTATTTCAGCATAGATCCCGTACTTGTCCGGCTCATCTTCGTAGCCGTCTGCCTGCTTGGCGGAAGCGGCCTCCTTATCTATATCATATTCTGGCTGGTAACCCCCGCCGCCAATACTCCCGCGGAGAAGTGCGAGCTCAGGGGCATCCCCGCAACTGCCGAGAACATGTCAAAATTCAGCAACTATGGAAAATAAGGAAAACATACGTTCGCAGATGCGCAAGGGGCTGGTGGAATACTGCATCCTCAGCATCCTCGCACGCAAGGAAGCATACCCCTCCGACATACTGGCGGAGCTGAAGGAAGCGGACATGATAGTGGTCGAAGGCACTCTCTATCCCCTGCTCATCAGGGACAAGAACCAGGGACTCCTCGCCTACAGGTGGGTGGAATCCACCCAGGGGCCGCCCCGAAAATATTATTATCTTACCGAAAAAGGCAGGGAAGCCCTTGCCGAAATGGACTCCGCCTGGGCCGATATGGTCCGGTCGATAGAAACCCTCAAGAACCGGCAATAATATGAACGTCATAGAAAAAGTGAGCATAGGGGGCTATGCGTTCTCGCTCGATCCCGCCGCGAAAAAAGCCCTGGAGGAATACTTGGACAAGACCCAGGCGTTCTACAACAAGCGTGAGAGCGGGAGTGAGATAGTGGAAGGGATCGAGGACCGGATAGCGGAACTCCTGCAGGAGAAACGGGGTTCTGCCGAGGTGGTGACAAAGGCGGACATCGACAGGGTGAAGGACATTATGGGCTATCCCGAAGAGATGGACGATCCCGGGGAGAATGCCGCCGAGCCGAAGCAGAGGAAAACAGGGAAACGCCTGTACCGCGACCCAAGGCACGGAGTGATAGCGGGAGTATGCAGCGGCCTTGCCAACTATTTCTCAATCGACGTGGTGATCGTCCGCCTGCTGTTCGCCTGCCTGTTCGCCCTCGGCTTCTTCACATTCGAAGGCGAACTGGTCGTTGCGATGCCCATCATCTACCTGTTGCTCGTAATCTGCGTGCCGGCCGCCAAGACGGTGCAGGAGCGCTGGGCCATGAAGGGCGACGACGGCAGCGTGATGAGGGTGGAGCAGAATGTACTGAGCGGTGCCGACACCACGGAGGTTGCAACCCGCTCGGAGTTCTGGAGCAAGACAGGGAGATTGATCGCCATCTGTATAGGAACACTGCTGCTGGTCTGCGGAGCAGCCGGGCTTGTATCGCTGGTTGTGGG
>ONSD01000132.1 GCA_900320385.1 uncultured Bacteroidales bacterium
GTAGACAACGTAAAGACCTTTACGGGTTTCAAGCCCATGAGCGAGGAAGAGCTCGCATTCATGGAAGAAATGGCAGTGCTGATGAAGGAATATCCTACCATCAACTGTACCGACTGCCGTTACTGCATGCCCTGCCCCTTCGGCATCGACATCCCCGGGATCTTCGCTCACTACAATGCCTGCGTGAACGAGGGCAAGGTCGCCCATAGCGCCGCCCAGGAGAATTACATGAAACTCCGCAAACAATACCTTACCACATACAGCAAGGCCATACCTACCTTGCGGCAGGCGGACCATTGCATAGGCTGCAGCCAGTGCAAACCCCACTGCCCGCAGAGCATCGATATCCCCACGGAACTCCACAGGATCGATGCATATATCGAAAAACTAAAACGTAATACACTATGATCCTCAGCATCCTGGACACTGACCTGTACAAGTTCAGTACGTCCAACGCTTACTTCCAGCTGTACCCTCTGGCCGAAGGTACGTTCAAATTCAGCGACCGCGCGGCCGAGGTGTACGACGAAGCCTTCCTTTCCACGCTCAAGGAAGAGTTCGGCAATCTTTCGCGCCTGGCCCTGACCCCCAATGAATTCGAATATGCCACCGCCAGGATCAAGTACATTCCCCGCAATTACTGGGAGTGGTTGAGCGGATTCCGCTTCAATCCCGACAAGATAAATGCATGGCTTGACGACGGCGGCCACCTTCAGATCGAAGTGACCGACTATCTGTACAAAGTCACCCTGTACGAAGTTCCGGTCCTCGCCATAGTAGCGGAGCTGCGCAACCGTGTCCGTGGTGCTCAGGCTGACATCAAGACAGCCCTCGGGATACTTGATGCTAAACTGGAGATGGCCAATGAGAATGCGTTGACATTCTCCGAGTTCGGCACGCGCAGACGCTTCTCTTCTGTGCTTCACGACGCGATAGTGGCTGAATTGAAGGCCAAGTGTCCCAAGTACTGTGCAGGCACTTCGAACGTCTACTTCGCCATGAAGTACGGCATGACTCCCATAGGCACCTTCCCCCACGAATGGGTGATGTTCCACAGCGGAGTGTTCGGTTACAAGAGGGCCAATTACCTGTCACTGGAAGACTGGATCAAAGTGTACGACGGTGCCCTTGGAACCGCGTTGATTGATACCTTCACCACCAAATCCTTTCTCCGCACACTTACTATGAAACAGGCGAAACTGCTCGACGGTTTCCGCCAGGACTCCGGAGATGAGCGGGAAATAGGCGATGCCATCATCGCCCGCCTCGAAGAATTCGGCATCGATCCCCGCAGCAAGGTAATCGTATTCTCCAATGCCCTCAATTTCCCCCGTTACAAGGCCGTAGCGGAATATTTCCGCGGCAGGGTCAAGGTCAGTGCCGGCATAGGGACCAATATCACCTGCGACCCGGGAATCGAAGGTTATAAGCCGGCAAACATCGTAATGAAGCTCTCCCGTTGCCGCATGAGTGAGAAGGATCCGTGGGAGAAGGTCATCAAGATATCGGATGATATCGGAAAACATATGGGAGACAACCGGGAATTCGACATAGCACAATACGAACTGCATATTTCCTGACGAACCATGAAAATCCTGGATACCATCTGTGCTCCGGCTACGACGGCCGGAAGCGGTGCCATAGCCCTCATCCGCATATCGGGCCCCGACGCCCTTGCCGTTGCCGACAAGGTCATAGAGTTCCGTAGCGGTACAGCCGCATCTGCCGGAGGGAATACTCTCAAGTACGGTACCGTTCCCGATGTCGACGAAGTCGTCGCAGGCATCTATCGGGCTCCCCATTCCTACACAGGTGAGGATGCTGTGGAAATCAGTTGCCATTCTTCCCGTTTCATCGTCGGGAAGATACTGCAGCTGCTGATTGCCTCAGGAGCCAGGATGGCGGAACCGGGCGAATTCACCCGCAGGGCATTCGCGGCCGGAAAGATGGACCTTTCCCAGGCGGAAGCGGTCGCCGATATTATAGCCGCAGAGTCCGGTTCGTCGCACAAGGTGGCACTGAACCAACTTCGCGGCAAGTATTCTTCGGAGCTGAAGGAAATCAGGAAGAAGCTGACAGACCTCGCTTCCCTGCTGGAACTTGAATTGGATTTCAGCGAGGAAGACGTCGAGTTCGCCAACCGCACCCAATTGCGTCTTCTCCTCGAATCTGCAGCGTCGGAGATCAAGGGACTGATAGAATCCTTCAAACTGGGCAATGCAATCAAGAACGGCGTCCCGGTCGCGATCGTGGGTGCCGTGAATGCCGGGAAGAGCACCCTTCTCAACGCCCTGCTCGGTGAAGACAGGGCGATCGTTTCCGATATTCCAGGAACAACCAGGGATACCATAGAAGAAACGCTTAACATAGACGGAATGCTTTTCCGCTTCATCGACACTGCCGGCATCAGAGAGTCGTCCGATGCTGTGGAAAGGATTGGCATCCAGCGCTCTTATTCGAGCATGGAGAAGGCCGACATCGTGATTGGTGTCCTGGACGGCAACGCGCCTCTGGAAGAGCTCCTGAAGGCGGCTCCCATGATACTCTCGCGCATCAGGCCGGGACAGAAGCTGATACTCGTCCGCAGCAAGGTGGATACATACGATGCGATCAATCCGGAAGAGTTCCCTACTACCGACCGTTCCTACCGGGTTTTCCCGCTCAAATATCCTGCATTCGGGACATATGACCTTTCTCCCGGGCAGCTTGTGGACAAACTCTCCTGGCATTTGCACAAGAAAGGCGTGGCCGTGCCGGAAAACCTCTCGGTGCTCGATATTTCTGCGAAAACCGGCGAGGGTATGGACGAACTGAAGCGCCTCCTGGCCGGGTACTGTGCGGATACTGCTGGTAATACCGACACTGTGATGGTTACCAGCCTGCGCCACTACGAGGCCTTGGTACGTGCCCAGGAGGATTTGGACCAGGTCGCCTTGGGCCTTGACCGCAAGACTCCCATCGATCTGGTAGCCCAGGACCTGCGCAGCGCCATCTACGAACTAGGCTCCATTTTCGGTGAAGTTACTTCTGAAGACATACTACAGAACATCTTTGCAAAATTCTGCATCGGCAAATAGCGATTTCTTAACTATTTGATTATTAAGTAATTAAGAAATTGAAAAATGGCCAAAAATGGCCTTTTTTGAGCGTTTTTGAAC
>ONSD01000131.1 GCA_900320385.1 uncultured Bacteroidales bacterium
GATCAACGACAAGCACTTCGAGATCATCGTGCGCCAGATGATGCGCAAGGTGGAGATAACCGACCCGGGCGACACCGAATTCCTCCAGGAAGAACTTGTCGACAAGTGGGAGTTCATGGACACCAACGACCGCATCTACGGCAAGCACTACGTGCTCTCTCCCGGTGATTCCGAGAACTTCAAGACCGGCGACATCATCAGCGCCAGGGATATGCGCAACGAAAACGCATCCCTCGAACGCCAGGGCAAGAAGATGCTCTCCACCCGCATCGCCCAGCCGGCGACGGCCAGGCTGATGCTCCAGGGCATCACCCGCGCGGCACTCCGCACCAACAGCTTCATCTCGGCAGCCTCCTTCCAGGAGACCACCAAGGTGCTCAGCGAAGCCGCGATACGCGCCCGCATCGACCATCTCGAAGGCCTCAAGGAGAATGTCATCTGCGGCCACCTCATCCCGGCAGGTACCGGTCTCAAGGACTACCAGGACATCGTGGTCGGACGCACCGACGAACTCCAGAGCGAACTCCAGGATCTCTAACGGGAGCCAGGCTCTCTTACAAAACACCCCGGCATCGGATGCCGGGGTGTTATTTTTTATCAGCTGCCCTTCTGGGCTTTCTTCTTATCGGAGGGTACCCCCGAATCGTTGATGTAGAGGATGTCCCCAGGCATGAAAACCGTATCGCCGTGGGGTATGATGCTTTCTTCCCCGCGCTTCACCAGCACCACCTGGTTCTTCTGGGCCGGATACTCCTTGAGTGTCTTGCCCACGTATTTCGGGGTGATCCTGCGACGCAGTATGCTGAACAGTTTCTCGCTCTGGAACGCCTTGGAGCAGATTATGACCTTGTCTCCCTCGCGCAGGACAGTGTAACCGTTCGGTACTATGCGGCTTCCGTCAGCATGGATGAGCATGCATATCAGGATGTTCTTGGGGATGCCGAGATCCTTGACCGCACGGTCCTTCCAGGGGCTCTCCCCGGTTATCATCACTTCGTTGAACTGCATCATGGTCTCGTCCGAGAAGTCGTTGAAACTCTTCATGGCATTCTCGGCAGGGTCGATGCACTCCAGCCATCTCGCCATGTATGGCAGCAGATAACCCTGAAGCAGGCTGGATATGAGCGTCACGCAGAACACTATCTGGAAAACGTCCCCCCCGCACGCCACTCCGGCCGATGCCGCAAGGACCGCGAAAACTATCGACGATGCGCCCTTGAGTCCGCCGAAGGAGACCAGCAGGATGGTCTGCCAGCTGAACTTGCGGAAAGGAAGCAGTATAGCTGCCATGGAAATGGGGCGGGAAACCAGCAGGAGGATCAGGAAGACCACCACCGAAGGACCGACGAACCCGGCCATGTCCTTGAGGTTAGCGAGCAGGCCGAGGACGAAGAAGATGCTCATCTGCATCACTCCCGTGATTCCGTTGAAGAAGTGGACCAGCTCCTTTTTGTTCTCGATTTCCTGATTGCCAAGGATAAGTCCGACCACATAGGCGCCGAGGAATCCGTTACCACCAATGAGCGAGGGGAATCCGAAAGCGAGAAGCGCCACGGCTATGAAGAATATAGGTCCGCCTCCTACAGAAGCGGTTATACCGAAGCGCTTGACCACCCAGATCGCAAGGAGGGCCACAAGCAGGCCTCCCAGCAAGCCGAAGCCAATCTGTGCGGCCATCATGCCGGCCGCTTTCAGCGCTGAAAGCCTGCCCTGCATCAGCAGCAGGGTGATCGCTACCATCATGTTGGAACACGGGTCGTTGGCACCGCTTTCCATTTCGAGCAGCGAGGTCGCGTTCTCCTTGAGACCGAGCTGGCGCGCCCTCAGCACGAAGAATACCGACGCCGCATCGGTGGATCCGAGAACGGAACCGAGCAGCAGGCTCTCCAACCAGCCCCAGTGCAGGAGGAAATGCACCATAAGCGCTGTCACGGCCGCGGTCAGGAAAACCCCCACCGAAGCCAGCAGCGAAGCCGGTGCCACGATTACCTTGGCCTTCTCCCATCTGGTGCAGAAGCCGCCGTAGAACATGATGAACACGAGGGCTATGTCGCAAAAGTTCCCGGCCAGCCCGGGATTGGACGACACACCGCGGAAAACGGTCAACTGGCCTACCAGGATGCCCAGCAATATGAAGGCCAGCAGGTCAGGAACTCCCAGCCGCTGCGACATCCTCCCCAGGAAAACGCTGGCAAGGATTACGACGGCTACGATGACTATCAATAAATCCATAACGGACTACTTGTTTCCGATCCTGTGCAGGAAACAATCGATTGTGTTCTCGAGCAGGCAGCATATGGTCATGGGGCCGGCTCCGCCCGGGACGGGGGTAATGAGCGAACACTTGGGCTCCACCGAGGCGAAGTCCACGTCGCCGCAAAGCTTCCCTGTATCGGGATCGCGGTTGATCCCTACGTCGATCACAGCAGCGCCTTCCTTTACCATATCGGCGGTGACGAAGCGCGGCTTACCTATCGCCGCTACCAGGATATCGGCCTGGCGGGTGATTTCAGCGAGGTTGGAAGTCTTTGAATGGCAGATAGTTACAGTGGCATTTTCATTGAGCAGGAGCTTGGCGGCGGGAAGGCCGACTATATTGCTGCGCCCAAGCACCACGGCATGCTTCCCCTCTATCCCTATGCCTCCCGCTTTGAGCAGCCTGATGACGCCCTTGGGGGTACAGGCCACGCTGAAGCCTTCCGCCTTGCGCTTGCTCCACAGGTCGGATATGTTCTTGGGACAGAATCCGTCGACATCCTTCTCCGGCGCAATGGCTTCTATGACCTTCTGTTCGCTAATATGTTTGGGGAGAGGCAGCTGGACCAGGATGCCGTCGACCGCCGGATCGGCGTTCAGTCCGGCTATCATCCGGAGGAGAGCCTCTTCGGAGGTGTCTTCCGGCAGCCGCAGCGTTTCGCTGTCGATGCCTACCTTTTCGCAAGCGAGCGCCTTGTTGCGTACATAGGTCTGGCTGGCGGGATCTTCACCTACGATGATGACAGAAAGATGGGGTACACGCCCGTATTTTTCGGGAAAAGCGGCAATCTGCATGGCCATATCGGCCTTCAGACTGTCAGAAAGTTGTTTGCCACTCAGAATCATGACACGAAGATACGAAAAAATTAGTATCTTCGTAAGAATTAAACCAAGACCAGACATGCGCGATTTCATAATCACGAATACACTCAGCCGCCGCAAGGAACTTTTCGTACCGGTGAATCCGGGTCATGTCGGCATGTACGTATGCGGTCCCACCGTATACGGCGAAGCCCATTTGGGCCATGCCCGCCCCGGAGTGACTTACGACGTACTGTATAAATTCCTCAGGCACCTCGGCTACAAGGTGCGTTACGTCCGGAACATCACCGACGTCGGGCACCTCGAACACGACGCCGACGAGGGAGAGGACAAGATAGCCAAGAAGGCCCGCCTGGAGGAGCTGGAGCCCATGGAAGTGGTTCAGAACTATACTTTCCGCTACCATGAGGCCATGAGGCTGCTCAACGTCGCGCCCCCTTCGATAGAGCCCCGCGCCACCGGACACATAGTGGAACAGATCGAGACCATAAAGAAGATACTCGCCGCCGGGTACGCATACGAGAGCAACGGCAGCGTCTACTTCGACGTACAGAAATACAACGACGCGCACCACTACGGGGTGCTCTCCGGACGCAGCCTGGACGCCACGCTCGAAGGCACGCGCACCCTTGACGGACAGGGCGACAAAAAGGCTCCTTACGACTTCGCCCTGTGGAAGAAAGCGGAGCCCGAACACATCATGCACTGGCCGTCACCCTGGGGCGAAGGCTTCCCCGGATGGCATCTGGAGTGCTCCGTGATGGGAGAGAAATATCTCGGACGGGAATTCGACATACACGGAGGCGGCATGGACCTGCTCTTCCCGCACCACGAGTGCGAGATCGCCCAGAACGTCGCCAGCCGCGGCACCCAGGGCGTCCACTACTGGGTCCACAA
>ONSD01000128.1 GCA_900320385.1 uncultured Bacteroidales bacterium
AAAGGACTTCCTTGGCTCCGCTGTTGTCGGCCACCTGTAAACGTGTTTCCTGCTGTATCATAACTACTTGGCTTTTTCTACGATTTCTACGACTCTCCAGTTCTTGGTCTTGCTGAGACGGCGGGTCTCCATGATGCGTACTACATCGCCTTCGCCGCACTCGTTCTTGTCGTCGTGGGCCACGAACTTGGTGGTGGTTTTAACGAACTTTCCGTACAAGGGATGCATTTCCTTGCGTTCAACGGCAACTACGACGGTCTTGTCCATCTTGTTGCTGACCACGACACCCTGTCTTTCCTTGCGAAGATTTCTTTCCATAAGACTTTGTTAGTTTAATTTTTCTTTTTCGGCAAGGATAGTGATCATCAGAGCGATATCCTTCCTGGTCTTCTTGAATTTGGAAGTGTCTTCCAACGGAGAAATGGCGTGGTTGATCTTCATGGTCTCGAGATTTCCCTTCTCGACTTGGATGCGGTCGCGGAGGTCTGCTACAGACATTTCGCGTGCTTCTGCTGCTTTCATCTTACTGATTCTCCATTGTTAATTATTCCACATAGTCCCTGCGAACCACGAACTTGGTGGCGATGGGGAGCTTGTTTGCGCCGAGCCTCATGGCTTCCTTGGCGACTGCGAGGGAAACGCCCTCGGCCTCGAAGATGATGCGGCCGGGAGTGATGGGGGCTACCCAAGCGTACACGTCGCCTTTACCCTTACCCATACGGGTATCGAGAGGCTTCTTGGTGATAGGCTTCACCGGGAAGACCCTGATCCAGAGCTGGCCTTCACGGTTCATGTAACGGGTGATGGCCTGACGTGCAGCCTCGATCTGCTGAGCGGTGAGCCAGCAATTCTCGAGGGTCTTGATGCCGAAAGAACCGAATGCGAGCTGATTGCCCCTCTGGGCCATGCCCTTCATCACGTTCTTCTGTTCCCTGCGATACTTTGTTCTTTTAGGTTGTAACATCTTGTATTACTTTTAAAAAATAACTATAAATTCACCTAATTCCCTATCAATCAGCGGCTTGACTTATCTGAAGCCGGATTTTGGGACTGCAAATTTAGCAAAAAATATGCAAACGGCAAGTGTTTCGGCAAAAAAATTGCATTATTTTCGACGGCGGAAGTTGAATATCAACTGACGATTTTTCAAGAACTTACGAATTTGGAGAAAAAAAATTTTCATATCTTTGCGACCGTGAAAAAAACAGCACTGATACTGTTCGCAATCCTGCTCTTCATCCCCGCCTTCGCGCAGAGGGACAGGGCCCCGCGTCCGGTGCGTCATCCCAAGGGGGTGCCCATGTTCTACGAGGTGATCGACGGAGATACCGTCTTCGTGGACAGCATCGAGCCGGTATGGTGCTTCCCGCGCGGACGCAAGATGCGCAATGACGACTGGCGCAAGGATTACCGCCTCGTGTACAACTTCAACAAGGTGTATCCCTACGCCCTCGTGGGACGCAAGATGATGGCACAGGTGGACAGCACCATCAAGGCGGACGTCACCAAGCGCTCGCAGCGGAACGCCTATACGCATGACGTGATGATGGAACTCTTCCGCATCTTCGAAAAGGATATACGCAATATGTCCGTAAGCCAGGGGATGCTGCTGATGCGGCTCGTGGACCGCGAATGCGGAATGACGCCATACGAGATAATCAAGACCTACCGCAGCGGCTTCACCGCCGGCTTCTGGCAGACGGTGGCCCGCATCTTCGGCACCAGCCTCAAGAAACGCTACGACCCCAAGGGCATCGACAGGAAGACCGAACAGCTCGTGGGCTATTGGGAAAGCGGAGCATGGGACTCCTTCTACTTCTCGGTCTTCATGGATTTCCCGAAGAAGACGGTCATACGCAAAGAAGAACTCGGCAGCACGGTCAAGAGCCGCGAAGACCGCAGGCGCCAGCGCGAGCAGGAAGAGAAAGAAAGCGATATCATGCGCCGCGCCATGAAGAGCGCGAAAGAGGAGAACAAGTAGGTTTCCGGGGACTTACATGACTTCCAGGGATACTCCGTCCCAGCAGGCGTAATGGACGCCGCCCCCTATCCAGTCTTTCAATACAAGCAAACGCGACCCCCTCTCCCGGCCGGGATACTCCACCGGCATGTCAACCGCATCGTGGAAATGCCCGAAGATACAGAAGTCCACAGGGGTGCCTTCGGAAGCGAGGCGCGTACACTCCTGCACGCAGAACCTGTACAGAGGCTCCTCCACCCCGCGGAAACGGTATCCCCCGTGGGAGCGGCGGTTGCTGTTGCTCCAGTCGGTGCCGAAGCGGAACGCCAGCCATGGATGCAGCGTACTGAAGAGTCTCTGGCACACCCGGTTGTGGAACACCTTGAGCATTAAGGAATAGCCCCTGGAAGCCCCTCCCAGGCCATCGCCGTGCCCCAGCAGGAACTCCTTCCCGCCGATGGAGACGAGCTGCGGCTGACGGAGCACCGTGACCCCAAGCTTCTGCCAGAAAGAATACATCCATATATCGTGGTTGCCGGGGAAATAGAAGACCTTTATTCCGGCGTCCAGAAGGTTCACTATCTGAGCCACCACGCGCACCCCCTCACGGGGTATTACGTCGCGGTATTCGTACCAGAAATCCCAGATGTCGCCCAGCAGGTAAACGGCCTCGGTGCCGGGCTTGCAGATACCCTTGAGCCAGCCCACGAAGCGCTCCTCGCGCTCTGCGGGATCGCCCGCGTCAAGCCCGAGATGCACGTCGGCGGCAAAATAGGTCCTGCCGGCCATCAGAGGACGAGGAGAAGGATTCCGACAACGGCGCAGTAGAGCGCGAACCAGCTGAAACGGGCCTTGCGGACTATGCCTATCATCACCTTGCAGGCGAAGAGTCCCGCCAGGAAGGCCGAGAAGAAGCCGCAGACGAGGGGCAGCACCCCGGCCCCGCTGCCGATGGCTGCTTCACCCTGGGCTACGTCCAGCAGGTCGAGCAGCTGCTCGCCGATTATGGGTACCAGCACCATGAGGAACGAGAACTGGGCCATATTGTCTTTCTTCACGCCCGAGAGCAGTCCCGTGGCTATGGTGGTGCCGGAACGGGAAAGGCCCGGAGCCACTGCGCAAGCCTGGCCTATGCCGACCAGGAATGCCTGAAGGAAGGATATGCCGTTGCGGTGCTTGTTCTCGACGGGATGCTTCACAGTGATTATCTGCGAGAGCAGAAGGAGGGCTGCCGTGATCAGCAGGCACACCCCTACGGTACCAAGATCGTCACCGAAGAGTGATTCCACCTTGTCCTTGAAGAGGAAGCCCACCGCCGCTACCGGCACCATCGAAAGGCAGAGCTTTAGGAAGTAGTCGGTTTCGTCGTTGTAGCGGAACTTGAACACGCCTTTTATGATCTGCACGATCGAAGCCCAGAACACCACTATCGTGCTGAGCACGGTCGCGAAATGGACTGTAACCGTAAAGTCCAGGAAGCCCTCGGCATCCACGCCGAGCAGTTCCCTGGCTATCATAAGATGTCCGCTGCTGCTGACGGGCAGGAACTCGGTAAGGCCCTGTACGAGCCCGAGTATCAACGCTTCGAACCACTCCATATCACTTGGTGCTGCGGTTCATTATGCCGACGATCACGGTCACCACGCCGGCGGTTATCACGATGGGGGCGGCCACGAGCCTGCGGAAATCGAACATGGCCCAGTTGAACACCTGCGGGTCCTTAACCCCGCCTCCGGAAAGCAGGATGAACCCTGCAATCATCACGATAACTCCCGCAATCATCAGCTTGATGCCCTTGGGGGTGACCGATGCCTTGCTGCTGTCTACTTTATAGTCCATATCAATAAAACAATTCGTCGTTGTCCATGGCTACGAGCCGGTTCACCACGAACCATGTGCTTATCAGGCAGATGCCCACGCCGCAGACTATGATTATGAGGGCCACCAGCGCCAGGGCGGACGGCCTGATTATGCCGAACAGCTGCGGGAAGCCTTTCCATGCGAACCACAGCCCTGCGCCAAGCACCGCTATCGCTATCAGCGAAGCCAGAAGCCCCTGCACCAGGGCGCGGGCGAGGAAGGGCTTGCGGATAAACCCGCGGGTAGCTCCCACCAGCTGCATGGTATGTATGCTGAAGCGGCGGGCGTGCAATCCGAGCCGCACCGTGTTGCTGATGAGCACCACGCTGATGAAGAGCATCAGCGCGGTGAGCACCGCCAGTATCAGGGATATCCTGGAGATATTGGAATTCAGCGCCTCAACCAGCATCGAGCGGCTGTCGACATCTTCCACCAGGGAGGATGCCTTGAGGGCCGATTTCACCTTTTCAAGGCTGTCTGCCGAAACGTAGGGAGCCTTGAGCGTGAGTTCCAGCGAAAGCGGCACGGGTGTGCTTTCGAAAACATTGAGGAAGTCTTCTCCCAGCATCTGCTGGAGTTCCCTGGTACCCTGTTCGCGGGTGATGAGGGTGGCGCTGTGGGTGAACGGGAGCGAATCCACTTCTGCCTTGAGGGCTTCAGCCGCCTTCTCCGAGACGTCGTTGTAGAGCAGGACCGACACCCGCATGTTCTCCCTGAAATAGTCCGAAACGCGGCGGGCGTTGACCAGCAGCAGAGCGGCTGCGCCCACCAGCACGAGCACCAGGCTGATGCTCAGGAGCGAGGAGATGTAAGCCCCCGCCATGCGGCGTTTCATGGTCTTTGCGGTTCTTGGCATTTTACTCAAATATCCGTCAAAGATAGCCATTTATGGGAAATTCAAAAAATTATTCTTACCTTTGTTTGATTATTATTTTTATTAACATGGGTGAAACCGCGCAAAAAGTACTGTTCGTAAATTCTGAGATATATCCATATCTGCCGGAATCCCCCATAGCGAACATGGGAAGATACCTCCCGCAGGGTATCCAGGAGAGGAAGAAGGAAATCCGCTCGTTCATGCCGCGTTACGGCTGCATCAACGAGCGCCGCAACCAGTTGCACGAAGTGATAAGGCTCTCCGGCATGAACATCATCATCGGCGACGTCGACCGGCCGCTCGTCATCAAGGTCGCTTCGATCTCCGCCGCGAGGATGCAGGTATATTTCATCGACAACGAAGATTATTTCCGCCGAAAAGGCGTATACGAAGACTCCGAAGGCAAATTCTTCCGCGACAACGACGAACGCGCAATCTTCTTCGCCCGCGGAGTCATGGAAACCGTAAAGAAGCTGCGCTGGGCCCCCGACATCATCCATTGCCAGGGGTGGATTTCGCAGTTGGTTCCCGCCTATCTCAAGAAGGTGTACAAAGGCGATCCCATCTTCGCGTCGAGCAAGATAGTCCTTTCTCTCTGCGGCGACACCCCGGAGTGCGACTTCCCGGAGAACTTCGCCAAAAAGGCTGCATTCGGCGGCCTCAAGGAGGAAGATGTGAAGCTTTCCAATGGCATGGAACTTGCTGAAACCGCCATCCGGTACTCGGACGGGGTTATCCTGGCTTCCGACAAAGTGGCTCCCGGACTCGTGGAATATGCAAAGAGCCTGTCTCTTCCCGTACTCCCCTACAATGCTGAAAGCATAGCGGACGGGTCCTGCGCCGACGATTACAACGCCTTTTACGACAAGATTTAAAAGATGAAACTCCCTATCCCTGCAGTAATGGCCGCAGCGCTTCTGGCCTGTGTGTCCTGTGTGGATGTAGACAATGGCCTGGGAGGAGGATTGCTCCCGGTCAGCCATACCTATACCGTCATCGATCCCGACCCGGTGGACATCGGAGTCGACGTCAGGATGGCGGACAGCCTTTCGGGCTATTCCTCAACCCGAATCACCATCGGCGCGATACGCAACGACGACGAATACGGGCTCACCACCAGAGCCAGCGTGGTCACGCTCATCCCTCTCGCCGACACGGTGGATTTCGGTTCCAACCCCGTCTACAGGAATTTCCATTTCTCCGCGATACTCGATTCCACTTCTGTCGACAGGCTTGACCAGAAGAACATAATCCAGAACGTGAACGTGTACGAGATGGAGGAGCCGCTCAGCGACGGGCAGGCATACTGCAACAGCGAAGTGAGCCATGGAAAGAGGGTTTCCAACACCATACCCACGATCAACGGCGACGATTCGCTGTCGTTCAACTTCACCCGCGAATTCGGCCGCAAGTACATGGGGATGACCATGGCCGACCTCGCCGACTACGACACCTACCTCAAGCACTTCCCCGGCATATACATCGATACCGACGCTCCCCTCGGACAGGGCGGGCGCATCAATATCTACCAGCTGCAGCTGGGTTACAGCAACGGTTACGGAATCACCGGCAGCTATGCAGAGCTTTCGTGGACCGGAACCTACAAGGGAGAGAGGAAGGACACATCCATGTTCTTCTACTTCTCCGCGACCGGCTTCTACGACCTCGACTCCCTGATGAACAATTCGGGTACCGGCAGTTTCCCGCAGTACTGCCTCGACCTCACAGGACATGAAAGCAGGGCCAGGGCCGGGAAGGCTGGGGAAATGATTTACGTGGAAGGCGGCGGCGGACTCAAGCCCGTGGTTTCGGCAAAGGAGATCCGCGACGCCATGCGGAACATCATCTCCTCCGACGGACACGATCCGTCGAAGGCCGTGGTCAACCGCGCGACCCTCAATTTCCACTTCGAGCCTTCGGATCCCGAATTCGAACTGATGTACAAGGTGCCGGAGATACTGAGTCCCACGTGCCGTATCGTCACCGACAGCACCGTATCGTTCATGGGCCTTTCCGACGCAAGCTCCAGCGTTGAGAACCAGGGCGACATCAACCGTTCGTGGTTCACCTACAACCCCGACATAACCTACCATGCGCAGAAACTGCTGCTGATGGAGGACGACAACGAATTCCTCGCGAACGGCAGTTACGACATCTGGCTGCTGATCATGCACAACGACATCATCACCACCACCAGCAGCGGCAATTCCGACATCAGCCAGTACTACCAGTACCTGGCCTACCAGAGCTACATGAACAACATGTACGGCGGATACGGCGGCTATGGTTACGGAGGATACGGATACGGTTACGGCTCCAGCTATTCCAATTATTACAACTACGCCATGATGGCGCAGTACTACGGCAGTTCGTCCACCAGCACTTCTTCCAAGAGCCAGCTGGACCGCGACCGCTACTACTATTGCCGCCTGTACGGCCCCGAGGCTTCCGACGAGAGCCTCCGCCCGCAACTCAGCTTC
This sequence comes from uncultured Bacteroidales bacterium, assembly GCA_900320385.1. Taxonomy (GTDB): domain Bacteria; phylum Bacteroidota; class Bacteroidia; order Bacteroidales; family UBA932; genus Cryptobacteroides. The sequence goes on from ONSD01000128.1 coordinate 7,178, forward strand.
ACCTATTCCGTGCCCAACGACTAGGGTGGAAATACGTGAAAAAATAAAGCTTCTTCCCCATTCCCCCGGAGTCTACCGTTATTACGATTCCGAGGGAACGGTCATTTATGTGGGCAAGGCCAAGGACCTCCACAAGCGGGTGGCGCAGTACTTCGTGGCTCCCGAAAGGCTGAACACCAAAACCCGCCTGCTCGTCGCAAGGATAGCGGACGTACAGTATTCGGTAGTGGACAGCGAATCGGACGCGCTGCTGCTCGAGAACAACCTCATCAAGCAGTACAAGCCCCACTACAACATCCTCCTGAAGGACAGCAAGACCTACCCCTGGATCTGCATCACCGCCGACCCTTACCCGAAGGTGTTCCTTACCCGGAGGGTGGAAAAGAACGGCTCCCGCTACTTCGGACCCTACAGTTCGGTGATGCCTGCAAGGTACCTGGTCGATTTCTTCCACCGCAACTGGCCGCTGCGGACCTGCAACTACAAGATAGATTCCGACAGCATCCTGCGGGGAAAGGTCAGGCCCTGCCTCGAATTCCACCTGGGACGGTGCAAGGGCTGCTGCGTGGGAGCGGTGTCGATGGAAGAATACAACGGATGGATCGAAGAGATAGCCTCCCTGCTGAAGGGCGGGGTAAACGACCTTGCCCGCAGTTACGAACAGCGTATGAAGGCCGCTTCCGACGCCCTCGACTTCGAACAGGCCCAGTTGTGGAAGGACAGGCTCGAGGTACTCAGGAAGCACTACGCCAAATCCATCATCACTTCGGCCGGCGACCTGCAGGCAGACGTGTTCTCGCTGGTGTTCGATGGTTCCGAAGGGTTCGGCAACTTCCTGAGGATCAGGGGAGGAGCTATCATCCAGAGCCTGAACCTCGGATTCCGGATGCAGATAGAGGAAGACCGCGCAGCGGTGCTCAGCGAGTTCATCGCCGAGATCAGGGCCAAGTTCGGAGACCTTTCGAAAGAGATAATAGTCCCCTTCCTGCCGGACGTCCAGATGCCTGGCGTGAAGTATACCGTCCCCGTCAAAGGCGACAAGCTGACCCTGCTCGAACTCAGCGCAAAGAACTCCAGGGAATATCACTTCAACACCCTCAAGCAGAGGGAGCACACCGACCCCGACCGCTTCCGCCAAAGCGTGATGGAAGAACTCCGCAAAGCGCTCGGCATGACCGAGCTGCCCGTCCACATGGAATGCTTCGACAATTCCAACATCCAGGGTACCAGCCCGGTGGCATCGTGCGTGGTGTTCCGAAACGGAGTACCGTCTAAAAAGGACTACCGCAAATTCAAGATCAAGACCGTGGTCGGGGCCAACGACTATGCCTCCATGAAGGAAGTGGTGAACCGCCGCTACTCCCGCATGCTGGAGGAGGCCCCCGATGACCTTCCGCAGCTGGTCGTGATCGACGGCGGCAAGGGACAGCTGGAATTCGCCTGGGAAGCCCTCTGCGAACTCGGCATACAGGACAGGCTCACCGTCGTGGGCCTGGCCAAAAGGCTCGAAGAAGTTATCCGCGTAGGCGATCCCTACCCCCTCTTCCTCGACCGCAATTCCCAGGCTCTCAAACTATTGCAGCAGATACGCGACGAAGCTCACCGCTTCGGCATCACCTTCCACCGCTCGCTGCGCAGCAAGGCGCAGCTGCAGTCCGCCCTGAGCGGGATAAAGGGTGTCGGGCCGCAGACCGAACAGCGCCTCCTGATGCATTACGGATCGGTTGCGCGGATAGCCGCTGCAAATATGGAAGATTTGTCTAACTTTGTCGGCCCGAAACTTGCAATGCGCATCCACCGGGCACTTAACCCCGAACTGTTCGAAGAAGATGAACGAAAAGAAATTCAATAGAGCATTCAATATATTCCTGGTAGCGGGAATGGCCGTCTGCCTCCTGATTGCCTGCATCCACAACCTGCAGAATCCCGGCGACAGGCCCTGGCTTATCATCCTCGCTTCCGTAGGCGCCCTGATGGGCGTCATCAGCACCATCCTGGCCGCCAACGCGAACATCCTCACCTTCGTATTCGGCCTGGTGGACGTGCTCATATACTCCTACACCCTGCTGGACCAGAACATGCCGATGACCCTGGCCCTGCATGTGTTCTACTTCATACCCATGGAGTTCATCGGCTTCTGGCAGTGGCGCAAGCGCGGTGGTTCGGCCTCCGGCGAAAGCACACTCAAGGCACGGCGTCTTAAAGGAAAGCAATGGCTTTGGACCGCCCTCGGATTCATAGGGGTATTCGCCCTGGTGATGGGCCTCCGCTGGCTCTTCGACACCTACGTGTCACACGTTCCCGTGCCTGACTTCAAGGACATGGCCCTCGACTGCACCATGACCGCCGCCAACATCACCGCCCTGGTCCTCATGGCCCTGGCCTTCACCGACCAGTGGTATCTGTGGGTGCTGGTGAACATAAGCTCCATCATAGCCTGGGGCACCCGTCTCAGTGAAGGCGGCCCCGAGAGCAGTTACACCATCGCCCAGTTCCTCAAATATATCTTCTACTTGCTCAACAGCATCAATGCCATACGCATCTGGCTCAAACTGAGCAAGTCGGATTCCGCCCCTGTTCCCGAGCAGGCGCAGGGTTTGGAATAATCAATTATTTTTCGTTACTTTGCACTCGTTTAGCATGAAGATTTTGTACTAATATAAACCAAACAGTTTTTTGAATTATGGAATACGAAGAAATCGTAAAGAAAGTGAAGGACATCATCGTCGACAAGCTCGGCGTTGAACCTTCCGAGGTTACCGATACCGCTAACTTCACCAGCGATCTCGGTGCTGATTCCCTCGACACCGTAGAGCTCCTCATGGAGTTCGAGAAGGTTTTCGGAGTAAAGATTCCGGACGAGGAAACCAACAGCATCGCTACCGTTAAGGACGCTATCGACAAGGTTGCCGAAAAGCTCCAGGCGAAGTAAAACCAGAAAAGAAAGACAATTTTCTCAGGGCTGACCACAAGTCAGCCTTTTTTGTTACATTTGCACTCTGAAAATCCATAAGCATCAATCTGATATGAAAAAATTACTATTCACAGTCCTTGCAATCGCAGCGATTGCATCATGCAAGAACGCAAACGTCACCGCAATGAGCGGAACGGTTCCGGCAGAAGGTCCTCAGTCCGTATCCATACAGATTCCGGATCTCGGCATAGACACGACGGTAGCTGTAAGCGACGGTAAATTCTCCCTCGACCTTCCCGTAGACAACAAGGTGATGGGAGTCGTTACCGCAGGCGACGCCCAGGGAAGTTTCATCCCCGACGGCAGCAAGCTGAGCATCAACGTAGTCCCCGACGAAAAGGTATTCGTAGTCGAAAGTTCATCCAAGGACGGCGCCAACGCCAGGTGCAACGCCCTCAACGAATGGATGAAGGGCTTCATGGAGGAATACAACGGCGCAGCCATGTCCAATGACGCCGCCGCGGCTGACAGCCTCTTCGACATCTATATCGGCAAGATGAAGGAAATCGCGATGGCGAACACCGACAACTATCTCGGCATCACCGCCCTTTCGTCGCTCCGCGGACAGGTCGACGGCAGCGAACTCGAGCCCATCATCGACAAACTCGAACCCGCATTCGGCGAGAACGAAGCCTTCCAGAACATCAAGAAGGCGGTGAACGCCGTCAAGGCCACCGCCGAGGGCGCCATGTTCACCGACTTCACCGTCGAGGAGACCGACGGCACTGTGAAGAAACTCTCCGACTACGTAGGCAAGGGCAAATACATCCTTACCGACTTCTGGGCAAGCTGGTGCGGTCCCTGCCGCAGGGAACTCCCCTACATCAAGGCCGCCTACCAGAAGTACGCCGGCGAGAAGTTCGACGTCCTGGGCGTAGCCGTATGGGACAAGCCTGAAGACACCGCCAAGGCAGTGGAAGAACTCGGCATAGTCTGGAACAACATCTCAAACGCCCAGCGCATCCCCACCGACATCTACGGCATCGAAGGTATTCCGCACCTCATCCTTTTCGGCCCCGACGGCACCATCGTCAAGAGGGGTGAAGGCCTGCGCGGCGAGAATATGGACAAGATTATCGGGGAACTCCTGAAATAATCTTTCGGGAACACCCAGTGCAGCGGGGAGATAAAGAAGAAGCGGATGGCCATTCGACCATCCGCTTCTTGTAAGTATTGTACTGTCCGTTACCGGGAACGGGTCCCGGCAGGGGCGGCACTAACGGTTGTTGTCGGAACCGTTACGCCTCGGACGACGGTCACCGCGGTCACCTTCGCGCCTCGGGCGCCTGTCGCCACGGCCGCCGCCACGGTTCTGGCTGGCTGCCTGGGCGTTGGACGCTGCGAGGGCTGCGGGGGTAAGATCCTGCTTGCCGTAACGCTCGCCGTTGCAGATCCATACCTTGATACCGAGAACACCGACCTTGGTGTTGGCTTCGGCCAGGGCATAGTCGATATCCGCACGGAAAGTGTGGAGCGGGGTACGTCCTTCCTTGAACATCTCGTTGCGAGCCATTTCAGCACCGCCTACGCGGCCGCTGATCTGCACCTTGATGCCTTCGGCACCTACCCTCATCGTGTTGGCGATGGCCATCTTGATGGCGCGCCTGTAGGAGACGCGGCCCTCGATCTGGCGGGCGATGCTGTCGGCTACGATGTTGGCGTCGACTTCGGGGCGCTTGACCTCGTAGATGTTGATCTGAACGTCCTTGCCGGTAACCTTCTTGAGCTCTTCCTTGAGCTTCTCCACCTCGGTACCGCCCTTGCCGATGATGAAACCGGGACGGGCTGCATAGATGGTGACGGTTATGAGCTTGAGGGTAC
>ONSD01000125.1 GCA_900320385.1 uncultured Bacteroidales bacterium
CTGCCGAAATCTCCCGGTCGTTCATGTACCAGTGTATCTCAACGGCGTCGGGGGCGTTGAACACCTGCAGGGGTATCCTTGCTCCCGGGGAGAAACTGCCGTCTGCGTTGCGCTCCCTGGATTTGAGGTAGATGAAAGGATATACCCGGCTCCGGTATGGATGTGTCTTGACGGTGCGGAGGGCTGAATGGCGGCTGCCATCGCTGCACAGGGCGAGTACCTTCACCGTGTATTCCCTGTTGGGGGTGAGGCCGTCGAGCGTGCCGCTGAACAGGCTGTCGGCTATTTCGCGGCATGTTGCGGTGGCCACGGTGTCGGCTCCCGATATCGCTAGCAGCCGGTTGTCGGCAACGGGACCTATGGCTCCGTCGGCTTTCCAGGTCACTATCATGGTGGTCTGGAACACGTCGATGGAATTGATGACGATGGGCCTGATGAGATCGAAGGATACGTTCCTTCCTTCGCGGGTGATGTTCAGCAGGGAATACTGCGAAGGCGTTCCGTCGTTGAATACGAAGGGAGGCACGGTCTCAGGTCCCAGGCCGGTGTGCCCTTCATATGGGAAGAAGACGGATGCCACCGACACTGTATCGGCAGCCACCGCTTCGACGCACTGGTATGCAGGGTTGCAGTTCACCTGGTTCTTCTCCCAGCGCTCGTAAGCGTTGAGTTCAACCTTGTAGAAGTCGGACCAGCCGGCGGGAGTGTCGGAACGGTCTACATGGCAGACCAGCAGGCCGCTGCCGCCCATGAATGCGTCCCAGCCTTCTGCAGCCCGGTTCTCTATCGTGAAATACTCCTCCCGGGCGGGGTTGCGGACCAGCAGGTATCTGCCCGATTCGGTGATCGGTTCCAGGATGTGGTGCCCGGGTCCTTCTGCGGTTTGGGGCGTGCCGTTGCCCAGAATGTAAAGGTTGACGGCTCCGAGGTTCGGCGGGACGTGCCCGCCCGCGTTGCGGTTGCCTCCGTCCATCAGGTCGAGGCTGCCCCAAAGCCCTTTGGAACGGCCGCCGCTGCCTTCCCCGTCGGTATCGTAGAAGTCGCTCAGGCCGAGGGCGTGCCCGAACTCGTGAGCTGCAGTGCCTATGCCGGTAAAGCCCCCTTCCGGCCCTTTCTCGCAGAAGATCCCGGCATTCGTGATCCGTCTTCCGTCCAGTGAAGGGGCTTCACCGGATTCAGACAGGGAAATGTAGCGTGGCCAGAACATGTTCACGTCGGAGGTGTCGGTCTCAGACTTCCCGGGAAGGAGCACGAGCACTTTGTCGACGTTCCTGCCGTCGGTGGAGTACGCGGCGAAATTCACTTCTGGATCCACCTGCCGGCAAGCGTCGGCGATGCCTTCGGCTATCCTGAAGTCGGGGCCTTCACTGGAGTTGGCGCCGTAATATGAATAATGCTTGGGAAGGGTGGCGACGGGTGCTGTTTCGAAACGGAAAGAGGCCTTGCCGTAAAACTGGGCGTCGAAGTACAGCGCCAGGCTGTCGGAGAGGGAATCGAACTCCTCCGGACCGTAAGTGAATCCAAGGTCCGGGAACTGAACCGGAAGTATAAGGGCCCTGTATTCCTGGGCGCTTGCGATGAGGTTCAGGCACAAAAAAAAGGATATGAGCCGGAGTCGCTTCACATCCACAAAAATAGTCAGAATAACAAAAAAATCAAAGGGCCGCCAGCATCACTGCTATCGACCCTCAGACGTGTACTAAAACCTAAACCTACAATATAGATGCAGACGGTTTTAGAAACGTTGCATGAATATTCAAAAAAATACAAATTATTTCTTTGCAACCTCAACTGAACATTTGCGGAACTCCTTGAGGTCCTTCATGAGTTCGAGGGCAGCCTTACGGGCGCGTGCGCCGGCAGCCTTGTTGCCCTTTGCGAGCTGAGCTTCTGCGTTAACCTTGAAGGCTTCGATGTTCGCATTGATTTTTTCTACGAGCTTTTCCATTTTGTTGTTTTTTAAGTGTTTATAAATAGTACTGTTAAACTGGTCTTAACCCAAAATACCGCTGCAATTTATTGAAAATTAAATAGAAAAACAAGAAATCGGGAAAAAAATTACTTTTTTTCGCTGATTTTGACATTGACGGAGTTCATCGCCCTTTCGATGCCGGCAAAAGCCCAGTCCTTGACTCCGGAAATAACCCTTGAGCACAGTTCAGGAAGCTCCGAGCGCTGCTGCTCCGAGAGCTCTCCAAGCACGAAGTCGACCTGCCCTCCTTCGTAGAAATCGTGCCCCACTCCCATGCGGAGCCGGGCGAAATCCCTGGTTTCGATCAGTTCTTCTATGTTCTTGAGGCCGTTGTGGCCGCCGTCGCTGCCGGACGGCCGGAGGCGCAGGGTCCCCCACGGAAGGTTGATGTCGTCGCAGATTACCATCAGCCTGGCTTCGGTTATGGGAAGTTTGCCCAGCCAATAGCGTATGGCCTTCCCCGAAAGGTTCATGTAGGTAGAAGGCTTCAGCAGGTAGAATTCCCTGCCCTTGATGGTGTCTACCGCAAGGTCACCGTAACGGCGGGATGTAAAAGAGATATTGGACGCCTGAGCCCAGGCATCCAATACCATAAATCCCATGTTGTGACGCGTGAGTGCGTATTCCGGGCCGATGTTTCCCAATCCGGCCACCAGATAGCTCTCGCCTGCCATGACGGGGTGCGGGGATTATTCCGCTGCGGGAGCTGCGGCCTCTTCTGCGGGGGCTGCTTCTTCGGCCGTTGCGGAAGTATCCACGTTGCGGGTGGTGCGTACGCCGCAGATGACGGTGTCCTTGTCGGTAAGGACGACTGCCTTCTCGAGCTTGACGTCACCGGCCTTGATTTTCTTGTCGAGGTCGAGGGGAGTGATGTCTACGGTTACGTTGTCAGGAAGGTTCTCCATGAGGGCGCTGACGCGGATCTCACGGGAGCTCTGGAAGAACTTTCCACCCCTCTGTACGCCCTTTGCGTGGCCGGTGATGATGATCGGCACGTTGATGGCGATGGGCTTCTTCTCATCCACGGCGAGGAAGTCTACGTGAAGGCAGGTATCCTTTACCGGATGATACTGGAGTTCGTGGAGGATGGCGGTCTGCTTCTTGCCGTTGTCGAACACGAGGTCTACGATGAAGGAAGCGGGGGTTTCGGTGACACCCTTGAGTTCCTTTTCATTGACGGTGAAGAGAACGCTCTCGGCGCCGTTGCCATAAAGATTGCAGGGAACGAGACCCTGTTTGCGGAAAGCCTTGATGACGGCCTTGTTGCCAACCTGACGGATTTGGCCTTTCAGTTCAAAATGCTGCATTTTGTTTGTTTTAAAATGTGTTACTCAATTCCTGACCTTCGTGGGGGCCGGAATCCCATTGCACCAAAATCGCGTATGTCATTGACTGACACGTAATGATTTTTAAAATGCGGGCGCAAATATACGAAAAAAAATCATTCCACCAAGCCTGTCGCCCGATTCCATGCGAGAGTCTTGTAGAAATTGTCGAGATTGGCGCTCCCGTCGCAGGGGAGGTACATGCTGAGACCGCTGAAACTGACTATGTCGATAAGGTTGAGGACCGACGGAGTGGCCGCCTTGTATGTGATGCAGGATCCGAGGGCCGATTCCAGTGAAGCCTTTTCCGATTGGCTGATACCGGCTTTTACCAATATGTCCTCGAGATCGTAGAACCAATGCTTGCCATCGCGGAAATATGGCTGTACGCCGGATGGGTCGAGCGAAGAGAGAGCTCCGCGGTAGCTGTCGAAAAGGTCCCTGCAGACATCGGCCAGGGGCTGCATCCTGGAGCAGTCCACCACCGTTATGGTCGCCGTGCGGTATGCCCCCTTCATTGCATCGTAATGCTCGAAGAAGGCCTTTGCGAACTCTTCGGGCGATGGATTGTCCTTGATAAGGGCGGGCCCGAATTCCCTGTAGTCGAAGCCTTCGGCAAGGATTTCGGCTGATGAGAAGCATATCCTGCCGGCTTTTTCCCTGAGCTCCCATGCGGTTTCGACACCGCCCATGAAACAGGCGTCGAAAATGATATAATCGAATTTGTAGGGCAGTCCGGCCGCAAGGTCGGAAAGAACCATTTCGTGGGAATAAATGTTGCCCCCGTTCCTGTAGAATTCGGCTCCGAAAGACTTCGTCTTGGGCAGTCCGTCGTCGCTCAGGTCCACTTTGAACCCATTTGCCGGAGCTTCGAGGGATGCGGTTTTGGAGTTCCTGAACACCCTCTCGCCGTTGTTGTAATAACCCTCGGGCAGCCAGCCTGTGCCGTGCGACGACAGGATGAGTCCGTAATGGTCGGAGGGTGCGGCTGCGGCGGCGTCGTTCAGCACGGTGCGCATCACGGCCGGATCGGTGGAAAGGATGTCGGAAGGATAGGTCTTGAGGGTGTCGAATTGCGGCAGACCCTTGTAATTCAAGGACATCTGCACAAGATATCCGTTGACGGGCGAGGAAAAGTCGCTGTCGTTCCTGGCGCAGTGAGTGAAGACCAGAAGCTTCTTCTTGGCTCCGTAAAGGGGGAGGGCCTCACGGGAGAGGACCTCAATGTTGGACTTGATGTCGGAAGAGAGATTATTGTATGCGCTGCCGTAGAAAATGATGGTCCAGGTCTGGACAGTGCTGTCCTCCACCTTGCCCGAAGGGTGCTTGCCACAGCCTGCAAGCAGCAGGGCGGCGAGCGTCACAGCCAGTATGGTTGACAGTTTGCTCATCTCACAAAGATATACTTTTTTTCCTATATTTGCATAATGACCGACCTTGCCCTATTGCTCAAAGATTATGCCTACTACCTCCGCATGGAACGGAAGATGTCACCCAACACCGTCGAGGCGTACGGAAGGGATGTGGCGGTTTTTTTCAGGGTTACAGAGGCAGACGCCGCCACTGTCGCCTCCGCCGACATAGAAGGCTATCTCGGAAAGCGTTCGGATCTTTTGTCGGCACGCAGCCAGTCCCGTGTCCTCAGCGCCCTCTCTTCCTTCTTCGACTGGCTGATACTCGAAGGTCTGCGCAAGGATAATCCCTGCGACAAGGTGGACCGTCCCAAACAGGGCCGCTACCTGCCAGAAGTGCTGTCGGTCGAAGAAGTGGACGCAATCATGCAGAGCGTCGACCTTCACGGCTGGCAAGGACTCAGGGACAGGGCCATACTCGAAGTCCTCTACGGTTGCGGCCTCCGTGTCAGCGAGGTCTGCGGGCTTCTCATTTCGCATGTCTACCTGCAGGAAGGCTTCGTCAGGGTAGTGGGCAAGGGAGACAAGGAAAGGCTGGTGCCCCTCGGCGGCATGGCTGCGGACGCCTTCGCCGACTACCTTGCCCTGCGCCCCGATCCGGCTGCGCCCTCGTTCAGCGACATAGCCTTCCTTAACCGCTTCGGCAATCCGCTGAGCAGGATTTCGGTATTCAACATGGTAAAGAAGCAGGCGATGGTGGCCGGTGTTTCAAAAGAGATTTCGCCCCATACCTTCCGGCATTCGTTCGCAACCCATCTGATAGAGAACGGCGCCGACCTCCGCGTCGTCCAGGAAATGCTCGGCCACGAGAGCATACTCACGACCGAGATATATACCCATATCGACTCAGCCGCATGGCAGGCCGAAGTCCTGGAGCATCATCCCCGCTCCTCTTCGGCGAGCGCCTTGTTGTAGCAATCGCGGCAGAGGGGTTCGTATTTGTCTTTTTCCCCCAGTTCCACCAGGGCCTTGCTGTGGGTGAGGCGGTGCGAGTGGTTTGCCAGGCTGCCGCACCTGACGCATATCGCATGCACCTTCTGTACGTCTTCGGCAACGGCCATAAGGGCCGGGATGGGGCCGAACGGCTTGCCTGCGAAGTCGGTGTCGAGTCCCGCCACGATAACCCGCACTCCCCGGTTGGCGAGGGCCTGGCAAACTTCCACGAGGTTCTCCCCGAAAAACTGAGCTTCGTCAATGCCCACTACCTGTACCCCGGAATCAATCTTGAGCATGTCGGAGGCATCCTGTATGGGCTTGGATATGATCTTGTGCAGATCGTGCGAAACCACGTCGACGTCGGAATACCGGACATCGATGCTGGGTTTGAAAATGGCTATCTTCTGGTTGGCGAACTGTGCCCGGCGGAGCCTGCGGATGAGTTCTTCGGTCTTGCCGGAGAACATTGAACCGCATATGACTTCGATGCAACCTGATTTCCTGAAACTTTCTGAATACATCTTTTTCGGGATTGTGCTTGACAAGGGCAAATATAACAAAATATTTCCTTAATTTTGTGGAGAACGAAACGATACGAAGATGGAAAAGGAATTGAAGGATTTGATAGCCGAAGCGGGCGATGCCATCGCCAGGGCCGCCGGACTCCTGGAGGAGATAAAAGCCCGTCTCGCCGTACCGGAAAAACCGCATGGTCCGGCTCCTCAGCAGGATCCGGGCTTCACCGAACCGATAGACATCGAACTGGACGACATCCCGCAGGAAGCCCTGCCTTCCGACGCCGTGCCGGAGCCGGAAGCCGTTCCCGAGCCGGAAGTTGTTCCCGATCCTGAACCGGAGCCGGTTCCAGCCCCCGCCCCTGCACCCGCACCGGGCAAGGCTACCGCAGGCTACCTCTGGGAAACCGACATCCCCGGCAGCAAGGTCAGCAACATCCTCAGCGCCATCTCGCTCAACGACCGGGTCCTCTTCATCAATGTCCTCTTCCGCGAGGACGCCCGCCTGTTCCGCGACACAGTGGCGGCGCTCAATTCCATGCAGGGGTTCGGCGAAGCCAAACAGTACATCATGGACCGTTTCCGCGACTGGAACCTGTCTTCCGAAACCGTCTATCGTCTGATGATGGCCGTACGCCGCAAATTCCAATAGAGCGATGGCAGGCATACTCTACATAGTCCCGACCCCTGTCGGGAACCTCGAGGATTTTACATACAGGGCCGCCCGCATCCTCAGGGAGGCGGACCTCGTCCTGGCCGAAGATACCCGCACCACTTCGGTGCTCCTGCAGCATTACGGCATCCATGTCCCGCTGCAGTCCCACCATAAGTTCAACGAGCATCAGACCGTCGAAAAGATCAAGGAACTGATACTCCTGGGACGCAACGTGGCGCTGGTGAGCGATGCCGGCACCCCAGGAATCAGCGACCCGGGCTTCCTGCTCGCCCGCACCTGCGCCGAGAACGGCATAGAAGTGCAGACGCTCCCCGGCCCCACGGCCTGCATCCCCGCCCTGGTGTCCTCCGGCCTGCCCTGCGACCGTTTCTGCTTCGAAGGCTTCCTTCCACAGAAAAAAGGCCGCCGGAGCCTTCTGGAACAGCTTTCGGACGAAACCCGCACAATGGTCTTCTACGAGTCGCCTTACCGTCTCGTAAAGACTTTGGAGCAGTTTGTCGTATCCTTCGGCCCCGACAGGCCGTGCAGCGTGGCGAGGGAGATCTCCAAGGTCCATGAGGAACATGTGCGGGGGACCCTTGCGGAAGTGCTGGAGCATTTCACCCGGACCGAACCCAAAGGGGAGATAGTCATAGTGGTAGGCGGGGCGCCTGCCAAGTTACGAGGGGAACACCGCAACAAATACAAGGAGGAGAGAGATGGAAGGGAAGACGAAGGAGAAGAGTAAAGGGCCGTCCGCTTCTTTCAGGATGGGAGCCATCGCGCTGGCTTTCCTGATAGTGGGTTACGAAAGCGCCCTTTTCGTCCATAAGGCGGCTGTGGCCAGGGTGGTGGCCAATTCCGACCATCCGGATACTGTTTACATAGTCCGGAAGCCTGTCGCGCAGACCGCGGCCGGCATCGGCGCGCAGGTGCCGGCCCATCCTGTTGAAACCCTTCACCGGGAGAGCACGCGGACAGCGGAGGCGCTCGGGCTTGCCGGGAGGAACAGTCCGAGGAAGTATGAGTCTTTCCGCTTCGATCCCAACACTGCGAGCCTCGGGGACTTTATGCGCCTTGGTTTCACCGAAAAGCAGGCGCAGGCCATTTTGAATTACCGGAGCAAGGGAGGACGCTTCCGCCGCAAGGGCGACTTTGCGAAGTCGTTCGTGGTGGCCGATTCGGTGTACCGCAGGCTGGAGCCATGGATAAGCATACCCAAAGTGGACATTAACAAGGCTGATTCCGCATCTTTCGACACCTTGCCCGGCATTGGCGGCTGGTTCGCGAAAAAGATGGTGGACTACCGCCGTCTTCTCGGAGGCTATTCCTGTACGGAGCAGCTCCTGGAGATTTATAACTTCGGACAGGAACGCTATGACGGTCTCAAGGACCTTGTAACATGCACTCCCGCGAAGGCATATCCGTTCTGGGCCCTTCCCTCCGATTCGCTCGCTGGGCATCCGCACATCCGTTCCCGGGAGACCGCCCGCGCCATAGTGCTCTACCGCGAGAACAACCCACGCGAGCTATGGACGCTCGAAGGCCTGAAAAAAGCGGGAGTGATTACCGAAGACCAATTCGGAAAACTCTCCCGCTGCAATTTGGAAAAGCCTGCGCCGGACGTCAGTCCTTGACGGCCTTGAGGGCCTCGCGTATGCCCGCTTCGATTTCGTCGGCGAGCTCAACGTTGTCACGCAGCAGCTGTTTGACGGCCTCCCGGCCCTGGGCGAGTTTCTCTCCCTTGTAACTGAACCAGGAACCGCTCTTCTGGATGATGTCGTACTCCACGCCGAGGTCGACGAGCTCGCCCGCGTGCGAAATGCCTTCGCCGAACACGATGTCGAACTCCGCCTTCTTGAACGGCGGGGCCATCTTGTTCTTCACCACTTTCACGCGCGTACGGTTGCCGAGGGCTTCGTCGCCTTCCTTGATCTGGGTGGTGCGGCGGACGTCGATGCGTACGGACGCGTAGAACTTGAGGGCGTTGCCTCCGGTGGTGGTTTCGGGGTTGCCGAACATTATGCCTATCTTCTCGCGCAGCTGGTTGATGAAGATGCAGCAGGTATTCGTCTTGGCGATGTTAGCGGTAAGCTTGCGGAGGGCCTGGCTCATCAGGCGGGCCTGGAGGCCCACTTTGTTGTCTCCCATCTCTCCTTCTATCTCCGCCTTCGGGGTAAGGGCCGCCACGGAATCGATGACCACGATGTCCACCGCTCCCGAGCGGATGAGGTTGTCGGCGATTTCGAGCGCCTGTTCGCCGTTGTCCGGCTGGGATATGAGGAGGGTCTCCAGATTCACTCCGAGACTCTTTGCATAGCTGCGGTCGAAAGCGTGCTCAGCGTCTATCATCGCTGCGATGCCTCCCTGCTTCTGCGCCTGGGCGATGGCATGGATGGCAAGTGTGGTCTTGCCGCTGCTCTCGGGACCGTAGATTTCGACTATCCTTCCACGTGGGTAGCCGCCGATTCCGAGTGCGTGGTCGAGCGCCACGCTGCCGCTCGGGATCACCTGGGCTTCGCTCCATTCTGGCTGGTCTCCCAACTTCATGATCGTCCCTTTCCCGTAATCTTTCTCAATCTTGTCGATCGTGGCCTGCAACGCCTTCATTTTTGCGGCATTGACGTCCTGGGCCTGTACTTCTGCTTCTTTAGCCATAAAATCAGAGTTTTTTGTAAATACCTATTTCCGGGCTCCTGCCCGTACGACAAATATACGATAAAAATCACTAATTTTGCCATGTGAAAGAGAAGTTGCTCGGAAAAAATCTGCAGGAGTTGAGACAGGCCGCAGCAGGCCTCGGGCTCAAGCCATTCGTGGGCGCCCAGCTGGCCGAATGGATGTATGTGAAGAAGGTCCGCTCCTTCGGTGAAATGACCAATATCTCCAAGGCTTCCAAGGCTTTGCTGGAGGAAAGATACAGTCTCGGCACCGAAGCTCCTTCGGGTGTCGCCGATTCCCGGGACGGTACCCGCAAGTATCTGTTCGAGGTGGAATGCAACGGGGAAAGATCGGCGGTAGAGGCCGTGATGATACCCGACGACGACCGCAAGACCCTGTGCGTCTCGTCGCAGGCGGGTTGCAAGATGGCCTGCCGCTTCTGCATGACCGGCAGGCAGGGATTCCACGGCAACCTGTCGGCGGCCGACATCATCAACCAGTTCATCAGCATAGACGAAGCGTCCGGCCTCACGAACGCCGTGTTTATGGGCATGGGGGAACCCCTCGACAACTACGGAGCGGTTTCCCGGGCGCTGGAGATACTCACGGCTCCCTGGGGCTTCGCCTGGAGCCCGAAGCGCATCACCCTTTCGACTATCGGGGTGGTACCGCAGCTAAAGCGCTTCCTCGACGAAACCTCCTGCCATCTGGCGGTGAGCCTGCACAATCCCTTCGAGGATGAGAGGGCGGAGATGATGCCCGCACAGAAAGCCTGGCCCATCAGGGAAGTGCTCGAACTGGTGCGCAGATATGACTTCAGCGGGCAGCGCAGGGTAAGTTTCGAATACACCATGTTCGCCGGCTGGAACGACGACAAGCGTCATGCCGACGCCTTGATAAGGCTGCTCCGTGGCCTTGAATGCAGGGTGAACCTCATACGCTTCCACCGCATCCCCGACTTCCCTTATGACTGTGCGTCCCAGGTCGCCATGGAAGCATTCCGCGACCGGCTCAACAACAATGGAATCACCTGTACCATAAGGGCTTCGCGCGGCGAAGACATCTTCGCAGCCTGCGGCCTTCTGGCAGGAGGACACAATCGAGGATAAATGAAAAGGCTTTTGTCCACCATACTGTTCCTTGCATCGGCGCTGCCTCTCGGAGCCCAGATCCTTTCGGCCCCGAGCGTGAATCCGAGCGCCGATTCGGCCTTCTTTGCCGCAATGCGGGCGCGCTCTGACAGCATACGCCGTACCGAGAGCCGTCCCGTAGTTGGCCTTGCCCTCAGCGGCGGCGGTGCCAAAGGGGCCGCGCACGTGGGGGTGCTGCGCTACCTCGAGGAGCAGCGCTGCCATCTGGCCGTTAGCCTTCACAACCCCTTCCCGGAAGA
>ONSD01000124.1 GCA_900320385.1 uncultured Bacteroidales bacterium
CACATCCACGAACACGGGAGTCGCGCCTTCGAGCGATACCACCTCGGCCGAGGAGAAGAAGGTGAAGTCCGGTACGAATACGGCATCGCCCGGGCCGATTCCCCATGCTTTGAGGGCCAGGGTCAGGGCATCTGTGCCATTGGCGCAGGACAGGCAGTGCTTTACACCGGCGTATTCTGCGAGCCGGGATTCAAGTTCTCTGACAGGCTGCCCCATTATGTAGGCGCCGCCCGCCACGGCCTCAAGCACAGCGGCGTCCATTTCCTCTTTGAGGATTGCGTATTGTTTTTTAAGGTCTCTGAATTGCATTTTCACTGGATTGTACGGCTTCGCCATTGCACCCCTAATGATAAGGGTGCACCTATCCTGATCCTTCACTGCGGCCGGACAACAAGCCGGCCGGCCGAAGAATCTACTCCTGCACCAGGGTTCCGCCCTGCTGCCGGTAGCTGCGGCCGCAAGTGCAGGTGAGGCTGTCGGGCAGCTTCTTCCCGCATTCGCAGACCCAGCCGATACGGCGGGCCGGAACTCCGGCCATCAGCGCATAATCCGGAACGTCTCCGGTAACTACGGCTCCCGCCGCTATGAGGGCGCTGCGGCCTACGGTGTGTCCGCAGACCACGGTGCAGTTGGCACCGAGCGACGCGCCCTCGCATATGCGCGTCTTTTCATAAACCCCGTGCACGGGAAAATGCGCGCGCGGAGTATTCACATTGGTGAACACGCACGAAGGGCCGCAGAACACGTTGTCCTCCAGGGTCACGCCTTCGTATATTGAGACGTTGTTCTGGATACGGCATCCGTTGCCTATCCGTACGTTGTTCCCTATGTTGACGTTCTGTCCCAGGCTGCAGTCCTTTCCGATCACGGCTCCGCTCTGAATATGGCAGAAATGCCACACCTTGGTGCCGGCTCCGATCTGCGCTCCGGCATCCACGTAGCTGCTCTCGTGAACGAACGCTTCCTGCATTACAGTACTTCTATGTTGTCACGGTCCGTAAGGGCCTTGGTGACGTTCTTGGTGTCGAAAATGGCCTTGGCGTGCTGCTGCACGAAACCATAATCCACAGTTGTGTGCGCAGTGGTTATCACGACCGCGTCAGCGCTCTCCACCAATTCGGCGGTAAGCGCCGGCTCTCCTTCGAACCATGCGCCTTTGTGGCGGTATCTGGCGACGAAGGGGTCGAAGAATACCACTTCTGCTCCTTGCTTGCGGAGCTCTTCGATCACCCGGATAGCCGGGGATTCGCGGTAGTCGTCTATATCCTGCTTGTAAGCTACGCCCAGTACCAGTATCCTTGCCCCGTTGAGGGCTTTGGCGAAGCGGCGGTTGAGCAGGTCGCCCACACGTTCCACCACATATTCTGGCATGCGGTCGTTGATCATCATCGACGACTCGATCATGGATGTGTGGAAACCGAATTCGCGGGCCTTCCAGCTGAGATAGTAGGGGTCCAGCGGGATGCAGTGCCCTCCCAGGCCGGGGCCGGGGTAGAATGCTGTGAAGCCGAAGGGCTTGGTCTTGGCCGCCTCGATCACCTCCCACAGGTTGATGTCCATCTTGTGGCAGAGGATGGCGAGTTCGTTGATTAGGCCGATGTTGATGTTGCGGTAGGTGTTCTCGAGTATCTTCGTCATCTCCGCGACGGCGGGGGAGGATGCGCGGAACACCGGGCTCTGCAGCACGGCTTCGTACATTGCCGAGATTACGTCGGAGGCGTCTTTGCCCAGGCCGCCGACCACCTTGGGGGTGTTCTTGGTTTTGTAAATGAGGTTCCCGGGATCGACCCTCTCGGGGGAGAATCCCAGGTAGAAGTCTTCGCCGCATTTCAGGCCCGAACTTTCGAGTATGGGCTTTATGAGCTCTTCGGTGGTGCCGGGATAGGTGGTGGATTCCAGGACCACCATCATGCCTTTGTGGAGATAGCGCGCAATGGAACGCGCGGACGATTCCACATAGCTTATGTCCGGCTGCTGGTGCTCGTCCAGCGGGGTGGGCACGCAGATCGCCACGAAATCCACGTCTCGGATGAAGCCGAAGTCGGTCGTTGCCGACAGCCTGCCTTCGGATACGAGTGCCGCAAGGTCGCTGTCCACAACGTCGCCTATGTAATTGTGGCCGGCGTTCACCATGTCCACCTTTTCTTTTTGCACGTCGAATCCGATCGTGCGGAAGCCTGCCTTGGCCTTCTCAACGGCCAGTGGCAAGCCAACGTAGCCGAGGCCAACGACCCCGGCTACGATTGATTTGTCCTGAATCTTCTGTAGAAGACTCTGTTTCATTTGGTGTTACTCCTTGATGGCTGTAATCATACAGCAGCGGCTGAGTTCCTTCTCGTCGTAGAACATGTAGTCTACACCACCCTTGTAGTCGGTAACGAGCTGGTCGGGATTGACGCCGAGTTCGTTGACGAGGAAGTTGTAAACAGCCTCAACACGGTTCTTGGAGAGCATGAGGTTGTGCGACGGAGTAGCGGTCTGCTTGTCGGCGTAGCCGCAGAGGAGGTACTTCACGCTCGGGGTGCTCTTCATGATGTCTGCAACGGACTGGAGGTTGACTTTCTCGCGGCTGAGCAGATCCCAGCGGTCTACGATGAAGTTGATGTGGAACCAGAGGTCCGGAACTTCCTTGACAACCTGTACGTCACCGGCTTCGAGGAGCTGGTTCTTGAGGTCGGCGTTAGCTGCGTTGGCAGCTGCGAGGTCGTTCTCGAGGGCTTTCAGACGGGCAAGTGCAGCATCGTTGTAGTAGATGGTGCTGGAACGGCTTGCGCGCTCCCATTTGCTCTTTTCCTTGCCGAGCTTCCATGCGAGACCGATGGTGCCACCCATGTAGCCGTCGAGTTTGATGTTGGCGAGGAAGTGGGTCTCGTCGGGTTCTGCTATGCCGCTTTCACCCTCGAAGTCATCGGATACGAGGGCGCCGCGGATGTTGAGCATGAGGCTCAGCCTTTCGGTAAGGCGGAATTTGTTTATAAGACCGGCGTTGAAGGTTGCTCCGAGGGCCTTATCGGTGATTCCGAAGAGAACGCCGCCGCCTGCATAAGCGTCAATGGTGAAGAAGCGGTCGGGATTGTAGCCGAAGAACATGTTGCCGAGGTCGGCGTGGGCAAGTGCGAATACGTTGCCGTAGTAGCCTTCCTGACGGGTGTACTTCCTGTAAGCGTAGTCGTCGTTGTCGTAGTCGTAGGCCTCGTCGGTCTTGAAGTGGACCTTGTAAAGATCGTCGCCACGATTCTGGTAGATACCCTTGAACTGGCTGACGTTGGCGCCGATACCTACACCGAAGCTGGGGGAAGCCCACTTGGTAAGGTAGAGGTCGATTGCCGGGAAACCGAACTGCTCGA
>ONSD01000121.1 GCA_900320385.1 uncultured Bacteroidales bacterium
AGAGCCCCTGCCTTGAGCTTACCGATGCCGGCCGGGAGGAAGCCGAATGATTGCCGTGCAGAGTACTGAATAACCGCATTTTCTTGACTCTGGGGGTGGATTTGAGGGGGCAGAGTCAAGAAAACCGCCCAAAACAAGACTTTGCCGGGTGTTTTTGATGCCCAGAGTCAAGAAAATGCGGTGAAACGAGACTCTGGCTGAGGAAAAGCTTGCTTCATTTGTTCACGCAGGCGAGGGTGGCGGCGGAGATGCGCACGGACGGGCCGAGGGCGGCGCGCAGCGCCCGGTGGCAGGCAGCCAGTGTGGCGCCGGTGGTATAGACGTCGTCGACCAGAAGTATGTGAAGGGGACCGCTGGCTCCCTGAACGGAAGCCTTTCCGGCGGCGGCACCCGGAAGCCCGGCACCTGCCGGAAGCCCGAAGGTTTCTGCACCGGCGGCAGCACCCGGAAGCCCGGTACCTGCCGGAAGCCCGAAGGTTTCTGCACCGGCGGCAACACCCGGAAGCCCGGTACCTGCCGGAAGCCCGAAGGTTTCTGCACCGGCGGCAACACCCTGAAGCCCGGCGGCACCCTGAAGCCCGGCATCGGCGGTATGTTCGGCGGCGTACAGCCTTTTAAGGCGTTGCAGGGCCTTGCGTGGTACGCAGAAGGCGGACCTGACGTTGGCGAAGCGCTGCTCCCGTCCCTGCAGGAGGGCCTGGCTCCGTGTCTGGCGCCAACGCTCCACCAGCCAGGGCGCTACGACTGTGCCTTTTCTGCCCGGACCGCCGAGCTCCTCCGCCACGCCGCGGGCGATGACCTCAGCCTGGTTGTATCCGCGCGAGAGACGCCTCCTCCAATGGAGGGGGACAGGCACAACAACGTCCACATCGGCGAAAAGGGGAGAGCCCGCCAGTTCCCGCCCCAGCATCTTCGAAAAATACTTTCCCGCCCCGAAATCGCGCCTGTACTTGAGCGCCTGGGTAATCTTGCGGTAGCCCCCGGAATAGAAAAACAGCGCAGCAGCATGCGAAAACGCTTCGTACTCCGACAAATCCCTTTGTATCAATCCGTTGAATGACTCCGACATAGGATTCTCCCGCATCCCGGCATAAAAGGTAAGCGGAAGGTCGGCCCCGCACACCGTGCAGATATGCTCCTCGCGCAGCAGAAGCTTCCGCCCGCATACTATGCAAATGCGCGGCATCGCCAGGTCGGCAATGCTGCGCAGTATCATTTTCAAATACGTATCCATCCCTTCGAATCTCCTCGCACCGACAAAGGTAATAATAAAAAGGCCAAAGATGCGCCGTGCCGGCAAAACAGCACCGGCGAAGAAGAACAACTCCGGCTAAAGCCGGGCGGACCCTTCAGCATAAAAAATTATTGTTATCTTTGCAGCCGAAAAAAACCTAAACGACAATGAAATTGATCGGAACGGGAAGTGCCCTTCCTACCAAACAGGTCACGAACGACGACCTGTCCAGATTCCTCGACACAAGCGACGAATGGATCTACCCCCGCACCGGTATCCGCTCGCGCCACGTAATCACCACCGAAGAGCTCGAAGACCTTGCCGCCAGGGCAGTGCAGGACGCACTTGCGATGGCAGGTCTCAGCGCCGGCGACATCGACCTCTGCATCTGCTCCAACGTCATAAACGAATGGGTAACGCCCGGACTCAGCTGCGTCATCGCATACAAGACCGGCATGCACTGCCCCGGCATCGACATCAACTGCGGATGCCCGGGTTTCGTTTACGGCATGGATATTATAGACAAGTACTTCCGCTGCGGCAGCGTAAAGAACGTGGTGATGGTGGCGGCCGAAGAACCCACCCGCATGACGGCCTGGACCGACAGGAGTACCTGCGTGCTTTTCGGCGACGGAGCCGCCGCTGCGGTCTTCACCGAGGGCGATGCCTTCAAGGGCTCTAAACTCAGTGCCAAACCCGACCCTACCAAGATATGGGAGTATCACCTTATGGAACCGACTCCCTATATCGACAAGGAAGAAAGGGACATACCAATGCAGATGAAGGGGCGTGACGTGTTCAAATACGCAGTCACCGCCTGCCTGAGCGACATTGGCGACCTGCTCGCCAGGACCGGCCACACAAAGGACGACATAGCATATTTCATCATCCACCAGGCCAACCAGCGCATCATCGACGCGATACGCGAACGCCTCGGAGTTCCCCAGGAGAGATTCCCCTCGAATATCATCGACCATGGCAACTCCTCTTCGGCATCGTGCCTCATATTGCTTGACGAATGCAACCGAAAAGGCATGTTCAAGAAGGGGGACCTTCTGATGTTCAGCGGATTCGGCGCCGGCCTGCAGAGCGGGGCGGCCCTCCTGGAATGGTAAATTATTCGTATATTCGCAAGTTTGCAACATAATACTTAAACCTACAAATATGAATTACAAGATCGTTGTTCTCGCCAAGCAGGTGCCGGACACCCGCAATGTCGGCAAGGACGCAATGACCGCTGAAGGAACCGTCAACAGGGCGGCTCTTCCGGCCATTTTCAATCCCGACGACCTGCTGGCCCTCGAGCAGGCCCTCAGGCTCAAGGAAAAGAACCCGGGATCTACAGTGGGAGTGCTTACGATGGGCCCGCCCAGGGCGGGAGAGATAATACGCCAGGGCCTGTACAGGGGCGCCGATACCGGCTGGCTGCTTACCGACCGCCTTTTCGCCGGTGCGGATACCCTTGCCACATCCTATGCCCTTGCCACTGCAATCCAGAAGATAGGAAAGGTAGACATCGTTATCGGCGGCCGCCAGGCAATTGACGGCGATACCGCCCAGGTCGGCCCCCAGGTCGCCCAGAAGCTGGGCCTTAACCAGGTGACCTATGCCGAGGAGATCCTCGGAATCGAAAACGGCGTGGCTACCATACGCCGCCATATCGACGGAGGCGTCGAGACCGTGCAGGCCCCGCTTCCCATCCTCATCACCGTGAATGGAACGGCAGAGCCCTGCAGGCCCGCCAACGCCCGTCTGGTAATGAAGTACAAGAGGGCATCCTGCCCCATGGAACGCAGCGGTGAAGACCCCTACGCCGCCCTCTATGCCGAGAGGCCGTACCTGACCCTGAACCAGTGGAGCGTAGCCGACATCGACGGCGATCCCATGCAGTGCGGACTCGCCGGCTCACCCACCAAGGTGAAGGCCGTGATGAACATAGTATTCCAGGCCAAGGAGAGCAAGACCCTCAGCGGCAGCGACTCCGACGTCAACGGCCTTATGAAGGAACTCCTGGACGAAAAGATAATCGGATAGAGCCATGAACAACGTATTTGTATATTGCGAAACAGAAGGCACCAAGATTGCCGAAGTGTCCCAGGAACTCCTTACCAAGGGCCGCAAACTCGCAGACAGGCTCGGAGTGCAGCTGAATGCGGTAGTGGCCGGCACCGGCATCACCGGTAAAGTAGAAAGCCAGATCCTGCCCTACGGCGTGGACAAACTCTTCATATTCGACGCCCCCGGGCTCTTCCCCTATACTTCGGCACCCCATACCGACATACTGGTGAACCTCTTCAAGAGGGAACAGCCGCAGATCTGCCTCATGGGCGCAACCGTAATAGGGCGCGACCTCGGACCCCGCGTATCAAGCTCGCTCACCAGCGGCCTCACCGCCGACTGCACCCAGCTCGAGATAGGCGACTACGACGACGTCAAGACCGGAAAGCATTATGAAGACCTGCTATATCAGATCAGGCCCGCTTTCGGCGGCAACATCGTGGCAACCATCGTAAACCCCGACCACAGGCCCCAGATGGCCACGGTGCGCAGCGGCGTCATGCAGAAGCAGGTCATCGACCCCGACTACAAGGGCGAAGTGATAGTGGAAGATGTCGCACGGTTCGTTCCGGACGTGGACTTTGTGGTGAAGGTCATCGACCGCCACGTAGAGGCGGCCAAGCATAATCTCAAAGGAGCCAGCATCGTGGTTTCCGGCGGATACGGGGTGGGCAGCAAAGAAGGCTTCGACCTGCTCTTCACCCTCGCCAGGGAACTCCACGGTGAAGTCGGCGCCAGCCGTGCCGCCGTCGACGCAGGCTTCGTGGACCACGACCGCCAGATAGGCCAGACAGGTGTTACGGTGCACCCCAAGGTGTACATCGCCTGCGGCATCTCCGGTCAGATCCAGCACATTGCGGGCATGAAGGATTCCGGTATAATCATCTCCATAAACACCGACCCCGACGCACCCATCAACAAGATCGCCGACTATGTGATAATCGGAAAGGTTGAGGACGTCCTGCCCAAGATGATCAAATACTACAAAGCCAACAGCAAATAAAACGGAATCACAATGGCAAATTACTATACAGACCATCCCGAACTCAGGTACCATCTCGACAACGACCTCATGAAGAGGGTCGTGGAGCTCAGGGAGCATTTCTACGAAGACAAGGACAAATACGAAGACGCCCCGGTAGACTACCCCGACGCCGTTGCCAATTACGACAAGGTGCTCGAGATAGCAGGTGACGTGGCGGCTAACATAATAGCCGCGAATTCCGAGGCTGTAGACCTTGAGGGCCCTCATCTCGTGGATGGCAGGATGCATTATGCATCAAAGACTTACGATAATCTCGAAGCCATCCGCAAGGCCGGCCTTACCGGAGTTTCGATGGCTCGCCGCTACGGTGGCCTCAATCTTCCGACTTCGGTCTTCTCCATGATATCCGAGGTGATTTCGGCCGCCGACGCTTCGTTCCAGAATATCTGGAGCCTGCAGTCCTGCGCCGAGACCCTGTACGAGTTCGGCAGCGAAGACCAGCGCCAGCGCTTCATCCCGCGCAT
>ONSD01000170.1 GCA_900320385.1 uncultured Bacteroidales bacterium
CGAGTTAGGCATTTGCAACTGTCGCCGTACTTGCTCATCCCTGAGCAGCTTCTCGGTAAAGCAAGAACCGGGATATTCCGAATAATGATTGAAAACCCTTTCCTGATGTCCGGCAAATTCAAGGGCATCCTTGTTGATTTCCTCTTCGATCCAGTTCATCTGGGAGAAACAGGCGCCGACGTTGTCCACGAACCGGAAGCTTCCCAGGTTCTTCCAAGTGTCTATGTTACTGCTGAAGATGGTCTCGGCGGTATTGTCATGACGGATGATGGGAGCTTGGAAAAGCTCTTGGACGGCACCTTCGAAGGGCCCGTCGCCCAGCCTTGCAACTTCGTCTATCGGCAGCCGGAGCAGCCAGACGGCGATACTGTCCATACGGTCCCAGTCTTTCACCGATTCATCCAGGGTCCGGGCAAACGATTCGATGCTGCTCATGACCATCAGGGCAGTGAGCCTGCGCTCTTTCTTTTGGTTGTTCCGTTCAACCAGTTTGCCCGTGCCGAAGGTCAAAACAATGGAAACGGTAGTGGCAAGGATTGCGACAACAAAATCCTTCCACCAGTTCCTGTCAAAGAATTTTTCTGGCATAGTCAAAGATAATCAATAGTTTTCAGTCACCTTATTCCTTGCTGGATTTGTCCAAACCCGCCATCGATTTTTCGGATGCATTCTGGATGAACGCCTTGAACAGCGGGTGAGGATGTTCCGGTGTGCTCTTGTACTCCGGATGGAACTGGACACCGATGAAAAAAGGGTGAGACGGAAGTTCTACTATTTCCACCAGCTCTGTTTCGGGATTGACTCCTGATGCCACAAGGCCGGCTTTCGCAAAGTCCCCGGCATACCGCCCGTTGAATTCATAACGGTGGCGGTGACGCTCCCGGATGGTTTCGCTGCCATATACTTTCCTGGCCAGCGTATCTTTTCGGATCTGGCAGGCATAAGCTCCCAGCCGCATGGTCCCGCCTTTTATCGTGGTTTTTTTCTGCTCCTCCATCATATCTATAACCGGATGTGTGGTATTGGGGTCCAGTTCGGTAGAAGAGGCATCTGCCCAGCCGAGTACATGGCGGGCAAACTCAACTACACACATCTGCATGCCCAGGCAGATGCCAAAGAATGGGATGCGGTTTTCGCGGGCATATTGTACGGCTAGGATTTTCCCTTCCAAACCACGTTCGCCGAAGCCCGGGGCTACCAGGATACCGTCCATTCCCTGCAGCTTCCCGCTTACGTTATCCTGCGTAATATCGTCGCTGAGAAGACTATGGACCTGCACCTTGCAGCCGCAGGCGGCGCCGGCATGGACAAGTGATTCAAGTATGGATTTGTAAGCATCCTGCAAGGCTACATATTTCCCTACCAGGGCAATCTCGATGATATTCTTAGGCTGTCGCAGGTTGTCCAGGAACCGTGTCCAGCGTTCCAGGTCGGGCTCATTGAAGTTCTCGATACCCAACTGTCTCACCACCAGTTCGTCCAGATGCTCTTTGTGCATATTCAACGGCACCTGGTAAATGCTCCAGGCATCCTGGCTTTCGATGACGTGCCCGGGTTTCACGTTGCAGAAGAGGGCTATCTTGTGGCGCAGGCTTTCGCCCAGGGGGTGCTCTGTCCGGCACACGATGATATCGGGCATCACCCCTGCGTGCTGAAGCATCTGCACGGAGTGCTGGGTGGGTTTGGTCTTGATTTCGCGGGCGGCGCTCAAGTAGGGAACCAAGGTAAGATGAATGCACATGCAGTCGCCTTCGGGCAGCTCCCACTGCAACTGGCGCATGGCCTCGATGAAAGGCTGGCTTTCCATATCACCCACCGTTCCACCAACTTCCGTGATAATGATATCATACTGTCCGTCCTGGCCCAGCAACAGCATCCGCCGTTTGATTTCGTCAGTGATGTGCGGCACGATCTGGACGGTCTTTCCCAGGTAGGCACCTTCCCGTTCGCGTGTGATGACGGTATGATAGATGCGGCCCGTGGTCACGTTGTTGGCCTGGGATGTTGGCACTCCAAGGAATCGTTCGTAATGGCCCAGGTCAAGGTCGGTCTCAGCCCCGTCGTCCGTTACAAAGCATTCTCCGTGCTCGTAAGGGTTCAAGGTTCCGGGATCGATATTTATGTATGGGTCGAATTTCTGGATGGTTACTCTCAAGCCCCTGGCCTGCAGAAGTTTACCTAAAGAAGCGGCAATAATCCCTTTGCCCAGGGAGGATACGACACCGCCCGTAATGAAAACGTACTTTGTATTCATAAGTCCCGTTCGTAAAAACAATACGGGAAACAAAAATGAATAAAAATGGGCAAATGTACAAGTAGTCGGCAGCTATTTTCAGCCAGCATAGCAGACCGGGAGACCGAAAAATTTCGATTTATCTGACTGTCAAAGATAATCATTATTCTCCTCACCGATGCCGCTATATCTGCCCGGGCTATGTTGCAACCGAGAAATTTTGCGTATATTTGCAGCCATCGCCTGCCCGAGTGGCGGAATGGTAGACGCGCTGGACCTATCCTTTGTTGGGGGCTAGGCCGCCCCCAAACCCCCTGCGGCCTACCGCCTTTCCGTATTTTTCCGCTTCGCTTCAAAATACACGGCTCGGCCGGTTCGCTGGTGCGAACTTCGTCCAGCGCTGTGGCTGCTGGTATCCGGAAAATTTGTATATTTGCAGCCATCGCCTGCCCGAGTGGCGGAATGGTAGACGCGCTGGACTCAAAATCCTGTGTCCTCAAAAGACGTGTGGGTTCGATTCCCACCTCGGGCACGAAAATAGCCAAGCTGTAAAGCCTGGCTTTTTTTATTGGCTCATCGAGTTTTATTGGCTCATCGAGGCTCCTATGGCGCGGAGCCGCTCCAGGGCTTCTTCGGGAAGCGTTCCGTCCGGCCTTGGTCCGATGTTGAGCAGGAGGTTTGCACCCATCTCATTCACATGCCTGAGGTAATCCACGAGTTCCTCCGGGCTCTTGTAGTATACGTCCCTTATGTTGTAGCCCCAGCTGTTGTTCATGGTCTGGCATGTCTCAAGCGGCAGTTTGTCGGTTACCACCTGGTCGGGTGAGAATCCCGCGGTATTCTCTCCCGGAAGGTCCTTCTCGAAGAGCTGGAAATCTTCTCCCGGATATACTGCCAAATGGTGGTTGTTCCCGATGAGGCAACCAGGCTGCAGGCTGTGGATGAGGTCGTATATGCCTTGCAGGTCCCAGGTCGCTGCATCGAGGCCATTCGCCTGGACCTCCCTGTCCCAAAGGCCGTCGAACCAGATTGCGCCCACCTCGCCGTAATTGGTGAGCAGCTCGGTGAGCTGTTGTTTCATGAAGGCGATGTAATGCTGCCACAGGGCATCTTCTTTCCAGAATTCCGGGGTCAGCAGGCTGTCTGCCGGGGCCTCCCCAGGAGCGTCGGCGAATTCACGGCCGGCGTCCCTTCCGGTACGTCCCAAAGGCCAGTAATCCTCCCTGGTCCAGTCCAGCAGGGAATAATAGAAATGGATTTTCAGGCCCTGCCTGTGGCATTCGTCCGCAAGTTCCTTCAAGACATCCCTCTTGAAGGGGGTGGCGTCAATTATGTCGAAGTCGGAAGCGGCGGTATCGAACATCGAAAATCCGTCGTGATGGCGGGAAGTGATGCAGACGTACCTGGCACCTGCCTCCTTGAAGGCGGACACCCATTCCGCCGCATTGAACCTGGAGGGATAGAATCCCCCAGCGAGCTTTTTGTATTCATCCGCCTTCAGGCCCTGGGTCTGCAGTACCCACTCGCCCTGCCCGAGCATGGAGTAGATGCCCCAGTGGATGAAGATTCCGAACTTTTCGGAGGCGAATTCCTCCTTTGCACGGGCGTTCGCCTGCTCAAAACTTTCCTGTACTTTCGGCGAGGAGCTCTTGCATCCGGCCGGCGCAAGCAAGCATGCAAGCGCCATCAAGAAAAGATAAAATTTCCGCATGCATAAAAATAACAATGATAAATGGATTCTGCAATACTCCAGGTCGCCCGAATGCACAAAAAGGCCATGATCCGTGCGCTGCGATGACGGTTTGGTAATACGAAAGCACGCAACAGCGGGATTCCGTGCTTTCGCGTGACCATTATCGTTGCGGAGCTTCACGAAATTGACGGATTCCGTAATCTTTGGAGCCCAAAACCTGTCTTACGATAGTCTCCGGCAGATATACCCCGCGGGCGATAGCATGGACATCCAAGCCGAATTTGGTATGAAGCAAAGCAATGAGCCGATACTTCCCATCCTTCTCAAGCTCCCGTAACTGTTTGCCACCGAACTGGTTTTGCAAAACCTGGCGAACCATATCCCTGGTCTCTGCCTCATCGAAGATGATTTCTTCCCCGATATCCAATGCGATTCTAGCGAAAGCTTCATAGTCCTTAACCAGTTGAGTGCAATAATCTTTTACTACAGGGAAAAGCTTGTAAACCTTCGAAGTCTCCACAAACGATACGGGAAGGATACCCAAATCCTCATTGATAAGCCAATGGCCGGGCAGACTGATGCGACTGCCCGTCAGACGATTGATCCTCCGTACAGACATATTCCCTGCATATTCGGCCTTCAATAATTTTGAGAGAGGTGAATAATTAAGATAACCGGACCCCCATGGATAGCCTCCGGGCGCGGAAAGATGCTTCTCGTAAGGATTCCTTGCTACGTACAGCAAATTGTTTTTCAACTGTTGCTCATTCCATATCGGGATCAACTTGAATCCGTATTCTGCGGGCAACGAAACATATCCGTCTTTTTTCAGGCGGGCAGAAATCCTCTTCTTCATGTAAAAGAAAAGCTTGCAACAGTCTGCACCCGTACCACTCAATATGACATGAAAATGGTTCGGCATCAACTCGAAGGCATATATTATAACGTCGAATAAAAGGCTGCAAATGGCCATCGAACTCATTCCGAATGCATATTGGGAGTCCTTGTAGAACAAGCACCCGGATTTCCAACCGTCACTGCACAGGTGATAATACCCGCGTCCAGACAACTTATACTCACACCACGTCTTTCTCCATCTGTCCATGTGGCAAAGATGGTGAAGACTATTCATTTGTCGTAATTGTCAACGCTTAGAATGCCAAAACGTCCAATTACAAAGACATAAAAGTGCAAGTGGCATTCGAAAAGCACAAAAAGGCTATAATCCGTGCGCTGCGATGACGGTTTGGTAATACGAAAGCACGCAACAGCGGGATTCTGTGCTTTCGCGTGACTTTACAGCTTTTTCTTGCCGAGGAAACGCGCTATGGCATCCCACCAGCGGTCGGGGAGGAGGGAGTGGAAGAAAACTATGGCGCGGGCACCGAGTCCCGTCTTGTAGCGTGTGCGCGGCCTGCGGCTGTTGCAGGCGCGTACGATTGTACGTGACACTGCATCCGGATCCGTAAGGAAGTGCTTGGCAGAATATCCCTTGGTCATATTCGCCGCCATCACCCCGCCGTCTTTGGCATAAGGAGTGCCTTCGGATGACTCCGCGAGGTGCTTTGCGGCGATTATGCCCCAGTCGGTATGGATTCCGCCGGGCTCGATTATCGATACCTTTATTCCGAACGGGCGAACTTCCATGCGCAGGGCGTCGCTGAAGGCTTCCACCGCGAATTTGGACACGTTGTACCAGCCGCCGAAGTACATCACGGCCCTTCCCGCCACCGAAGCTATGTTGATTATGTGGCCGCCGCCCTGTTCCCTCATGTGCGGCAACACCGCGCGGGTGAGTTCGGCAAGGCCGAAGACATTCACTTCCAGCTGCCTGCGCGCCTCTTCCATGGGCACGTTCTCGATAGCGCCGAAATAGCCGTAGCCCGCATTGTTCACGAGGATGTCTATACGGCCCTTTTCGCGTATGATCCTGTCGACGCACGAGTGGATCGAGGCTTCGTCCGTCACGTCCATCCGCAGCGGAAAAACCCCTTCGGGAATCAGTTCGACGCGCCGCGCTGCACCGTATACGATGTTTCCCTGTCCGGCCAGGGCCCGGGCCGTGGCGGCACCTATCCCGCTGCTGGCCCCAGTTACAAGTATTATCCTTTGCATATCTGCGTAAAGGTAACATTATTTTCTGCAAGACGGGCAAAAAAACTATCTTTGCATTGTAGAAACCAATGCGGAAGGTATGATAGACGATATACTCGAATACAACCGCTCGTTCGTGGCGGCAAAGGCCTATGAGCCTTACATCACCGACAAGTATCCGGCAAAGAAGCTGGCCGTGCTCACCTGCATGGACTGCCGCCTTACCGAACTCCTTCCGAAGGCCCTGGGTCTCCGCAACGGCGATGCAAAGATCATCAAGAACGCCGGAGGGCTCATCCTTTCGCGCTCCGATTCGGCCATGCGCTCCCTGTTGGTGGCCATATACGAGCTCGGGGTGGAAGAAGTGATGGTCGTGCATCATTCGTCATGCGGCGCCTGCCACATGCGATTCGAAGAGTTCCTTCCCCTCATGAAAGCCCGCGGCATCAGCGATGAAGCCATCGCATCGATGGGCGACGTGGACCTCGGTGAATGGCTGGAAGGATTCCACGATACCGAAGCCTCGGTGCGCCGCACGGTAGCGGCGATCACTTCGCATCCCCTCATTCCCGCAGACGTCACCGTCCGCGGCTTCATCATCGATTCAACTACAGGAAAACTTACAGAAATATCATGAAACGGATCATTATCACAACCATCTTCATAGCTTCCGCGCTGTTTGCCGCCAACGGTCAGCCGGCAATCAAGTTCTGGGACGACGGCCCATTGACATTCAATGACTTCCAGGTGCGTCACATCAGTTTGGACGAATCTCCTTTCGCCCAGGCTCCGCAGCCCATGGACCTCGACGGCGGCTTCGTCGGTGAAACGGTCAAGGGAAAAGACGGGAATCTCCGCTATTCCTATACCCGTTACCGGACATATATGGACCAGCTCAATTCCTGGTACGATCCCACCTATGCCACGCCTGCGGACCTGCGCTTCATGCAGGGCATCTTCGACATAATGGAAATCGCCAGGCGCGAGTCGTTCGGCGCCGATACGCTCTCGGCATACGATGCCAGGCAGTACCGCCAGAGGCTCCTTACCAGCCGTGTGACCCAATATTACCAGGAAACCAACAACGGAAAGGATACGGAACGGGTAGCCGAGTATGAAGCGAGGAATGCCGCCCTTCTCGACTCGCTGGATGCCGAACCGCGCTATCCGGTCCCGGTAATAAACAACGATGGTTTCGGCATGGACTTGTACATGGGCTATTTCGGTGAACTTCCCTTCGGCAGGATGGCGGACTATCTGGGCATGGGGCACGGAGTGAGCATGGGATTCGATTTCTACTACAGGCATGCCTTCCTGCAGCTCGCTATCAACGCAGCTTCCTATGGCAAGCTCAGGAAGGACGGATTCTATTACGATCCGGAAGAAAACTATGACTGGGTGGCGGGAAAGAACGTCTCCGGCGGGAACATCCTCATCGGACTGGGCTACAGGGTTTATGACGGGCCATGGGTGGCACTCTCTCCCATGGCGGGCGTGGCAGTGGCTATCTTGAACCAGAATATGGACCGGAAAGACAGGAACGGTACCATTGTCAGCAGCGGAATGTCCGGGTTCCGGGCTTTCGCCGGAATGAACGTCAACGTGAAACTTTTCCGCAAGCTGAGCGGATTCGATTACGGTGAATCGGGCCTGCAGTTCCAGGTCTTCGGAGCCTACACCGACAATCCAGCCTTGGGCGCTGTATGGTCTCTGAATTTTGGCGTAGCATACAATCTGGGTGCCTGGATACGGCAGTAGAAGCATGAAAAGACTGTTGGTGATCCTGGCCTTATGCCTGGGTGCACATGCCGCCCAAGCCGTGCGCACCGAATTCACCAACATCACCATGCCCGGCGCCGACAACGAAATCTACTCCATCGCGCAGGACAGCCAGGGCGGACTCTGGATAGGAGCCAAACACGGCCTTTCGTATTACGACGGACACCATTTCAGGACTTTCATCCACCCGGGCGGCTCGGCATACAATGCAGTGCAGGCCATCCTGCAGCTGGACCCGGCCACGCTCTGCCTGGCAACCGACAACGGGATTGCGTTTTTCGACCGCATCCGCTGCGAATTCAAAGAACCCGATGAGCCGCTCCTGGCCATCGGCGGCGCCCGGTCCCTCGCCATTTTTGGAGGCAGACTCTGGATAGGCACCTGGTCTGACGGCCTTTTCCGCTATGACTTGGAGCAGAAGAGCCTCGAGGAGGTGCCAATAGGCGGTTTTGACGAAACGCTGGTCTACGACCTTTGCGAACTTGACGGAAAGCTTTACGCCGCTTCGTATGAGGCCCTCAGCTGTTTCGATCCCGGAACCGGAGTGCGTTACAGGATACCCCTGAAAGAGAGTCCCGTCATATCCTCACTCGTCACCACTGCCGACGGGCGCCTTTGCGTGGGCGCCGGCAGCAGCCTGTACATCTATGATCCTGCCGGAGGGGACATGCACTCCTTTTCGTTTGGCAACTGCCTTGTCAAACGCCTTGCCCGGACACCGGACGGGAGGATAGCGGCAGGCACCGACTCCGGCCTTTTCTTCGTCGACACCGCTACCGGAGGGATTGAAAGCTGCGTACACCACCCCGGACAGACGACTTCGCTGGCCAACAATATGGTCAGTGCCATCTTCCCGGACAGGGAAGGGAACCTGTGGATCGGCACCGCCCGCGGCATCTCCTGCCTTTATCACAACGACAGTGCCCGCCGCTTCGGCATACCGGAAATCACAGGCTCGCCTGAAGGCAATATCATTTCCTCGATAATAACCGACTCGGATGGAGGGACCTGGCTCGGCGGGGACTCGGGCTTGATCCACATCGATGCATCAGGCCAGGCGACGTGGTTCAGCATCGACAGCGAAGACCATCATCTGGAGAACAACCATATCCATTCAGTATTCGAAGACAGCCACGGAACGGTGTGGATAGCTACCGACGCCTCGGTGGCGCGATACGACGGCGGACAGTTCGTGTTCTGCCACCTTACCGACGGCGGCATCTACCGGTCGGAGTGGGCGTACGATATTGCCGAAGATGCTTCTGGCCGCCTGTGGATAGGGACGTACAAGGGCGGCATCTATATCGTCGACGGTGATAAACTCAGGCAATTCGACGGCAAAGGCATCCTCGTCACCGACGGGATCTTCGATTCCCAGGTCCTCATCACTTTCTACCTTATCAGGGAGGGGGACAATATCTGGGCGACCACCGGTACCGGGATAGGCCTGGCGAGGATAAACACGCAGTCACGTACGGTCACCCCGACTTTCCGCTACATGGATGCGATGACCTTTGACGGCAGCAACATCTGGTATACAAGCGAAGGGAAGGTGTTCCGTTTCGAAACTGCGACCATGAAGGTGGACAGCGCCGATTTCCAGTCTTCCGCACGCCTCATCCCCACCCTCGCCGCCGAGAACGGCCGGATCTGGTTCTCCGATTCCGACGGGGTCTATTGGATTGACCGCTCCACGATGCAGGTCTTTCCCGCAGGGATATCTTCGCGGCATTTCCGCTCTTCGTACTACGACCGCAGGCAGGGACGCATGCTGTGGGGCGGGGATGATTGCATGGTTGCCGTAGACCTTTCCGACTTCCAGGCGACCGGAGTCTCGCACAAGGTGTTCATAACCGGCATCGTAACGCCCGAGAGGGCTCTTTCGCCGGCGAGCGACTATAGCGGGGAAGAACTCCAATTGCGGAACAGGATCGCTCTCAAAAGGGGAGCGACGAATGTCTATTTCGAGCTGTCCTCGCTCCGTTATTCGGATGACAAGGAGACTTTCTATTACCGCCTCCAGCCCGACGGAGAATGGACCGCCCTGTTCAGTGGAGACAACCGCATCCCCTTCCTGGGCCGTTCAGGGGGCCGTTACACCCTCGAGGTCGCCGATGCCGATCCCTCGGTTTTTCCCGATACCATAGTCAACGCCTATACCGTACTGGTCCCGTATCCGCTCCTGCTCTCACCCGTGGCGATAGTCCTTTATCTCTTCCTGCTGGCCGGGATCATAGCGGCGGTGACCATAGCCGCAAGGCGCCGCAACAGGCACCGCCAGCAAGAGCAGGAGCGCCGCAAGACGCTGGAGATGGCCGATGTGAAGATGCGCTTCTTCGAGGATGTCGCCCACGAACTCAGGGGGCCGCTCAAGCGGATTTCATCTCCAGTGGAGCAGATCCTTGAGAACTGCAGCGACCCAAGCGTGACTGAAGGGCTGGAATCCGTGAGGGACAACACCAAACGTCTTTCCTTACTGGTGCGGCAGATGACCGACTTCTCCTCCGAGGTGCCGCCGGAACCCGAACGCTCCGATGCCGATACCCGGCTGCTGGAGGCCATTAATTCCGCTATCGAAGAACATATGGGCGACGACGGCTTCAGCGTTTCCGCCCTTGCGAAGCTCCTTAACATGGACCAGAAAGGCCTTTACCGCAAGATGGTACAGATTTCCGGGATGTCTCCGGTGACCTACATCCGCAAGATGCGGATGCGCCGCGCCGCGGTGCTTCTGAGGCAGGGGCGTTTCACCGTTTCGGAGGTGATGTACATGGTGGGATACAACAACGCCTCCTATTTCTCGAAGGCTTTCGCCGACGAATACGGCTCTACGCCCCGGCGATTCATGGAATCCGGAGGGATCTTGTCCGAAAAACATTAATTATTTGTCCGTTTTCGTAAGGGCCGGGTTTAAAAAGCTGGGTATATTTGCTCATTGCATTATACACTAACTTTTTTTAACCAAATGAATCAATCCAACCTGAAAAGAATGGCAACGCTGCTGTTTGCGGCGCTTTGCCTTTCCGTGGGCAATCTGTTTGCCCAGTCGGTCAGCGTCTCCGGTGTTGTCCAGGACGCTGCCGGCGAAAGTGTGATCGGCGCTTACGTAATCCAGCAGGGTACGCAGAACGCCGCCGTTACCGGCCTGGATGGCACTTGGACCCTCTCGGTTCCCGCAGGTGCCAGACTCGAGGTCTCCTGTATCGGTTATCAGGAAAAAACCGTAACCGTAGGCAACGATCCCTTCATCGTCATCACTCTGGAAGAGGACATGAAGATCCTTGAAGAATCAGTGGTCGTAGGTTACGGCATCCAGAAGAAGGCCAACCTCACCGGC
>ONSD01000119.1 GCA_900320385.1 uncultured Bacteroidales bacterium
CACCATCAACGCCAGTGACGTGACCGTGGAGGAAGGCAAGACCGCTTCGATCGGCGCCACCACCAACTCCAGCGCCCCCATCACCTACGCTTCGGACAACACTGCCGTAGCTACCGTTTCCGCTGCAGGCGAAGTGACCGGTGTCAAGGCCGGTACCGCCACCATCACCCTCAAGGTTGCCGCCGTTGAAGAAAAATTCACGGCTGCCGAGAAGACCATCAAGGTTACCGTAACAGCTCCCGAAACTCCCGAACCGCCCACCCCGACAGTTTCCGGCATCACCGTTGACGGTGACTTCGCCGACTGGGCAGAGCTTCCCGAAGGCACATTCTCCAAGTTCTTCGGCGATTCGGAAGCCTCGCACCCGGCAATGACTGCCCTCAAGGTCTTCGCCGATGCTGACAACATCTATGTATACTTCGAGTGGGATACGGATATGATTACCTACGAGAAAGACGTTGAACACGTTCCGTTCCACTGCTACATCAACACCGACGGTGACGAAAGCACGGGCGGCTACGGAGACGAATTCGCTGACGCTTGCACCGACGTCCTTCTGGAAGGCTTCATCTATCCTGACGGCGTACTCGGCTCTTATGCTCCCACTGGATTCGCATGGTCTGGTGAACCCAACGCCTCCGGCTGGTCATGGGCTGAGCTTGGTGACATAGATTGCAATGGCGCCGGTGTCGAAGGCAAATATGAGTTCTCCATCAGCCGTGCAGCCCTCGCCGGCGTCGGTTTCCCGGTTGCTGATGAATTCTCTATCGGCTGCGACATCCAGCAGGGCTGGGAATCGGTAGGCGTTCTCCCGGAAATCGCTCCCACCGAGGACAATCCTTCCGGCATCATGCCTTCACTGAAGGTTACGACCCAGAAGTAATCCCTTATGTTTAACTGAAACCATAGGCGGTGCTCCATCCGGAGCCTGCCTATGGTTTTTAAAAATTCAAATCCGTGAAAATAACCAGCAGATTCCTGCTATTCGCAGCGATATTCCCTCTTTTGGCCGTTGCTGGCTGCCAGCATCCCGACAATCCGGAACCCGAGCCGGATCCCGTACCGGATCCCGAGCCGGAACTGGTGACAGTAGCCTACAAATCTTCGGACGAGATTTTTTCCAATCCCGAAAGAGGTTTCTATACGGCCCAAGAGGTTTTCTCCGCAGATCGCAAGGGAATACCCCAGGCCAGCATCACAGCATCTAAGTTACAGGGACGCAGCCTGTTCCTGCTGGAATTCCACATGAAGGACTACGTGGCATGTGATATCTCGGACGATTATCTCCAGACTATCCGTGCCAGATTCCAATCCTTGCGGGACGGGGGCATGAAATGCATCCTCCGCTTCTGCTACTCCAACGGCTTCGCCGAATCCGACAAGCCCTGGGACGCCACCCCGGAGCAAGTCCTCCGCCATATCGCCCAGGTCAAACCGCTTCTCCAGGAATATGCCGACATCATCATGGTGGTACAGGCCGGATTCATCGGAAGCTGGGGCGAATGGTATTACACCGAAAACTTCAAAGACAATGCGTCCCGCAAGAAAGTAGTGGACGCGCTGCTGGAAGCGCTGCCCGAAGACAGACAGATCGAGCTACGCACCCCGGCATATAAAATGGCCCTTTACGGCTATTCAAAAACCGATACGTTAACGCTGGCCACCGCGCACCAGGCTACGACGCAGGCCCGTCTGGGCGGCCATAACGACTGCTACGTTTCGGGTTCCAACGATGTGGGCACATTCAGGAACAAGACCGACCGCGAATACTGGGCTTCCGAAAGCCTCTACACCATCATGGGCGGCGAAACCTGCGAGCTCACCGAGTATTGCCATTGCGAGGGTACCGAAAAGTATAACGGAGCCCTCAAGGACATGGCCATCTACCATCTCACTTACCTGAACAACGGCTACCATCCCAACGTAATCCAGCGCTGGAAGAATGAGAACTGCATGGATGAGATCAGAAGGCGCCTAGGTTACCGCTATGTCCTTGAAGAAGGACAGTTCACCGACAAAGCAGAAGCCGGGAAGCCTTTCCAGGTAATCCTCAAACTGAAGAATGTCGGTTTCGCCCCGGCGCAGAATCCCAGGGATGCAGAACTGGTCCTCACGGACGCCTCAGGCAAGGCCGTGGGCAGCTGGAAGCTCGAAAGCGACCCCCGCTATTGGATGCCCGGCCAGCAGACCACCATCGACCAGACCTTCAACCTGCCGGCAGGGATTTCCGGCAAGATGACACTTTACCTGAATCTTCCCGACCCGTACGAGACCCTGCACGACAATCCGGCATTCTCCATCCGTCTCGCCAACGAGGGAACCTGGAAGGAAGATACGGGGTACAATGAACTATATTCATTCACATTATAAACCAACAAGACATGAAAAAGATCTTAGTTCTTTTGGCAGCAGTTGCCATGGTCGGATTCGTTTCCTGCAAGAAGGACGATCCCACTCCCGCGAAGAAGGACCCTGTAACCGCCACCATCAACGCCAGTGACGTGACCGTGGAGGAAGGCAAGACCGCTTCGATCGGCGCCACCACCAACTCCAGCGCCCCCATCACCTA
>ONSD01000142.1 GCA_900320385.1 uncultured Bacteroidales bacterium
TCCCGGGGGCGACCACCGTCATCATAGCCCAGCGCATACTCAGCATCAAGGACGCCGACCGCATAGTGGTCATGGAGGACGGCCGTATCAACGGCGTCGGGACCCACCGGGAACTCCTTGAGTCCAATACCATCTACAAGGACATCTACGATCTTCAAACCAGCGGAGGGGAGGCCGACTTCGATGCCTAGGGGGATGAATCAGTTCGGCGGTCCCCGCGACCGCGTGCCGGGAGGCGGGAAGATCTCCAAGACTGTCTGGAGACTCTTCGGCTTCGTGTTCCGGAACTACAGGATAAGCATACCGTTCGTGATCATCTGCATAATAGTCACTTCGCTCACGACGCTTACCTCCAACCTCTTCACCAAGACCCTCATCGACGACTACATCACTCCCATGGTGGAGCAGGGCTCGACCGACTATGCCCCGCTCGCGGCTGCGATGCTGAGGCTCGGAGCCATACTGCTCATAGGCATAATAGCTTCCTACGTCTACAACATACTCATGGTCCACGTCGGGCACGGGACGCTCAACAAGCTCCGCGGGGAACTCTTCCGCCACATGGAGAAGCTCCCGCTCAGCTACTTCGACAACCATTCCCACGGCGAGGTCATGAGCGTGTATACCAACGACGTAGATACCCTCAGGCAGGTCATTACCCAGAGCGTCACGGGCATACTGCGCTCGCTTGTCACCATAATCGCCACGCTGACGTCCATGATAGTGATGAGCCCTGCGCTTTCGGTGGTCAGCGTGGCCCTTGCGCTGCTCATCTTCTGGGTCACCCGCAAGCTGGGCATGATTTCCAAGAAGTACTTCACCGAGCGCCAGAAGAACCTCGGCATCATCAACGGCTTCATCGAAGAGATGGTGAGCGGCCAAAGGGTGGTAAAGGTGTACAACCACGAGAACGTGGCGCTCGACCAGTTCTCGGTCATCAACGAAAATATGCGTTCCAGCGTGTACAACGCCAACAAGGTGTCCAACATCATCGGGCCCATCAATGCAAACCTCGGTCATTTCGGCTATGTGCTGCTTGCGATAATCGGCGCCGTCATATCCATCAACGGCTGGGCTCCGCTCACACTGGGAACGATAGTGGCCTTCCTGACGCTCCAGCGCAACTTCAACCGCCCCGTTTCGCAGATCTCGAATGAGATCAATTCTCTCGCGATGGCTTCGGCCGGAAGCGACAGGGTATATGCCATGATGGACGAAGCGGTGGAACCCGACGAGGGCCGGGTGGGCCTCGAAGGGAACGTGTCCGATGGTTGGAACTGGGTTTCGGAAGACGGTTCCCGCACCCCCTTGCAGGGGCTTGTGAGCCTGCAGGATGTGGACTTCGGATATGTAAAGGACAAACAGGTGCTGTTCGACATAAACCTTACCGCCTATCCGGGGCAGAAGATAGCCTTCGTGGGAGGAACCGGAGCCGGAAAGACCACCATAACCAACCTGATCAACCGCTTCTACAATATCCAGGACGGAAGCATCACCTGCGACGGCATCAGCGTGAAGGATATCGCCCTTCCGTCGTTGAGGGCCTCCCTCGGCACAGTGCTCCAGGAGACGAAACTCTTTTCCGGCACCATCATGGAGAACATTCGCTACGGACGTTTGGATGCCACTGACGCCGAATGCATTTCCGCCGCCACCCTGGTATGTGCGGATCCCTTCATCCGCCGCATGCCCGACGGTTACAATACCGTGCTGGACGCCGACGGCGGCAACCTTTCGCAGGGGGAAAGGCAGTTGCTGGCCATAGCCAGGGCGGCTGTCGCCAACCCACCCGTGCTCATCCTGGACGAGGCTACGTCTTCAATAGACACCCGCACCGAGAAACTCATCCAGCAGGGAATGGATTCGTTCATGAAGGGCCGCACCACCTTCGTGATAGCCCACCGCCTCTCCACGGTCCAGAACGCCGATTACATAGTGGTGCTCGACCACGGCCGCATCATCGAACGCGGCAAACATGCCGAACTGCTCGCCCAGCAGGGCAAGTATTTCGAACTGTATACGGGAAACCAGATTACTTTGTAGCTTCCGCTTCGAAGAGATTGCGCGAAGGCAGGCTGCCGGAGTACTTTCTCCGGCATTCCGATATGAACTGCCGGACGTAACCCGAGAAACGGGGACCCTTCCAGTTGTGGGTATTGGTGCCCATCACCCAGCATTCGCCGTCGGGATACAGCATGATGAACAGGTTCGTGCCTGCCAGGGACCCGGTCCTGAGCCATCCCTGTTCACTGTCGACGCTGCTCCATCCTATGCCGTACCTGTGGTTGCCGAAGTCGTCGGTCATGGTCCGGACGCTCTTGATGTTCAGGATGTCGGTCAGCTGCTTGCGGCCGTCTATCGATGCAACGAAGCGGGCCAGTTCGGGGGTGGAAGCCATCCATGCACCTGCCCCGGAAAGGGAATGTATGTCGCTGCCGCCGTAGCAGCGGACCACCATTTCGCCGCTGTTGTCGAATTTGGGGACCGTCGGGTCGTTGGCCTGCATGTAGTAGCGTACTTCGTTGGGATACTTATCTTCGTAAGTGTTCCCGGCTATATGCATGTCGAGCACTCCGGCGGGCTCCAGCACGTTCGCCTGCATCCACTCTTCGTAGTCCTGTCCGGTGACCTTCTCTATGATCATGCTCAGCAGCAGGTAGCCGAAATTGGAATACTCTTCGGATTCGCCGGGGGTGAACCACAGCTTCTGGCGGAGCATGAGGCGGACCAGGGTCTCATGGTCGGGAGGCGTGTCAAGATGGTTGAGGGCCATTATGTCGCGGGTGATGAACATGGGGTCGCCTTTGCGCACGCTGAAGCCGGCTTCGTGGCGAAGGAGATGCTCCACGTTGATCTTGAAATAGTTCCTGTCCTTGATGGCGTTGGTGAAAGTGGTGTCGTTCAGGATTCCGTCCGCGCCGAAAACCTTGTCGGAAAGCCGTAGCCGGCCCTGTTCCTGCAGTTTCATGATGCCCACGGCGGTGAACAGTTTCGAAACGGAGGCTATGCGCATTATGTTCCCGGGCCCCATGGGCACTTCATCGTCCGCCTGCCCGAAGCCCCGGGCGAACAGCAGCGAGTCGTTCCTGGTGACCGAAAGGGAAAGGCCCTTGATGCTCCAGCGGCTCATGAAATTGCTGACATCGCGGGAGAGCTTTCCGTCACCTTCGAATTCCGACATTTCGTTGGTCAGGACGGTATTGATTCCCCTGGTCGGGGGGAACCTTTTTTTAGGTTCGTGCGAACATCCTCTGGCACAAAGGTATACGATGAATATCGCAGCCGCGGTGGCCACTACGCATATCTGCTTCCAATCGGGTTTCGTCATGGCTTTATGAGCCCCGCCTTGCGCCCGAAAACTATGATGTAGTCTGCAGTGCCTTCGATGCCGAGCAGCGAAGAATCGATGCAGAGATCGTAATCGGATGCACAGCCCCAGTCGCCATAGGTGAAGAAGTTATAAAAATCCCTGCGGCCCTTTTCGGTCTTTGCGATGAGAGCTTCGGCCTCGGCGGCGCTTAAGGAATCCCTCCCGGCTATTCGCTTGACGCGTTCCGGCAGGGGAGCGCAGATGAATACGTCCAGGCAGCGGAAGTCCCTGAGCACATAGTTGGACGCCCTTCCCACAAAGATGGCGGGGCCGTTTCCGGCAATCTCGCGCATCACTGCACTCTGTATCTTGAATAGCTCGTTGTCGTTGATGAAAGTCTGGGAATTACCCATGCTGCGGCCGATGCCGAAGATGTTCTGGATGTTCAGGAAGCCCTTCTTCTCGTCGCGGTGCTCGAAAAATTCCCTGGAGAAGCCGCTCCTGCTCGCCGCTTCGTTGATCAGCTCCTTGTCGTACACGGGTATGGCGAGTTTTTCTCCCAGCGTCCTGGCGATTTCGAGCCCGGCCGCTCCGTACTGTCTTCCGATGTTGATGATGGTGTCTGACATATCTTTTCATTTTATGGCTCCGCCGAGCCCGGTGGGTTCATCCCCGTCGGCAAGCCTTCCAAAACTGCGCATCAGCCTGATGATCAGCAGTCCGGTGACAATCATGGAGATGACATCTGAAATGGGGAAACTGTACCATACTCCATCCACTCCAAGCCATCTGGGGAGCAGATAGACCAGAGGTACCAGGAAGAGAAGCTGCCTCGTGAGGGAAAGGAAGATGCTTTTCTTGACCATTCCAAGGCATTGGAATAGGTTGGTGGAAACCATCTGCATTCCGATGATGGAGAATGCGAGGTTCATGCAGCGGAGTCCTCTCGCTGAAAGGTCGAGAAGGCTGCGGTCGTTGGTGAATACGCTTACCGCTGCGCGGGGGAAGGCCTCGGAGATGATGAAGCCGATTACACACACGGCGGTGGCCCATCCGGCCGTGAGAAGGTAGACCTTACGGACACGGGAATACTGCCTTGCGCCGAAGTTGTATCCAGCTATGGGCTGCATGCCCTGGTTGAAGCCCATCACTATCATCAGGAAGAAGAAACTGATGCGGTTCACTATGCCGTAAGCTCCGATCGCAAGGTCGCCTCCGTATCTGCGGAGCTGCTGGTTGATGAACAGGTTCACTATGCATGCGGCGCTGTTCATCAGGAACGGTCCCATGCCTATGGCGAGGGAATTCCTGGCGATGCGCCAGTCGATCCCGAGGAAAGGCCGGGAGAAATGTATGATGCGCGAGCGGTCGCTGAAATAGCGGAAAGTGTAGACAAGGGCCATCAGCTGGCACAGAACGGTCGCGATGGCAGCACCCTGTACGCCCATGTCCAGGACGAAGATGAAAACAGGGTCGAGTATGGCATTGGATATGACGGTGAAAAGGGTCAGGCCCATTGCCGTCTTGGGATTGCCGGCGGAACGTATCAGGCTGTTGAGGCCGAAGTAAAGGTGCGAGATGACGTTCGCCGCCATGATCACCGTGAGGTACTGCTTGGCGAAAGGCATGGTGCGCTCGCTTGCGCCGAAGAAGTAGAGTATAGGTCCTTCCCAAGCCAGCACCAGCACGGTGAACAGAGTTCCCAGTATGAGGTTCAGGGTTATCTCGTTGCGGAGGACCTTGCCTGCGGTTTCGTAGTTCCTCTGACCAAGCAGCACCGATACTATGGTGGAGGCACCCACTCCCACAAGCGTACCGAGGGCAGCCCCAAGGTTCATTATGGGAGCGCATATTCCGAGAGCCGAAATGGCATAGGCGCCCGTGTCGCGGATATGGCCGATGAAGATGCTGTCGACCATATTGTAAAGCGAAGTCGCGGTCATGGCGATGATGCCGGGGACCGCGTACTGCTTGAG
The DNA here is from genome assembly GCA_900320385.1 of uncultured Bacteroidales bacterium. Classification (GTDB taxonomy): domain Bacteria; phylum Bacteroidota; class Bacteroidia; order Bacteroidales; family UBA932; genus Cryptobacteroides. The sequence continues at coordinate 5,287 of ONSD01000142.1, forward strand.
GAGTTTGCCTATGCTCCTGGTTCCGAGTTCTACGGGAGCGTTGCTGCTGTCCGGCATCAGTCGTTCTCCAAGACTTCGATATCGAACCTCAATGGAGAATAGGCGGGGATGGAGGATCCTGAACCTCCGGCGCCGTAGCCCAGGTCAGACCAGAAAACCGCCGTGCCCTCTTCGCCGTGGTGCATCCTGTAAACAGCATAGGCAAAGCCCTTCTTGAGCGATGAGGAACCGCCCATGGTGATCTTGGTGTAATCGGAGTTCCATTTTATCTTCTGGGCGGCATAAGTCCTGCTGGCAGAGTAGAATCCGTAGCGTTTGGCGGTGCGCTCAATGCTGGAATCGATGACGCCGCCGTCCAGGCGCATGGCGGTGTAGTTGATGTAGATAGTGTCGTTAGCGGTGAAGGCGTTGGTGTCAGAGGGCTCTTTGGTGCGTATGTACCAGAATCCCTCCTGATCGGGATCTTCGACGGCACCGGGGAAATTGGCCGCCATGTATCTCTTGATGGAGTCCCTCTGCCATTCGTTCACGTCCTTGAAAGCGTCGACCAGGTTAAGGTCGTAGATGGCGTTTGCCCCGCTGCATTGAAGGACATATTTATCGGGATTCTTCAGGCGCTTGCCCGTCTCGCTGAGCCAGCCGGGGATGAGCACCTTCTTGTGCCCGCCAACCCTCATGCCGGCAATTGCATCTTCCAGTCCCACAGAGAGTTTGTCGAGTTTCTCGCCCCGGTTCCACACCTTGGGTCCGTAATAGTAGAAACTCTTGTAACCCCCGATCTGCTTGTTGATGTCAGCGTAAGTGGAACTGCCTATGATGCCGTCGACGGAGGAGATGGTGTATTCGAGCCGGACGAAGGTATTGTCCTCGGCCGGCGCACCCGTTCCTGGAGTCTCTTCCAGAGTGTACACGCCGAGAGCATCGGGTTTGAGCCCGGGATAATTCACTTCCATATAGGCGTCGAGGTAGCGTTTCGCGTCGGTGCTGACCCCGGTGGTTTCCTGTTTCGCGCAGGCGCAGGTGAGCGCCGCAGCAAGCAATATTATAACGATCCTTTTCATTTTCTGAGTTGCGCAATCATTTCTGCACTAATCGTGCCGCGGTGATGCTTCCGAGATATTCCGCCACTTCGGAGGGGTCGGTGGAAGGGAATTTCCCGCCTGCCGCCTGCTCGTGCCCGCCCCCGCTGAAGTATCCGGCGGCCAGCGCGTTGGCGCTCCAGCCCTTTTTTGTCCGTATGCTTACCCTGAATTCGGGGCTGCCCGCTTCGCGGCGGAGGAAGATGCTGGTGTGGACTTCCCTCATCCTGAGCGGAATGTTCACCAGCCCTTCGGTCTCGCCTTCGAGCAATCCGTAGGAAGCGGTCATTTCGGGGGTGAGGATGATGGTGGCGATGCCGTCCCTTACCTGCATATGGTTCTGTACCAGGTCGGCGAAGGCATGAAGCCTTTCCGGCCTGTCACTTTGATAGAGGTTCTCAATTATTCCCTGACGGTCCACACCTGCGCCCAAAAGTTCGCTCGCCATCTGTAACGTGCTGTCGTATACCGAGTTGGCGAAGTTGTTGGTGTCGGTGGTCATGCCCGTGAAGATGCATTCGAGGCTCCTGCCCGGAATGACGGCCATCCCTCCGGGAAGGGCACGGAGTACCCAATACAACAGTTCGCTTGCCGAAGAGACGTCGCTCTGCGAGAATGCGAGGTCGAAACACGTGAGGTCGGGGTTCAGGTGGTGGTCGATGAGGATCTTCGGCGCCTTGCAGGCCTCGAGGTCCCCTCCCAGTGCGTCCGCCCTGGAGAAGGAGTTCATGTCCAGGATGGCCAGCAGGTCGCAGGAGCCGAGTATCTCCCTGGCCCTGACCGGATCGGCCGAAGCGTCGGTGATGTTTTCCCCTGCCGTAAGGAAAGCGAGGGTGCCCGGAGCAGGGTCCGGGACCAGCAGGAAGGCTTCCCCTCCGAAAACCGAAGAAAAGTAGTGCACCAGGGCGAGACCGCTGCCTATGGCGTCTCCGTCAGGATGGTTGTGTACCGCCACGGCCAGCCTGCGGCTGCGCTCAAGCAGCCTCTGAAGCTTTTTTGCCTTCCCGGGGGTGACACACTGGACCATCTCAAAAATTTAAGTGAGCAAATTTAAGAATAATATTGCTTTTCAGGAATGATTTTTATAACTTTGTCAGGATTAATTGAAAATAATAGTAACACACCCAATATGAACAAGACAATCAAGATTCTCGTTGAGATTTTGCTCGCGATCCTCGCGGTCATCCTTGTGGTCGCCATCGTCCGCAGCATCATGAAGCCCGTACAGTTCAACAAGCAGAAGGCATACCGTGAGAGCATAGCCATCCAGCGCCTCAAGGACATCCGCACGCTGCAGGTGGCCTACAAGACCGTGAACGGCAGGTTCTGCTCTACCGTGGATTCCCTCAAGACCTTCTATGAAACCGGAACCATGCCCGTAGTCCTCCAGGTCGGATCCCAGGACGACTCCCTCGCAATGGCGCACACCGAGGCTCTCCGCAAGGCTAACCGCAAGATTACCAACGAAGAACTTTACCAGAGGTACCTGAACGGCGACAAGAATCTCGTATTCTCCATCGAGCATAAGGTCAACGTCCGTGACACCCTTTTCCGTGACCGCCCGGACCTCAACCTCGACGACCTCAAGACCATCCCGTTCTCCGGCGGCACCCCTGTCGACATGACTGCTGTCATCAAGGAAGTATCCGGCGTGCAGGTTCCTCTCTTCGAGGCCAAGATGCCTTACAAGGAACTCCTCAAGGGTCTCGACAACCAGCTTCGCATCAACCTCGATGCCGACCAGCGTGACAAGAACCGCTTCGAAGGCGTCCAGGTAGGTTCCATTACCGCGCCGAACAACAACGCAGGCAACTGGGAGTAGTGGAAGGTGTTTCGTTCCTGACGCCCAAGTGCACGCTTGTGCCGTCACACTTTTTCGAACCGGCTTCTTCGAGGGAAATCCTCGGAGAAGTCGTCGTTTTGGACGCGTCCGACTCGGTCAAGTACTTGCCTGTGCCCCAGTACGACGCCGTCCTAGTTTACGCCGTTCCGGGTGACGGTGTCACTGCACCCCCGGAATTGTGGCGCGTCCTCGACAGGCTTCCCGCCTGCCAGGACTACAACAAGATACTGGCCAGCCACAGGGAAGGCTTCCTGTATCTGGCCATAGCCCAGGGCAAGAGTCTGCTGCTCGCGAACGTTTTCCCTGCGGGCGCCTTCGCAACTGCCGAATATTATATTTTCCTGGCCATGAAGAGCCTCCAGCTCAATCCCGAAGTGTCCACCATATGCTTTATGAGTGAGCTTGCTCCGGATGACGAAATGAGCCTTTACCGCTACTTCAAGAGCGTGGAAACCGTATGAGGATCATAGGAGGCAGACTCAAGGGCAGGACCATCGACCTGCCGTCCCATTATCCGGCGCGTCCCACCACCGACTTCGCCAGGGAAGCCCTTTTCAATATCCTGGACAATGAATACGAATTCGAAGGTCTCAAGGTGCTCGACCTTTTCGGCGGCACCGGCGCCATCTCGTACGAATTCGCATCCCGTGGCGCCGCGAGGGTGTACTGCATCGAAATGAACCGCTCCAACGCAGCCTTTATCCGTTCCGAAGCCTCAAGGCTGGGTCTGGACAATGTCACGGCCGTACACGACAACGTCTTCGACTTCCTGCCGTTGTGCAGGGAAAGGTTCGACATAGTCTTCGCCGACCCGCCGTATGCGCTGGAAGGCCTCGAGTCCATCCCGGACAAGGTTTTCGCACACGACATCCTACACCCCGAGCGCTACTTCATCCTCGAGCACGGCAAGGAGCACTCATTCACCTCGCATCCCTTCTTCGTAAAGGAGAAGGTCTACGGCAGGGTTCATTTCTCTTTCTTCGAACGCAAGATATAGTACAGCGCTACCGAAGCGCAGAAGATGCCCGTGGCCAGGTAGGGAATCCAGGCCTGCGGGAGGCGGAAGCCTATCCTGTCAACGCAGATGTACGTCAGGCAGACCGAAGTCATGAAGGCGGCAGGGAGCATGGTTATGATATACCATCCGCCTTTCCTGGACTTTGTGAGGAAAGCGGTGATTGCCCACAGAGTGAAGCAGGAGAGGGTCTGGTTAGCCCATCCGAAGTAACGCCAGATGGTATTGAATCCGTTTTCGTCGGAGATGTTGAACCATAGGAGCTGACATGCGACCATGAAGAGCGGAACCGCGATGTAAAGGCGGTGGGCATAACTTTTCTGGTCCAGTTTTACGGCGTCGGCTATCATCAGGCGGGCGCTGCGGAATGCGGTGTCTCCGCTGGTTATGGGCGCGGCGACTACTCCGAGTATGGCAAGCACGCCACCAAGCACTCCCAACCAGCTCTTCGAAACGGCTGTGACTACCGAGGGCGCCTGTGCGCTGAGGGTAGAGCCCACTTCTGCGGCACCGCCGCCATAGAAGAAGTATGAACCCACAGCAGCCCAGATGAGGGCCACGATCCCTTCGGTTATCATCGCTCCGTAGAAGATGGGGCGTCCGAGCTTTTCGCTCTTGAGACAGCGGGCCATAAGCGGACTCTGGGTGGCGTGGAAGCCGCTGATGGCTCCGCAGGCTATGGTGATGAACAGGCAGGGGAATATCGCCTGGCCCTCGAGGAGACCGCTCTCCCGTCCCATGTTGCCCAGTCCGTCCCACACTTCGGGTATGGACGGCCATTTGACGAACAGGCATACGGCCAGGGCGATCGCCATGAAAATGAGTGCGAATGCAAAAATGGGATAGAAACGCCCTATGATCTTGTCTATGGGGAGCAGGGTCGCCACAATATAATAAAGGAGTATGACGGATATCCAAAGCATCATTTTACCTCCGGCGATATCGCCCAGGATGATGGCGGGGCTGTAGACGAACACGGCGCCCACGAGCATCATAAGCAACACGGCGAACACCAGCATCACGGCGCTGGTGCCCTTGCCCAGGTATTTCTTGATGATATCGGGAAGTCCCGCTCCGCCGTTACGCAGCGAGAGCATGCCGGAGAAGAAATCGTGTACCGCGCCTGCGAAGATGCAGCCGAAAACTATCCACAGGTAGCTGGAAGGCCCGAATTTGGAACCCATGATGGCCCCGAAGATGGGGCCGGTCCCTGCGATGTTCAGAAACTGGATCATATAGACTTTCCATGTCGGCAGCGGCACGAAGTCAACTCCGTCGGCTTTGGTCATGGCCGGGGTTGCGCGCTTCGGATCGGGGCCGAAAACGCGTTCGACGATTTTTCCGTAAAGCAGGTAACCGACAACCAGCACAGCCAGGCTGATCAAAAACGAATACATATATCTATCTGTTTTTTAATCTGTTACAATCCAAGTGCCTTCCCTTCGTCCCAGATGGCATCCATTTCCGCGAGGCTCATCTTCCCGAGGTCGAGCCCCCTTTCGGCAGCCTGAGTCTCCATGTAAGTGAACCTGCGTTTGAACTTTGCGCAGGCCTTGTCGAGAGCGACAGAAGGGTCGATTCCGTAAAGCCTGGCGGCATTCACCAGGGCGAACATGGCGTCGCCGAATTCCTCTTCGGCATGTGCCGCGCTGACTTCTCCTGCTCCGGAGCGCCCCGGGGCCTTGCAGGCATCAAGCCCTACCGCTTCCTTCGCTTCGGCCACTTCTTCATCGACCTTGGGCCAGACGTCGGCGGGGGAGTCCCAGTCGAAACCGACAGCCGATGCCTTGTCCTGCAGGATGAAAGCCTTGCGGACGGGTTCGCAGCTACGGGGAACGCCTTCGAGTATGGTGCGTTTGCCGCCCTTCTCTTTCTTCTTGCGGAGTTCCCATGCCTTTGCGACTTCTTCGGCAGTCATGCCTTCGCCGGCTCCCGGACCGAAGACGTGCGGATGACGGAAGATCATCTTTTCGCACATGCCGTCGAGTACGTCGGCTATGTCGTATTCTCCTTTCTCTTCTCCTATCTTGGAGTAGAAAAGTACGTGCAGGGCAAGGTCGCCGAGTTCCTTGCGGAGCTCCGAAGGACTGCCGTCGAGTACTGCGTCGCTGAGTTCGTAGACTTCCTCCATGGTGAGTGGGCGCAGCGACTCATTGGTCTGTGCGTGGTTCCAAGGGCATTCTTCCCTCAGCCGGTCCATAACTTCCAGTGCCCTTTCGAAGGCCTTGAGCTTTTCTTCCTTGCCGTGCATCTGAATCCGGTTTTTTAAACAACCGCAAATTTAGCAAGAAATCCTGAAGGAAATTTCTGCAAACGTTTGCATTTCAGGAAAACAATGCATATATTTGCGCTATGAAACTTACTCTCAGACAGGATTGCAGGTACGCCCTGCTCGTTCCCACAAGCATGGGAGTCCGGCTCACCCCCGAATCGGGCCAGCCGGTACATTCCAGCGATATGTTCCGCCTCCAGGCGACCAGTGCCGAAACCAACGTGGCCAGTGTGTCGTCTTATCTCGGCCTCCCCGTAAAAGTGCTCACCACCTTCGTGCAGGGGAGTCCCTTCGCGGCTTTCATCAAGTCCAACCTCCGTTCGCGCGGTATGGATTTCGAAGGGCCCGAGGTGCCTCAGGGCGGTCCGTGGGGATACCGTCACCAGATAAACATCGCCGACAGCGGCTACGGCGCGCGTGGCCCGCGCGTGTGGAACGACCGCGCAGGCGAAGTGGGCAGGACCCTGAACGTGAAGGACTTCGACCTCGACCGCATATTCGGCGAAGAAGGAGTGCAGATTGTGCACCTGAGCGGGCTCATCGCAGCCCTCAGTCCCGGGACGGGGGAATTCTGCCTCGAGATTGCACGTGCCGCAAAGAGGTACGGCACCCGCATCAGCTTCGACCTCAATTACCGCGCTTCGTTCTGGAAAGGCCGCGAGGCCGAACTCCGCAGCATCTTCAGCGAGATTTGCTCCCTGGCCGACATACTCATAGGCAACGAGGAAGACTTCCAGCTTTGCCTTGGCATCGAAGGGCCCGAGGCGGGAGGCAAGGACATCGCTTCAAAGATCGAGGGCTTCAAGGATATGATTTCCCGAGTTAAGAAGCAGTACGGCGGGGCCCAGGTTTTCGCCACCACCCTGCGCGAAGTGGTCGACACGAACACCCACCGCTGGGGCGCAATCATGCTTTCGGGCGACTCCTGGCAGGTGGTAGAGCCCCGCGAAATCCACGTGCTCGACCGCATCGGCGGCGGCGACGGCTTCGTGGGAGGCCTCCTCTACGGCATCCTCAAGGGCTGGGAAGACGGGAAGTGGATCCAGTTCGGCTGGGCTTCCGGCGCACTTGCGACCACCTTCCTTACCGATTACGGCCAGCCGGCCGACGAAGAACAGGTCTGGAGTATCTGGAGCGGCAACGCCCGCGTAAAACGATAGTCCATGCTGTATTGCAGTAAGACTGGTACACTCGGCCCCGGGCAGGTGAGGGAGGCCCTGGGTGAGGTTTTCGCGGCTCTCGGGAAACGGAAACGCGTTCTTGCCATTCCGCCGGACTTCACCCGTCTGAATTCCTTTGCCGGACCCATCACGGGCATGGTGCAGGATTATTACGGCGACGCCCTCACCGACGTCCTGCCGGCTCTCGGGACCCACTCCGCGATGACGCCGGAGCAGATAGCCGGGATGTTTCCCGGAGTGCCTGCCGGGAAGTTCCGCGTCCACGACTGGCGCAACGGGGTAGAGACCGTGGGCGTGGTGCCCCGGGAATACATCGAGAAAGTTTCCGAAGGCCGCCTTCACTACAGCATGAAGGCGCAGGTGAACAGGATGCTTCTGGATCCTTCGTTCGACCTTATCCTCTCGATAGGGCAGGTGGTGCCCCACGAAGTGGTGGGTATGGCCAATTATACAAAGAACATATTTGTTGGCGTGGGCGGTTCCGACTTCATCAACAAAAGCCATTTCATAGGGGCGAGCTACGGACTCGAACGCATCATGGGCAGGGCGTCCAGCCCTGTGCGCGACGTGTTCGAATACGCCAGGGAACATTTCCTAGGGGGGATACCCATAGTCTACATCCTCACCGTGCGTGCCAAGGAAGGCGGGGAGATGGTTACGAAGGGCCTTTTCGCCGGAGATGATTTCGAATGTTTCCGCAGGGCTGCGGAACTCTCGCTCGAGACCAATTTCATAATGGTGGACAAGCCCATACGCAAATGCCTCGTATGGCTGGATCCGTCCGAATTCAAGAGTACCTGGCTGGGCAACAAGGCGGTGTACCGCACCCGCATGGCCCTGGCCGACGGCGCCGAGCTCATAGTGATGGCTCCCGCCCTAAAGGAATTCGGCGAGGACAGGACCATCGACACCCTCATACGCAAATACGGCTACAAGGGCACCACGCATACCCTTGAGTGCACCGAGGCCAACGCTGAACTCAGGGAGAACCTGGGTGCGTCGGCGCATCTCATACACGGTTCGTCCGAAGGCCGCTTTACGATAACTTACGCTCCGGGCGACGGAATGACCAGGGAAGAGATTGAAAGCGTCGGCTACCGCTGGGGCGACCTGGACTCCATAATGGAGCGATACCATCCGGAAACCCTCAAGGATGGCTGGAACACCGTCTGCGGCGAGGAGGTTTATTTTATATCGAATCCGGCTCTCGGCCTTTGGGCCTGCCGTGACAGATTCAGGGACTGACGACATGAAGATAGTCTGCGACAACAGGATACCGTTCATCAAGGGGGTTCTGGAGCCCTGGGCCGAGGTGGTTTACCTGCCCGGCAAGGACACGACCGCGGCCGACGTCAGGGACGCCGACGCAATCATCACCCGCACCCGTACCATCTGCGACGAAGCTCTTCTGAAAGGCTCGAAGGTGAAGGTGATAGCAAGTGCCACCATCGGTTACGACCATATCGACACGGCCTGGTGCGAATCGGCCGGCATACTGTGGGAGAACGCTCCCGGCTGCAATTCCTGGTCGGTGAAACAGTATGTGACTTCGGTTCTGTGTACCCTTGCTCAGCGCCACGGGCTGGATCTGGGCAGGATGACACTCGGGGTCGTCGGAGTGGGGAACGTGGGTTCCAAGGTGGCGGAAGCCGCCGGGATCCTGGGTATGGAAGTCTTGCTGAACGATCCTCCGAGGGCCCGCAGGGAAGGTGCTGCCGGCTTCTGCTCCCTGCAGGAGATAATCGAACGGGCGGATATCATCACCCTGCATGTGCCACTCACGAAAGAAGGGGAGGATGCAACCTGGCATCTATTCGATGCAGGGCGCATCGCGGCTATGGGAAAAGAGCGCATCCTCATCAATTCGTCCCGCGGAGCGGTGGTGGACGGTGACGCACTTAAGGCCGCCCTGGCTTCCGGGCAACTGAAGGCGGCAGTCCTCGATACCTGGGAGAAAGAACCCGACATCGACAGGGACCTGCTCGCCCTCCTGGACATCGCTACGCCTCATATCGCCGGCTACAGCGCCGACGGCAAAGCCAACGGAACCGCAGCTGCCGTCCATAGGGTAAGCCGCGTCCTCGGCCTGCCGCTTGCCTGATGGAAGCCTGCGGACATACCCCAGGCGCCCCAGCCGGCGGTTTTCACCGTGGATGCCGCAGGAAAGACCTGCCAGGAAGTCATCTCCGAAGCGGTCCTGCATACCTATGACCCAAGCGGGGACGACGCACTGCTCAGGAACGATCCTGCCGCTTTCGAGTCTCTCCGGGGTTCCTACCCCGTACGCCGCGAATTCACGGCTTTCTCCGTCCGTCTTGAAAACGGCACACCCGCAGAGGAGGCGGCACTCTCAAAACTTGGATTCAAAATAATCTGAACATACTTATGGCAAAGCAATTATCTGACATAGGACTCATTGGTCTGGCCGTAATGGGTGAGAACCTGGTCCTGAACATGGAAAGCAAAGGTTTCCGCGTGAGCGTATACAACCGCACGGTGGAGAAGGTCGACCGTTTCATGGAAGGCAGGGGCAAGGGCAGGAACATCTACGGTGCCCGCAGCCTCGAAGATTTCGTAGCTTCCCTGGCCGCTCCGCGCAAGGTATTCCTCATGATAAAGGCGGGGCAGGCTGTGGATGACTTCATCGAGAAACTCATCCCCCTCCTGGACAAGGGCGATATCATCATCGACGGCGGCAACACCCATTTCCCCGATACCGCCAGGCGTACCGCTTACGTCGAGAGCAAGGGCCTGCTCTACATTGGCACCGGAGTTTCCGGCGGCGAGGAGGGTGCCCTGCACGGCCCGAGCATGATGCCCGGTGGCTCTCCTGCGGCATGGCCTTACGTGAAGCCCATTTTCCAGGGCATCTGCGCCAAGGTTGCGGACGGCACTCCCTGCTGCGACTGGGTAGGGGAAGGGGGAGCCGGCCACTTCGTGAAAATGGTGCACAACGGCATCGAATACGGCGACATCCAGCTCATCTGCGAGTGTTATTCCATCATGAAGGATATACTCGGAATGAGCAACGACCAGATGCACGAGACCTTTGCCGAATGGAACAAGGGCGACCTTGACAGCTATCTTATCGAAATCACCCGCGACATACTCGCGAAAAAGGACGATGACGGCAGGTATGTGCTGGATTATATCCTGGACACCGCCGGACAGAAGGGTACCGGCAAATGGACCGCCATCGCCGCCTTGGACGCCGGCGTTCCCCTCACGCTCATAGGCGAGAGCGTATTCGCCCGCAGCCTCTCCGCCCAAAAGGAAGAGAGGGTGGCTGCATCCGGAATACTCCGCGGCCCGAAGCCGTCCGGATTCACGGGCGACCGCAAGGCCTTCCTCTCCGACCTGCAGAAGGCCCTGTTCGCCGCAAAGGTGGTTTCGTACGCCCAGGGTTACAGCCTGATGCGCGCCGCGGCGAAGGAATACGGATGGAACCTGAACTACGGAGGCATAGCCCTGATGTGGCGCGGCGGATGCATTATCCGCAGCGTCTTCCTGGGCAAGATCAAAGAGGCTTTCGACAAGGATCCCGGCATCGCCAACATCCTGCTCGATCCCTATTTCACCGACAAGCTTGCACAGGCCCAGACCGGCTGGCGCAACGTGGTCGCCGAGGCGGTCCGTTCAGGCGTAGCCGCACCCTGCATGAGCGCAGCCCTCGAATACTACGACGGTTACCGCTCCGAAAGGCTTCCCGCCAACCTGCTCCAGGCCCAGCGCGACTACTTCGGTGCCCATACCTACGAACGCACCGACCGCGCCCGCGGCGAGTTCTTCCATACCAATTGGACCGGTGAGGGTGGAGACACCGTTGCCGGCACGTACAACGCATAATCGATAAACACTCAATACCATGAAGATCCAGAAATATTCATTCGGAGTAGGCGACCGCTTCTGCCACGAAGGCATAGCCCAGCTCAGCGCCCTGCTCAAGGCCCGCAGGGAATTCGGCGTGGACTTCGTTCCCGTATGGAACAAGAGCAACCGCGAACACCAGATCGTGGGCACTGAACCCACAGGCACCCGCGAGGAGGCCGACGCTGCCGTCAAGGCCCTTGGCTACACCGGTCAGTACTTCGTCGACGCCGACCACATCAACCTGAATACGGTCGACCGCTTCATCGACTGTTCCGACTTCTTCACCATCGACGTAGCCGACTACATCGGCAAGTCGGGATCCATGGAAGAGAGGTTCCTGCCCGCCATAAGGGAAGCCGGCCGCATCTACCGCCACATCGCGGAGAAGAAGGGCGAAGGCAACTTCGTCACCGAGGTTTCGATGGATGAGGTGGACAATGCCCAGACTCCCGAAGAACTCCGTTATATCCTGAAGGAAATAGCGGCGGAGAAGATCCCGGTGCAGACCATTGCTCCCAAGTTCACCGGCCGTTTCAACAAGGGTGTGGACTATCGAGGCGACCTGCAGCAGTTCGAGAAGGAATTCGAACAGGACCTGCTCGTCATCGATGAGGCCGTGAAGGAATACGGCCTGCCGGACAACCTCAAGCTCAGCATCCACTCCGGATCGGACAAGTTCAGCATCTATCCCATCATGGGACGGCTCATACGCAAGTACGACAAGGGCATACATATCAAGACCGCAGGCACCACCTGGCTCGAAGAGAACATAGGCCTGGCGCTGGCCGATCCCAAGGCCCTGGCCCTTGCCAAACGCATCTACGTGAACGCCCTTACCCGCATGGAAGAGCTCACAGTACCCTACGCTACCGTCATCGATGTTGACGCAGACGCCCTTCCCAGCCCGGCGGAAGTGGAGAAGTGGGATGCCGAAACCTATGCGCGCACGATGCGCCACAACCAGGCCGATCCGCTCTACAACCCGTCTTTCCGCCAGCTCATACACGTCAGCTACAAGATAGCCGCAGAACTCGGCGAGGAGTATTATCCGGCTCTCGAAGCCCACTCAGAGGTCATAGGCCGTGAGGTCATCGAGAACATTTGCGACCGTCATATCAGGAGGCTCTTCGCCGAGTAGTCTGCCATGAAGTATTCATTCGACGATCTCAAGGGACGCAACTGCGTCATCACCGGAGGCTTCGGCGTCATCGGGACCGCGCTTACGCGCGGGCTTGCAGCAGCAGGCGTCAATACCGCTGTGATCTCCCGCAAGGCCGGGTCGGATCCCAAGGCTGCGGATATCTCCTCGGAATTCGGCGTCAAATGCATAGGCATTTCCGCCAGCACCCTCGACAGACAGGCACTTGAGGCAGCATATGAGCGGGTGCATGCCGAACTCGGCCGCATCGACATACTCATCAACTGCGCCGGAGGCAATTCCCCGAAAGCCACCTGCTCGGCCGAGCAGATGGAAAAGGGTACCCCACTGCAGGATTCGTTCTACGGCCTGGACCTCGAAGGCTTCAAGAACGTCTTCGACCTGAATTTCCAGGGTACGGTGCTCGCCACCATGATCTTCACCAAGGACATGATAGCGGACGGCAAGGGCGGGAACGTCCTGAATGTCTCCAGCATGAATTCGATACGCCCGCTGACCAAGATACCGGCTTATTCCGCCGCCAAGGGTGCGATCAACAACTTCACCCAGTGGTACAGCGTGCACGTCGCCCAACTCGGGATACGCTGCAACGCGATCGCCCCGGGCTTCTTCCTTACGGACCAGAACCGCTTCCTGCTCACCGACGAAAAGACCGGGGAACTCAAGCCCCGCGGCCGCAAGATCATCGCCAACACCCCGACCCACAAATTCGGAGAGCCCGAAGACCTTGTAGGCACCATGCTCTACCTGCTGAGCGACATCTCGTCGTTTGTCACCGGGGTCGTGATTCCGGTGGACGGCGGATATGCGGCGTTCGGTGGGGTATAGTTCCCGGAAATAAAGTATCTTTGTGCCATGGAAGAATGGCAGGAACGGACCGGATTGCTTCTGGGACCCGACGGGCTCCGGAAGCTTTCCTTTTCCCGGGTGCTGGTAGTGGGCACCGGGGGAGTGGGAGCATGTGCCGCCGAGATGCTGGCACGCGCCGGGGTCGGGCATCTTACCATCGTCGATGCCGATACCGTTTCGGCGACCAATATCAACCGCCAGCTGCCCGCGCTCCATTCAACGGTGGGCAAGCCCAAGGTGGAGGTGCTCTCCGCCAGGCTCCTCGACATCAATCCGGCCCTGGACCTTACGGTTATCGAAAAGTATCTTGACGAAGACAGCATCCCGTCAGTACTTGGGGAGCTTCCCTACGACTATGTGGTGGACGCGATAGACACGCTCAGCCCGAAGATAGCCCTGATACGCCACTGCCTCGGAAAAGGCTGGCCGCTGGTTTCTTCGATGGGCTCGGGAGCCAAGTTGGATGCAACCAGGGTCAGGCTCGCCGACATTTCGCGTACCAACATGTGCCCGCTGGCACACCAGCTCCGCAAACGCCTGCACCGTTACGGTATCTTCGAGGGCTTCCTGGCCGTATATTCCGAAGAGAAGCCGGTCGAAGGCGCCATGGTTAAGGAAGAGAGCCGGAACAAGCGCAGCAACGTGGGTACCGTGAGTTACCTCCCCGCCGTCTTCGGCTGTGTCTGCGCACAGGCCGTCGTCCGCGCTATTGCGGAAACGGCCGGAAATTCCTAAATTTGCAGGCTGTACAAAACCCGCCCGATGGCAGATTATACACTAGTTGAAGTAAAGGGCAAGAAGTGCCTTAAGGAGTTCATCCGTTTCCCGGACAGGCTCTACAAGGACTGCGCCCAGTATGTGCCGGCCCTCCATTCCGACCAGATGAAAACCCTGACCCGCGACGCCGCGCTGGATTATTGCACCCACAGGATGTGGATGGTGCGCGACGGAAGGCAAGTGGTCGGCCGCATCTGTGCCATGGTCAATCCCCGCTACAACGAGCGCTACGGCAAGAAGTGCGTGCGTTTCGGCTGGTTCGACTGCATCGATGACGGTACTGTTGCCGGGATGTTGCTGTCCGCCGCCGAAAATTGGGGCGGGGAACTGGGTATGGATACCATACACGGCCCGCTGTTCTTCAACACTCTCGGCAAGCAGGGAATGCTGGTGGAGGGCTTCGGGAATATCCCGCCCTTCAACTGCCTGTACAACTATCCCTATTACAACCGTCTGGTGCAGGATTACGGATTTGAGAAGGAATGCGACTGGGTGCAATACAGGATGGACGCGGCCAAGGGCGTGCCTGAAAAGGCAGAAAGGGTTGCAAGGATCATAGAGCAGCGCTACAATCTCCATTTCGGGAGCATAGACCGCCTCAAGAAAGATCCCGCCATGGTCCGGAAATTCTTCCACATGTACAGCGATTCGTTCGCCGGATCGGTGTACAACTTCATCCCCTTCACCGAGAAGGAGATAGACCAGGAGGCGGCTTCGATACTGCCCTTCGTGTCCGACAAGGCATGCGTACTGGTGCTGGACGAGAACGAGGAGATTGTCGCTTTCGGCATCTGCACCCCTTCGATAAGCAAGGCCCTGCAGAAGGCTCGCGGAAGGCTTTTCCCCTTCGGATGGTACCACCTGCTGAGGGCGATGAACGATTTTTCGGTCACTGACCTAATGATCAACGGGGCGGTGCCCGAATGGCAGAACAGGGGAGTGAGCGCCATGTATTACAAGGAGATGGCGGCAAAGGCCCGCAAAATCGGGATGGGCGATGCGATCAGCAATCCCCAGATAGAAACCAACAGCGCGGCCAACATATGGAACGCCTATGAAGACCATACACTCTTCATGCGCCGCCGCTGCTACATCAAGAAAATAGGAGAAACATCATATGGCAAGTGAGAATACCCTTCTCGAGAAAGTGCTGAGCCTGCAGGACAAGTTCGCTTCCCTGCAGGAGCAGCTCTCCAGCCCCGAAGTGATGGGGGACATGAAGAAATACGTCCAGCTGAACAAGGACTACAAGCAGCTGGAACCCATAATCAAGGCCGGCCTTGAATACAAGAAGGCCGTAGAGGACCTTGCAGGCGCCAAGGACGTGCTGATGAACGAGTCGGATCCCGACCTCAAGGAAATGGCGCGCGAAGAGATCAATGCAATCGAGGAGAAGATGCCGGACATGGAGCAGAACATCAAGCTGCTGCTCATCCCGGCCGACCCCGACGATTCGAAGAACGCCATAGTGGAGATCCGTGGCGGTACCGGAGGCGATGAGGCTGCGATCTTCGCAGGCGACCTGTTCCGCATGTACCAGCATTATGCCGAGATGAAGGGCTGGAAACTCGAGGTCACCGACCAGTCGTACGGTACTTCCGGAGGCTTCAAGCAGATAGTCTTCAAACTGTCGGCCCCCGATGGCGTTTACGGCACCATGAAGTACGAGAGCGGCGTGCACCGTGTCCAGCGCGTGCCCCAGACCGAAACCCAGGGCCGTATCCAGACTTCGGCAGCATCGGTCGCGGTCTTCCCTGAAGCCGACGAATTCGACGTGGAACTCAACCCCGCCGATATACGCAAGGACCTTTTCTGCGCTTCGGGCCCGGGCGGCCAGGGCGTGAATACCACGTATTCGGCGGTCCGTCTCACCCACATCCCGTCGGGCATAGTGGTGCAGTGCCAGGAGGAGCGTTCGCAGATCAAGAATACCGAAAGGGCCATGGAAGAACTCCGTACGCGCCTTTACAACATGGAGCACCAGAA
>ONSD01000118.1 GCA_900320385.1 uncultured Bacteroidales bacterium
GCCCACGATGAGCGGGGCGTTGTCCTTGCCCTGGTAGGCGGCTTTTACGTCGAGGTAGAGCGGTTCGCCGAGCGATCCGGGTTCCTTGGTGCGGTCGAGCACGGCTATCTTCTTCACGGTCTTGGGTATTGCCCTGAACAGATACTCGGTGCTGAAAGGCCTGTAAAGGTGTACGCTTACAAGACCGTATTTGCGTCCTTCCTTGTTGAGGAAGTCGATGGTTTCCTTGATGGTTTCGGTAACGGAGCCCATGGCGATGATGATATTCTCGGCCTTGGAGTCACCGTAATAGGTGAAGGGACGGTATTTGCGGCCTGTGAGCTCGCTGATCTCACCCATGTAGCGTGCCACGATATCCGGAACGGCATCGTATACCTGGTTGCGGGATTCGACGGCCTGGAAATATACATCACCGTTCTGTGCGGTTCCGCGGGTGACGGGGGCGTCGGGGTTGAGTGCGCGGGAACGGAACTGCTGGAGCGACTTTTCGCTCACCATGCCCTTGAGGGCCTCTTCGTCGAGGGCCTCGATCTTCTGGATCTCGTGGCTGGTGCGGAATCCGTCGAAGAAGTGCAGGAAGGGAACGCTGGATTTGATGGCGCTGAGATGGGCCACCGCGGCGAGGTCCTGGGCTTCCTGTACCGAACCGGACGCGAGCAGGGCGAAACCGGTCTGGCGGCAAGCCATCACGTCCTGATGGTCTCCGAAGATGGAGAGGGCGTGGGATGCCAGCGCGCGGGCCGATACGTGGAATACTCCGGGAAGGAGTTCGCCTGCGATCTTGTACATGTTCGGAATCATCAGCAGAAGGCCCTGCGATGCCGTGTAAGTGGTGGTGAGAGCGCCTGCCTGAAGCGCGCCGTGTACGGCGCCGGAGGCTCCGGCCTCGCTCTCCATCTCGATTACCTTGACGGTCTCGCCCCATAGGTTCTTCTTTCCGTGGGCAGCCCATTCGTCGATGTTCTCCGCCATAGGCGACGAAGGTGTGATCGGGTAGATCGCAGCCTCCTCACTGAACAGATACGCGACGTTCGCCACAGCGGTGTTACCGTCACAGGTGATGAATTTCTTTTCTTTAGCCATGATTGAATGTTATTTGTATATGTGTATAGTTCCTGAATTTCCAAAGTTACGAAAAATAACTTGATTAAGAAATACCCCCGAGGCTGATTGCCGCTTCTTCCGATTTGGCTATCCTGCCGATGAGGCCCTGAAGCACGGAACCTGGTCCTATTTCCAGGAATTCGTCAGCCCCTGCCGCGAGCATGTTGCGCACGCTCTGCGTCCAGCGGACGGGAGAGGTGAGCTGGCGGAGGAGATTGTCCTTGATGCGCACCGGGTCCGTTTCGGGCTGTGCGCTGACATTCTGGAACACGGGGCAGCGCGGAGCGGATATGGGGGTCGCCTCGATGGCCTCGGCGAGTTTGGCGCGTGCAGGTTCCATGAGGGGGGAGTGGAACGCACCTCCTACCGACAAGGGCAGGGCGCGCTTGGCACCGGCTTCCTTCATGGCCTCGCAGGCCTTGAGCACCGCTTCCCTTTCGCCGGAGATTACGACCTGTCCGGGAGAATTGTAATTGGCGGCCACGACTATGCTGCCGGGGGCGGAAATGCTTCTGCAGATTTCTTCCACCTTCCCGTCCGGAAGTGCGATGATGGCAGCCATGGTGCCGGGAACCTTCTCGCAGCACTTCTGCATCTCCGACGCGCGTACCGAAACCAGTCGCAGGCCGTCTTCGAAACTCATGGCTCCAGCCGCCACGAGGGCGGAGAATTCGCCGAGCGAATGGCCGCCGGTCATGTCGGGTCTGCCTATGCTGCGCTTGCTCAGGGCGAGTGCTGTGGAGTGGATGAAGATTGCGGGTTGGGTGACGGCAGTGGCACGGAGCTGTTCTTCGGTGCCGTGGAACATTATCCCGCTTATATTGAATCCGAGTATGGCGTCGGCTTCGTCGATCAGCCTCTTCGCCGTCTTGTTGTTTTTGTAGAGGTCAAGTCCCATTCCGGGGAACTGTGCGCCCTGTCCGGGAAATACAAATGCTTTCATATATCCTGCAAAGGTACCAAAAAAATAGTTATCTTTGCAGTCCGCTCCCTTAGTTTAACGGATAGAATTGCGGATTCCGGTTCCGCCGGTATAGGTTCGATTCCTATAGGGAGTACAAAAGGCCAGGCTTTGCGCCCGGCCTTTTTGTATTTACTGTGCGAACCGGACGCAGACCGGATGGCTGAGGAGGATGTCTTTGCCCGTATCGGCAAGGGCGCCGGTGCGGGAGTCGCGGCGGAAGACCTGGATCTTGTCGGAATCGCGGCATGCGCAGAGCAGGTACCGTCCGTCAGGAGTGATTCCGAAATTGCGCGGATGCACGCCTGTAGCTTGATAGCCGGCTTCTTCCAGCAGTCCGTCTTTCCCGACCTTGAACCAGGTGATACCGTCCCCCTTGAGGCGGTTGCTTACGTAAAGGAACTTCCCGTCGGGGGAAAGATGGATGTCGGCGCTGCCGCGGGCGTCGAAGCTGTCGGCGTCAATGACCTGGAGGGGTGTAAGGACTCCGTCGGAATAAGACATGGCGGTTACGGTGCCCGACAGCTCGCCTATGACATAGGCCATGTCGCCTTTCCGGTTGAAAACCAGGTGCCTGGGCCCGTAATCGGGCTCAAGCGCGGTGGTGATGCCCGACGGTGCGACGCCGCCGTCTTCACTGATATCGAAGCGCACGAGGCGGTCGGCGCTGAAATCGCTGGCGAATATGTATTTCCCGTCCGGGGAGAATACTGAGCAGTGGACGTGCGGACGTGCCTGCCTCGACATGTCGGGGCCTCCGGTGCCGCCGGCGAAGACCGTCCCTTCTCCCGGAAGACCGTCTTTCCCGATAGGGAATACCGTCATCGACCCGCCGCTGTAATTCGCTGTGGCAAGGAGCTTCCCGTCCGTGGCGATGTAGCAGGGGTCGCCTCCTCCTGTAAGGACGCGGCTGCGCTCAGCGAGGGTTCCGGTGCCCTTATCAAAACTGAAAGTGCACACGGCGGCGCCGGCATTGTTGTATTCGCTCACGGCATACACTGTGCCTCCGTCCGGCGAAAGGGTGAGGAACGACGGATTGCCCGCCTCCGCGGAAGACAGCTGGGTACTACCGCCGGTAGAGGGATTGAAACTGTAGGTGTATATGCCGCGGCTGCCGGCATCGGTGTAAGTGCCTACCAGCAAAGTGAGGCTGCCGCCGCTGCAAGAGGCGAGGATGACAAGCGCGGCTGCTGTAAGGAAATGCTTGGACATGGTAAAAGGATCAGGATTGTACAAAGATAGGAATTCGCTGCAGAAATCAAAAAAA
>ONSD01000133.1 GCA_900320385.1 uncultured Bacteroidales bacterium
ACCCTGAACGGGTGCTCAGTACGTCGAAGGAGGTCCTTGTCAAGTTTACCGAAATCCGCATCCCCGACCAGTTCGACCCCATAAATCTCGAAGGTACGGCTGTCAGCGTCCGTCCGGGCAAACAGATCGTGCTGAAGAACCGGCAGAATCATTTCTACCTGTTCTTCACCACCGAAGATTTCAGTATTTCGGACCGGGTGGATTATGCATACCGCATCAACGACAAGGGATGGTCCCCCGTACAAGAGAGCAATCTCGTCAATTTTGAAGCGCTGCGCCCCGGACGTTACAGCATCTCCGTGCGGGCCAGGCTCAGGAACGGAGTGTGGGGACGGCCGCAGACCCTCTCGATCAGGATAAAGCCGCCTTTCTGGCTCACCGGCGCAGCCAAGCTCCTTTATCTGCTGTGCGCCCTGGTTTTGCTTTACCTGCTGGCGCGGAGGCTATATTCCAATGTCAAGAAGAGGAATGAAGCCCGCCTTGAGCGCGAAACCATCGCCCGTATCAAGGACATAAACGAAGAAAGGCTGAGATTCTATACCAACATAACCCACGAACTCAAGACCCCTCTGACGCTCATCCTGGGCCCGGCCGAGGACCTGAAGAACGATCCCTCACTCCCCGCGTCCGCGCAGAAGAAGGCTTCCGTGCTGATTAAGAATGTGGAGCGGCTCCTCGACCTTACCAACCGCCTGCTCACTTTCCGCAAGACCGAGACCAACAACATGACGCTTAACGCCACCTATGGCAATCTCAGCGACGCGATAAAGGAGATAGGTTCAGTGTTCGCGGAATCGAACACCAGCAAGGATACCCTCTTCAACATCCAGGTGGAACCGGAGATAATGACCGATTTTGACCGGGATATAGTGACCATAATCGTGGACAACCTTCTCTCGAACGCGATGAAGTACACGCCCAAGGGTTCTGTAACCCTCAGCCTCGAAAAACTGGCCGGGAACGGACGGGAGGAGGCCGTTATCACCGTGGAGGATACCGGATACGGGATTCCGAAAGACCAGCAGAAGCTGATTTTTGAGCGCTACTACCAGGTCAAGGACAATCACCAGGCCCGCGGGACTGGCATCGGGCTGTCGCTGGTCCAGAACCTCGTGGAACTCCACCACGGACGCGTCGAACTCTTCAGCGAGGTGGACAAGGGCAGCATCTTCAAAGTCTTCCTTCCCATAGTCAGGTCCGCTTCGGATGAGACTTCCGCTGCG
Organism: uncultured Bacteroidales bacterium; assembly: GCA_900320385.1. Classification (GTDB taxonomy): domain Bacteria; phylum Bacteroidota; class Bacteroidia; order Bacteroidales; family UBA932; genus Cryptobacteroides. Next base: position 1,224 of record ONSD01000133.1, read on the forward strand.
GATGCCGGAGAGGAACTGCCCGTATCGGATTCTCCGGTGATAGTGCTCGTGGAGGATGACAGGGACATCCGCCATTACGTGAGGGAAGCCCTGGCCGAAAGCTACTCCGTCTTCACCGCCAAGAATGGCAGCGACGGTTACAATCTGGTAACCAAATATATCCCGGATCTGGTGATTTCGGACATCATGATGCCCGTGATGGACGGATTGACGCTGTGCACCATGATCAAGAACGACGTCCGCACCAGCCACATCCCCGTCGTGCTGCTGACCGCCAAAGATTCGATGGACGACCGCAGCAAGGGATACCAGGCCGGAGCTGATTCGTATCTCACCAAGCCCTTCACCTCCGGCATGCTCACCAGCCGTGTCAAGAACCTCATCGACGCGCGCAGGAGCATGATGCAGCAGTTCTCCAGCGCCATCAACCAGAAGCGGGACCAGGACGTCGCCCGGAGCCAGTTCAGCAAACTCGACAATGAATATATCAGCCGCATCACTGCGATCATCGAGGAAAACCTCTCTTCGGAGAACCTGGACGTTTCGTTCCTGGCCGAGAAGATGAATATGAGCACCTCGACCCTGTACCGCAAGCTCAAGGGCCTTATCGGGATCTCGGCAAACGAATTCATACGCAAGATCCGCATGCGCAATGCCGCCGAGATGCTCGCTTCGGGGAATTTCAACGTGTCCGAAGCCGCCTGGAACACCGGTTTCAACAGCGTGATATACTTCAGGCAATGCTTCAAGGACGAGTTCGGGGTGTCGCCGTCGGAATACAAGAAAAAACAATGATTGAATGTATATGAAAAGATTCGTACTTACAATGGCGGTCGCCATGGCTGCAGTTTGTTTCAATGCCGGAGCGCAGGGGAACAAACCATCGGGTGACAATGACAAGAAGGAAACACCCGAAAAGCAGGTGGAAATCAAAGTCACCCCTGGCCTGTTCGGGGTGGGACACAACGAGAATGACTGGTATTTCGAGATTCCCGACAGCCTGCTGGGCCGCAGGCTGCTGGCCGTTACCCGCTTCGTGAGCAATACCGTCGGAGCCGGACAGTACGGCGGGGAAGAGATAAGCGAAGGGATGCTGTATTGGGAGAAGGCCCCGAACGGCAACCTGCTCCTGCGTTTCGACGTCCTGGGCATTTACGCGGATGCCGACCAGGCCATAAGCAAGGCGGTGGCAGTCAGCTCCGAGAATCCCATCATCGGCTCTTTCAAGCCGGAGAAGGTATCGGGAGAAGGCTGCACCCGCATCAAGGTCAACCAGCTCTTCGAAGGGGATTCCGAACTTTTCTCGCTCGGCAACCGCGGCAAGAGGACGATGAACCTGGGCGCGCCGAAGAATGACGCCAGCTTCATCCAGAGCATACGCACATACCCTATCAACACTGAGATTACGGTTACCCGTACTTTCTCTTACAGCCAGCCTCAGGGCCAGGGCGGGCCGTCTGGGAGGAATAATTCCTATCTGCCTTCCGGCCTCGAAACGGGTGTCGTAACCGTTGTAACCAACACCTCGATAGTGCTTCTTCCCGAAGTCCCCATGCAGCAGCGCCTCTTCGATCCTCGCGTCGGATACTTCGCCGACGGATACAGCCGCTTCAGCGATGAGCAGCAGAAAGTCGAGACTGTCAGGTTCATCACCCGCTGGCGGCTCGAAGCCCGTCCGGAAGACGTGCAGAAGCAGATGAGGGGGGAACTGGTCGAACCTGTCAAGCCCATAGTCTATTATATCGATCCCGCCACGCCCAAGCAGTGGCGCAAGTATCTGATCGCCGGCGTGAACGACTGGCAGGCGGCATTCGAACAGGCAGGCTGGAAGAATGCCATACATGCGGAAGAATGGCCGGAGGACAATCCCGACATGAGTCTCGAGGACGCCCGTTTCTCCGTGATACGCTACCTCGCTTCCCCGATTGCCAACGCCTATGGGCCCAATGTGCACGACCCGCGTTCGGGAGAGATACTCGAAAGCCACATAGGCTGGTACCATAACGTGATGACGCTCGTGCACGACTGGTACCAGGTACAGGCAGGTGTGGTGGACGCAAGGGCCAGGAAAATAAAGTACGACGACGAACTGATGGGCGACCTTATCCGTTTCGTTTCCTCGCATGAGGTAGGGCACACCCTAGGACTCCGCCACAACATGGGGTCGAGCAGCAAGACTCCCGTCGAGAAACTCCGCGACAAGGAATGGGTGGAGAAGAACGGGCACACGGTGAGCATAATGGACTACGCCCGCTTCAACTACGTGGCCCAGCCAGAAGACAATATCGGCAAGGCCGGCCTTTATCCGCGTATCAATGACTACGACAAATGGGCCATCGAATACGGATACAGGAATACCGGAATCACTGACGTCAAGGAGGATCATCTGTACTGGAACAAAGTGATCATCGACCGTCTGGAGAAGGACCCGCGCCTCTGGTTCGGTGGCGAAGGGTCGGATTCCGATCCTCGCGCCCAGAGGGAGGACCTCGGCGACGACGCGGTGGCAGCGAGCAATTACGGCATCATGAACCTGAAGCGGGCCATAGGCCTCATCCCGGAATGGAATGCCGAAGAAGCTGACATGTACACAAACGTGAGCCGCATGTACGAAGCGCTCATAGGGCAATACAACCGCTATCTGGGGCACGTGGCCGCGAACATAGGCGGACGCTTCGTCACCAACCGCAGCATCGAGCAGGAAGGCGCAAAATATGAGCCTGTGCCCAAGGACCGTCAAAAGAAGGCTCTCGATTTCCTGAACGAAAACCTTTTCAAGAAACCGGCATGGCTCGTGGATGTTCCCTATATCTACAACCTGACCGACCGTCCCGACAGCTATCTCTACACATTGGTGAACGGAGTCGTAAGCGCAGGCAATCTCCTGAGCGTGGCGAAACTCGACCGCATGGAACAGTTCGCCCAGACCGACAAGGCGAACTATGCGGCGGAAGAATACCTCTCAGACCTTACAGGAATGGTGTTCTCCGAACTCTGGAAGGGCACGGCTGTGGACAGCTACCGCCGCTATCTGCAGCGTCGCTTCGTTACTGCCGCCCTGAGCGTGGTGGGGAGCGAGAATGCAGCAAGCAGTGACGGCCGTACGCTCATCCTTGCCAAACTGTTGGAAATCAGGGATAAAGCTTCAAAAGCCAAGTCTTCGGACGCAGCCACCAAAGCCCATTGGAAGGCTCTTGCCCTTCAAATCGACAACGCTCTGGTATCAAGCAAGAACTGACATTCAATGACCACATAAAGACGCGTATATGAAACACAGACTTATCCTTCTGGCTCTAGCCTTGCTCCTGCCCGCCGCAAGCGTATCCGCACAGGTTTCGTTCGGCGAAGCATCCCGTTTCAACCAGGGATGGAAATTCATACTCGACGATGCCGCCGACGCCGCATCCGCAGACTTTGACGATCAGCGCTGGCGTCCGGTGACCCTTCCGCACGACTGGTCGGTCGAGAGTTACCCCTCGCCGGACCTCGCCTCCTGCACCGGTTATCTCCCCGGCGGAATCGGCTGGTACCGGAAACACTTCACCATCGAAGACGCCGCTGCCCGCCATTACATCTACTTCGAAGGCGTCTACAACCGCAGCGAAGTGTATCTCAACGGGCATCTTCTCGGCAAGCGTCCCAGCGGTTTCGCCTCGTTCATGTACGACATGACCCCTTACCTCCGCGAAGGGGACAATGTGCTGGCAGTGAGGGTGGACCACAGCCGCTCGGCCGATGCCAGATGGTACACCGGTTCCGGCATATACCGTAACGTATGGCTCGTCGCGGCTCCCGATACCCATCTCGCCCAATGGGGATCTGCCTACCGTCTCGTTTCCGCAACGGCGAAGAAGGCCCTTGTGGAAGTGGATGTCGAGGTTGAGAAGACCAAAGCGGTAAAAGGCCGCCTGAGTGCAGAAGTGCGTATCGTGGACGCCAAGGGGACCACGCTTTCGCGCAAGAGCCTCCGTATCAAGGACAACGGAGCTGGAACCGTCAAGCAGACAGTTACGCTCAGCCTGGCTTCCCCCCGTTTCTGGTCGCTGGAAGATCCCTATCAATATGACGTTGTAACCGACCTGCTCCTCGACGGCAAACGCATCGATGGCAGCGTGGTCAAGGCAGGCTTGCGCACCCTTACGTTCGATCCCGACCACGGCTTCGCCCTTAACGGGAAGTGGATGAAAGTCAAGGGAGTATGCCTGCATCACGACGCCGGCGTACTCGGTGCCGCCGTGCCCCGCGAAGTGTGGAAGCACCGTATCCTGGAACTCAAGAAAATGGGAGCGAACGGCATACGCCTGGCGCACAATCCCCATTCTCCTGACCTGTATGAACTGTGCGACGAATTGGGCATGCTGGTGATGGACGAGGCGTTCGACGAATGGGAATTCCCCAAGCGCAAGTGGCTCAAGGGCTGGAACCAGGGGACACCGGGTTTCCAGGGCATAGACGATTTCTTTGAGGAATGGGGAGAGAGGGACGTTACCGACATGGTTCGCCGCGACCGCAACCACGCCTCCGTCTTCCTCTGGTCGATAGGCAACGAAGTGGATTATCCCAACGATCCGTATTCGCATCCCATACTCGACGGTGACGGCAGCGCCATCAGCCAGCCTATGTACGGCGGTTACAAGCCCGATGCCCCCAATGCTGAGCGTATAGGCCTGATTGCCAAGCGCCTGGCGGATTGCGTACGCGCTGTGGATACATCCAGGCCCGTTACCGGAGCCCTGGCCGGGGTTGTGATGTCCAACGAAACCATTTATCCCGACGTGGTGGATGTGGTGGGATACAACTATACCGAAAGCCGCTACGACATCGATCACGAACGGTATCCTAAGCGCGTAATATACGGCAGCGAAACCAGCCGCGGCCTTTCCAGCTGGACCGACGTCCGCGACCGTGAACATATTTTCGGACACTTCATCTGGACCGGTACCGATTATCTCGGCGAATCCACAACCTGGCCAGCCAGGGGAATGTACACCGGCCTGCTCGACCTTGCCAGCTTCCGGAAGCCCGCGGCACAGTCCAGGACTGCCATGTGGAGCGAAGAGCCCTTCACCTATGTCGGCACCAGCGCCGTTCCGCGGAGGGTGCCCGGAAGGCGTGCCTTCTTCGGGGGAGACCCGTGGGAGGTGTGGAACTATGAAGATGGACAGCAGGTTAGGGTTGTGTGCTACACCAACGCTCCCTTTGCCAGGCTCAAACTCAACGGCAAGCCTGTCGGTGAGATGAAGGCTGCCGACAGCAGGCTCGGCGCCATGATGTGGGAAATTCCGTACGAAGCCGGCGAACTTGTCGCAGAAGGCTGCGACGAGTCCGGCAAGGTCCTTTCGAGTCATGCGGTCCGCACCACGGGCAGGCCCTGCGCCATATCTGCCAAGCCGCTCGGCGGGAATGCCGTATGCGCCGACCAGGGGACTGCCCTTGTCGAAATCCATATCCTGGACGATGCCGGAAAGGAAGTGAACCTCGCGGACAATGAAATAACCTGCACCGTCGAAGGTCCGGCCCGCCTGCTGGGCCTGGAATCCGGCAACAACACCGACATGACCCTCCCGGTCAGCAACCGTCGCCGCGTCTTCATGGGGCGCCTGATGGCTTATGTGCAGGCCACCGGTGAAGAGGGGACCGTTACCGTCCGTTTCACATCTCCACTCCTGCAAAGCTGTACAGTAGAACTGAAATCAACTAAATAACCACTATATGAAAAAAGCACTCTATCTCATTGCCGGCCTTCTTGCCATGGCATGCGCCCGTTCCCCTTACACCGACCAGCCCATCCGTTCCGGTGAAATCTGGCCCGACGACAGGGGAGAGCACATCAACGCCCACGGCGGCGGCATCCTCTGCTACGACAACACATTCTATTGGTTCGGTGAACACAAGGGAGAACGCTCCAGCAGCGCCTTCGTGGGTGTCACCTGCTATTCTTCGAAAGACCTGGTGAACTGGAAATACGAGGGTGTCGCCCTTTCGGTGGAAGATGATCCCGAAAGCGAAATCACCCGCGGATGCGTCCTGGAAAGGCCGAAGGTGATCTATAACAAGAAGACCGGCAAGTTCGTGATGTGGTTCCATCTGGAGCTCAAAGGCCGGGGCTACAGCGCCGCAAGGGCGGCAGTTGCAGTTAGCGACAATGTGACAGGTCCTTACAAGTACCTGGGCTCCGGCAGGGTGAATCCCGGGATCCTAGCGCAGAACGTGAGCGAGGAAGACCTCGCATCCCTCGAGGGTCTCCCGGAACTGGAATCCTGGACTCCCGAGTGGCTGGACGCCGTCAAGAAAGGCCTCTATTACAAGCGTGATTTCGAGGGCGGACAGATGTCCAGGGACATGACCCTGTACGTCGATGATGACGGCAAGGCCTATCACATCTACGCCTCCGAAGAGAACCTGACACTCAACATCGCCGAACTCTCCGACGATTACCTGAGCCACAGCGGCAAGTATGTACGCGTCGCCCCGACCGGACACAATGAGGCGCCGTCCATCTTCAAGCGCAACGGCACCTACTGGATGATCACGTCCGGCTGTACCGGATGGGCGCCCAACGCAGCGCGCATGTTCTCCGCAAGCGATATCATGGGCCCCTGGACCCAGTACCCCAATCCCTGCCGCGGCGAAAAGTCCGAAATCACCTACGGCGGCCAGAGTACCTACATCCTTCCGGTTCCCGGCAAGAAGGACCTCTACATATTCATGGCCGACATCTGGCGTCCCGCCCATCCCATCGACGCCCGCTATATCTGGCTCCCGATCCAGTTCGGCGAAGACGGCGTTCCCTTCCTCGAATGGATGGATGAATGGAATATCGAAGCATACAAATAGTCTTACGCATATATGAAAAGAATCTTATCTACAGTCTTGCTGGCTTGCATCGCAAGCGTCACTTTCGCACAGACATTCAAAGAGTGGCAGGATCCGCGGCTCAACGAAGTGAACCGCGCCCCCATGCACACCCATTATTTCGCTTACAATGGCGGCGCTGAAGCCGCAGCTGCGGTTCCTGAATCGTCGGACAACTACCTCTCCATGGAAGGCCCGTGGAAGTTCAACTGGGTGGAGAACGCCGACCAGCGTCCCGACGGCTTTTGGAAGGAAGGCTACAACGACAGCAGCTGGGACCGTCTGCAGGTGCCGGCGATATGGGAAATGAACGGTTACGGCGATCCCATCTATGTCAACACCGGCTATGCCTGGCAGCACCGCTTCCAGAGCAATCCGCCTGCCATACCTACCGTGGGCAACCACGTAGGCAGCTACCGCCGCTCTTTCGTCATCCCCGCTTCATGGAAGGGGAAGGACGTCTTCATCCATCTGGGCTCGGTTACCTCATGCGTATACGTATGGGTCAACGGCCAGTTCGTGGGATACAGTGAGGACAGCAAGCTCGAATGCGAGTTCGACATCACCCGCTACATGAAACCCGGCCAGGCGAACCTGGTGGCCCTGCAGATCTTCCGCTGGTGCGACGGCTCGTACCTCGAGGACCAGGACTTCTTCCGCCTCAGCGGCATAGCCAGGGATTGCTACATGTACGCCCGTGCCAAATCCAGGATCCAGGATATACGCGTCACTCCCGATCTGGACGCCTCTTACAAGAACGGAGCACTTGATATAGCCCTCGACCTGAAGGGGAAGAATGTGACCGCCGACCTGGAGCTCTTCGATGCACAGGGAAAGAGCGTTGCCAAAACTTCCGTGAAGGGCTCCGGCAAGGTGAAAGCCCGCATGGAGGTCGCCGGTCCGCAGAAGTGGTCGGCTGAGATTCCCTACCTGTACACTCTCAAGGCATCCGCTTCCGGCGAAGTGATTCCCGTCAAGGTGGGATTCCGGAAGATTGAACTGAAGAATGCGCAGATACTTGTAAACGGTCAGCCCGTGCTGTTCAAAGGTGCAGACCGCCACGAACTGGATCCGGACGGTGGATATGTGATCTCCCGGGAGCGCATGCTGCAGGACATCCAGATAATGAAGCGTTTCAACCTGAACGCCGTGCGCACCTGCCATTATCCCGACGACAATTACTGGTATGACCTCTGCGATGAATACGGCATCTACGTCGTTGCCGAGGCCAATATCGAGTCGCACGGCATGGGATACGGTGAGCGCACGCTCGCAAAGAGGGAAGATTACGCCCTGGCTCACATGCAGCGCAACCAGCGCAACGTGCAGCGCGGCTTCAACCACCCGGCCATCATTTTCTGGTCGCTCGGCAACGAAGCCGGCTACGGCCCCAATTTCGAGGCTGCCTACGACTGGATCAAGGCTGAGGATCCTTCCCGCGCCGTCCAGTATGAGCAGGCGAGGGTTGACGGCAAGACCGACATCTACTGCCCGATGTACGCAGGTTACGACAGGATAGTGCAGTATGCGACCAATCCCGCAACCACGAAACCGCTCATCCAGTGCGAATATGCACATGCAATGGGTAACTCCGAAGGCGGCTTCAAGGAATACTGGGAACTCTACCGCAAATACGACAAACTCCAGGGTGGATTCATCTGGGACTTCGTCGACCAGTCGATACGCTGGAAGGGCAAGACCGGCAAGACGATCTACGCCTACGGCGGCGATTTCAACCGCTATGACGGCTCCGACGGCAACTTCTGCGACAACGGCCTCATCAGTCCCGACCGCGTGCCGAACCCGCACATGTACGAAGTCGGTTACTACTACCAGGATATCTGGACCGATGCCGATGAGCTTGCGCAGGGGAAACTGGGAGTATTCAACGAGAACTTCTTCCGTGACCTCTCTGCATACCGTCTCGATTGGACCCTGCTCAAGGACGGCAGGCCGGTACGCAGCGGCAGTGTGGACAAACTCAGCGTCGCTCCCCGCCAGAAAGTTTCTGTACCGGTGAATGTCGGTAAGCCGGGCGATGAAGGGGAGTGGCTGCTCAACGTGAGCTACGTTCTGAAGGACCGCGAGGGTCTGCTGCCTTCCGGCCATGTCGTCGCAAAACAGCAATTCTCTCTCCGCGGATACGATTTCGGCCTGCCCGAGCTGAAGAACGAAACCCGCCGCGGCTACACCGCTTCCGCCCCCGTCATCAACGACAGCGACCGCCAGTACCTGATAGTGGAAGGAGACAACTTCACGGTTGAGATCGATCGCAGGTCCGGTTACATTTCGCGCTACTGCGTCGGCGGCACCGAGATGCTCAAGGACGGCTCCGTGATAAAGCCCAACTTCTGGAGGGCGCCCACCGACAACGACTTCGGCGCAAACCTCCAGCTGCGCTACCTTGCATGGAAGGATCCCAGGATACACCTCAAGCTCGCTCCGGTCCAGGCCGAAGGACGCCGCCAGGGCAGGATGATGCGCCCGGCAGAGGATGCATTCGTTACTTCAGTCGAGAACGGGGTGGTGAAGGTGAATGTCAAACTCGTCATCGAAGAGATTGGCGACCTCACCCTTGCATATGAGATCAACAACACCGGAGCGGTCAGGGTTACCCAGAAGATGACGGCCGATCCTGCCAGGGAGGTTTCCAATATGTTCCGTTTCGGCATGCAGCTGCAGATGCCCAAGGACTTCGAGAAGGTGGTATACTACGGACGCGGCCCGATCGAAAACTATTCCGACCGCAAGGACTGCACCGACCTGGGCGTATACTCCCAGACCGTTGACGAACAGTTCTATCCCTACATCCGCCCGCAGGAGAACGGAACCAAGAGCGACATCCGCTGGTGGAGCGTGCTGAACGCCGCCGGCAAGGGTATCTGCATCCAGGCAGACGAAGCCTTCTCGGCGTCTGCACTCCATTATACCATCGAGTCGCTGGACGAAGGCCTGAGCAAGCAGAACGGACACTCCGAGGAAGTGCCCGAGGCCGACCTTACGAACGTGCTCGTGGACAAGGCCCAGATGGGTCTCGGCTGCGTAACCAGCTGGGGCGCGCTCCCGCTGGAGAAGTACATGCTTCCTTACAAGGATTACGCGTTCACCTTCCAAATGACTCCTGTATCAGGTATGGTTGATATGCTTTGATAATTTTGTTATATTTGCTGAATATGAAAAGGATTATTACTGCCATTACAGCTATTGCAGCCGCAGCATTGCT
>ONSD01000117.1 GCA_900320385.1 uncultured Bacteroidales bacterium
GCCGAGCGCCTGTCCGCGCGGTATCAGGCTCACCTTGAACACCGGATCGGCATAAGGAAGGAGCCATCCCACCACTGCGTGCCCCGCTTCGTGGTAAGCGGTGGTACGTTTTTCCTTCGGGGTCATAATCGTGGCGGTCTTGCGCTCCGCACCGCCCACTATGCGGTCCACCGCGTCGAGGAAGTCCTGCATCTCGATCTCAGGCTTGTTCTTGCGCGCTGCGGTCAGCGCCGCCTCGTTGCAGACATTGGCTATGTCGGCGCCCGAGAATCCGGGGGTGTGCTTGGCCATGGTGGAAACGTCGAAGTCCTTGGAAAGCTTGAGGCCGCGCAGGTGCACCTGGAATATCTCCTCACGCTCCTTCACCTCCGGCAGGTCGACATGGATCTGGCGGTCGAAGCGGCCGGCCCTCATGAGGGCGCTGTCCAGGATGTCCGCCCTGTTGGTGGCAGCGAGGACTATCACGCCGCTGTTGGTACCGAACCCGTCCATCTCGGTAAGGAGCTGGTTGAGGGTGTTCTCCCTCTCGTCGTTGCTGCTCCAGCCCACGTTCTTGCCGCGGGCGCGTCCCACGGCGTCAATCTCGTCGATGAACACGATGCAGGGAGCCTTTTCCTTGGCCTGTGCGAAGAGGTCGCGCACGCGGCTCGCACCCACGCCCACGAACATTTCCACGAAGTCAGAACCGCTGATGCTGAAGAAAGGTACGTTGGCCTCCCCCGCTACGGCTTTGGCAAGAAGGGTCTTTCCCGTTCCGGGAGGCCCCACGAGCAGGGCACCTTTGGGTATCTTGCCGCCGAGGGCGGTATATTTAGCGGGATTCTTGAGGAAATCCACTATCTCCATGACTTCTTCCTTGGCCCCGTACAGGCCCGCTACGTCCTTGAAGGATACGTTGACGGTGTTCTTGTCGGCAAGTTTTCCGGTCGATTTCCCTACGCTGAAGATGCCTCCTCCCCCGCCGACTCCGCCTTTCCCGCCGGCGCCGCCCATGCTGCGGTTCATCCCTCGGAACATCCACACCCACATCAAGACCAGGAGCAGGGGCCAGATGAGCCATTCAAGGATGCTCAGCCAGCTCTTGGAGTCATTCTCCATCACTATCTTCACCTGGCTGTCTTCCGGGAGCCGGTCGTTGAGCGCTTCGAATTCCTTTTCAGCCTCGAAGCTGCCGGATACCAGGAAGGTGAAGTGCGGCGACTTGGAAGGAGTCTGCCCGCCGGGAAACAGATCTGCATATTTGCCCAGGCGGTCGGGCTTCATGGTAATGCTGCCCTTGTAGTCGTTGCGTATGAAATGGATGTCTTTGACGTCACCGTCGAGCATCATCTGCTTCACCTGAGCCCATTCTACCTTCTGCGGGCCGGGACCGGTATTGTTGAAGAGCATCCAGCCAATACCCAGGACCAGTAGTATGTAAAGCCATGAAAAACTGAGTTGGATCTCTCGCTTTCCCTTCGTGCCTTTATTCTTGTTGTCTTTTGCCATTTTCGCGGGATAATTGTATTTTTGCGTTCGCTTGAGCACAAATATACAAACAAAAATGGAACCACTCTCTGCCCGCCCTTCAATTACCTGGTACGATACCTTGGATTCCACGAACAGCGAGGTCAGGCGCCGTCTCGGCGACCTTGACAATTTGTCAGTCATCGCTGCTTCCTTCCAGACCGCAGGGCGCGGCAGGGGCAGCCACAGCTGGAAGGCGGCTGCCGGGGAGAACCTCACGTTCAGCATATTGTTGCGCTTCGGCGAAGGTGGGCTCGCTCCCCTTGCGGCAAGCGAAGCGGTGCGCATCACCCACCTCGTTACCGTCGCCCTGTACAATTGCCTCAAGGCCTGCGGAGTCATCCCCAGGATCAAATGGCCAAACGACATCTGGATAGGCGGGAAAAAGATTTGCGGGATCCTGATAGAGAACATACTCGACGGCGAGGAGGTCGCATGCAGCATTGTCGGAATAGGGCTCAATCTCAACCAGAAGGACTTCAATCCACTTCTTCCCAACCCCACGTCGCTCTCCATCGAAACCGGCCGCAGCTACGATGTCCGTGCCTTCCTGGAGGGGTTCATGGAAGAATTCGGCCGGGATGCTGTCCTTATGGATTCAGAGCCCGGCCGGGAAAAACTCGAGAAAGTGTTCTCGGAAAATATGTTTGTACTGGAAAAGCCTCTTCAGGACAGGCTGCAGGCCTCTATCGACAATTTCGAAGGGCGGAAATGACGGCAGGCGGATCGGCTGCGCGGAAAACCGCGCTCCCTGCTACCAAAATGTCAGCTCCCGCCCCGGCTACGGCTGCAGCGTTCTCCAGGGTTATCCCCCCGTCCACTTCAATAAGGGCACCGTCTCCCCTCCGCGTTATCTCGGCCTTCAGCATGGAGATGCGTTCGTACGTACATTCCATGAACTTCTGCCCGCCGAAGCCGGCGAACACCGACATCAGAAGGAAGTAGTCCGCTTTACCGATGTATGGGTAGAGCATGCTCACCGGGATGTCGGGATTGATGACCAGGCCTGCCTTCATGCCCAGCGAACGCAGCTTTTGGAGGAGGTCGGCGCTCCCTGTCCCGGCAGCCTCGAGGTGGAATGAAAACATGCCTATGCCGAGGGAGGCGCAGCGCTCGGCCCATCTTTCGGGGTGCGCCACCATAAAGTGGGCGTCCATGGGGATTCCCGCCACTCCGGCAACCGCTTTGAGTACGGGGAAACCAAATGAGATATTGGGCACGAAACTCCCGTCCATCACGTCCAGATGGATGATGTCGGCGGCGGAATTCAGCATTTCGATGTCCTTTGCGAGGGCACCGAAATCGGCCGCGAGTATGGACGGGGCTATCTGTAATTGCATATCACGTCATCGAGAAGTTTGACGAACTTGTCCATCGATGCGAGTTCGAGTTTCTCGCCGGGAGTGTGGACGCCGCGAAGGGTGGGGCCGAAAGAAATCATGTCGAGGCCCGGGAACTTCTCGAGGAACAGTCCGCATTCCAATCCCGCATGGATGGCCAGCACCAAAGGCTCCTGGCCGAACAGACGCCTGTAGGATTCCGTGCAGACGTCGAGGATGTGCGACTTGAGGTTCGGCTTCCATCCGGGATACTTTCCGTAGCTCTTGACCTCTGCGCCAGCCGCCTCGAAATGCTTCGCCACCTTCTTTACCACCTCGTCAAGTTCCGCCACGACGCTGCTGCGCTGGCTGGTGACCACCTTGATGATGCCGTGGCGTTTCATGTCGACGGCAGCAAGGTTGGTGGAAGTCTGCACCAGGCCCTCGATGTCCGGACTCATCCTTTCCACCCCGTGCGGAGCGGTTGCAAGGGCGTGTATGAGCGAAAGGGCCGTCTTGCTGTCGACCGCCTTCTCGTTGCTTTTGTCTCCCCTGACCTTGAATACCAGGTCGGGTTCGGTGCTTGCGTATTCGGCCTTTACCTTCTCCGCGAACGCTTCGAAACGGGCCTTCGTCTTGACGGAATCGGGTACCGAAATGACGGCCACGCATTCGCGGGCTATGGCGTTGGATTTGCCGCCTCCGCGGAACATGAAAAGCTGCAGGCCGCTGCTGAGTTCCCCATCCAGGAAGCGGGCCATGGTCTGCACTGCGTTCAGCCTGTGCTTGTTGATATCGTCGCCGCTGTGCCCTCCCTGGCCGCCGGTGAGGCTGAGCCGGAGCCGTTTCCAGTCTCCGTCAGGGTTCTCGCCCTGATAATGGAAGCGGATGTCGGTATTCTCCCCGCCTGCACATCCTATGAAAAGCTGTCCCTCGTCTTCGGAGTCGAGGTTGATGAGCACCTTGCCCGTGAAGAATCCGCTCTCCATAGCGAAGGCGCCGTCCATGCCGGTTTCCTCTGATATGGTGAAGACGCTCTCAACCCGACCCATTTCAGCCTTGCTCTCCATAAGGGCGAGGCAGGCCGCCACCCCTATGCCGTCGTCGGCCCCCAGGGTAGTGTCGGGCGCCACCATCCAGCCGTCCTTTATCTCATAGCGTATGGGATCCTTCCGGAAATCGTGCCGTACCCCCGCCTTCTTTTCGCATACCATGTCCTGATGTGCCTGGAGCACGATGGTGGGAACATTCTCCCTGCCTTTGGACGCGGGACGGATGATGCATACGTTGCCCGTTCCGTCTTTCTTGTATTCAAGGCCGTGGTCTTCTGCCCATTTGCACAGATAATCGGTCATCGGGCCCTCGTGGCCGGACTCGCGGGGAATGGTGGTGATTTCCTCGAAGATTCTAAGGACGGAGTCTGAAGTCATGGTATTGATAGTTTATAGTGTTTCTACCTTTTGCGGCCGAGGAGCATGCCTTCGATGTCCCGCACGTATTTGCGGAAACCGCGGTCGGTGGCCATGAGGTCGGCGACGGTGGTGCATGCATGGAGGACGGTCGCATGGTCCTTCCCGCCCAGCTCTGCACCTATGGTGGCGAGGGAACAGTTGGGCATGAGGTTGCGGGACAGGTACATGGCGATCTGCCGGGCCTGGACGGTCTGGCGTTTGCGGGAACGGGAGAGGAGCTGCTCGCGGCTGATGCCGAAATAGTCGCAGACGGTTCCCTGCACCTTGTCGATGCTGAGGGTGTTGGTCTCCTCTCCCACGATCTTGTCGGTAATGCCTGCGGCGTCCTGGACGCTTATGTCCCTGTGGGTGATGGTGGAATTTGCC
>ONSD01000116.1 GCA_900320385.1 uncultured Bacteroidales bacterium
GTTATTCAGCACTCTGGAGATTCTTTAAATAGGGCGTAGGACTAAGAAACCGCCAGTTGCCTCGGCAAAACCGTGGAGGGCAAGAGAATTCCGGCCAAAACTCTCTTGCCCCAAGCATTTTGCAGACCCTGGCGGTAAGTTTTGCGCCCTGAGAGTATGTTGAGCGGAAACGGGAAAGTTGTCAAAATGGAAGCAGTTTTCTCCCGAATGACGAGAGTCAGGCGTCCGGAGATCATGCGGCCACTTCGAGACCGAGTTCAGCGATGAGGCTCAGTGCATCGGCCGAGAGCATGCTGCTGATGAGAGTGGCGTCTTCCGGACGGTAGTCGCCCGCTTCGAGTTCCTGCGAGAACTGCTCGCGTGCGAAGAATAATTCTGTAGCTGACATATCCTTGTTCCTTTTGTTTACGGTGCAAAGATATGTCAGCTTTTTGACAGTTCTCGTCAAAAAAATATTTTTTTGCAGTTTTTTTAAGGAAGCTATTCCGGCTTTTCGTCTTTCTTGACGGAGTCCTTGACTTCGCCTACGAGTTCCTTAGCCTTGTCGGTCACCAGCTGGGCCTTGTCCTTGATCAGTTCCTTTTCCTTTTCGCTGAGGTGGTCGTTCACGAGGAAGATCGCGGAGAGCACCAGGGCTGCGGAAACGAGTACCCTGGCGAAGAATCCGAACACGCCCGCGCCTACGGCGTCGAGGATGCCGAACACTGCGTAGATTGCGGCAGCGGCGCCTACAAGGGCGAGGGTGTACTCCTTCGGCTCTAGCTTCTTGTCGGCGAATACCACGATGTAGCAAGCGATGGCCGAGAGTATCATCAGGATGATGGCGAGCCACGACGACTGTCTGAAAAGCAGGGCGAGGAGGGCGGCACCGAATATCCAGTAGAGGAGATTGTCCGCCTTCTGCAGTTTGTAGCTGCCGGTGGCGGAATAAGGCCTGGCCACGCAGAAATAGAGACCGATGCAGAGCGTGGAAAGGAACCACATGGGCACGCACTTGCCTCCGCCCCTGATGAAGAGTGCGGAGCAGAATGCTATGAGGGAGAACACTGCGCTGGCGCAGCCTGCGATGATGGCGACTTTCTTGAGGTCGATTCTGGATTCTGACATATTATTATGGTTTATGGTTATTCCCGGGTACTAAAGTACGAAATTGTTTTGAAACTGGGGGAGGAATCTTGAAGTGAAAGCGCGGATATACGATTCGAGCTCCGGGGAATCCAGCACTTTGACATGGTCGGCCAGTCCTATGGCGAAGCGCCCTACACCCTGGAGGGCGCAGACCGAGGTGTCGAGCAGCCATGAGCCTTCTTCCTGGCCAGGTTTCAGGTCCTGGGCGGCGAGAGGGTATTCTTCCAGCAGAAGGTCGCGGGCGAGCATGTCCAGCTGCAGTTTTACCCTTATCGTGCGTTGTCCGCTCATCCTGAACACGTCCATCTGCTCCCGGCGGTGATCATCCTCATGTGTCCAGGCCTCGTTCTCCAGCACGTCCACCTCGCCTATCCGGGCTATGCCGAACATCTTGCAGCGCCCGTCGTCGAGGTCGTATCCCCATACGTGTATGTAGTTGGTAGTGAAGGCGAAAGGTTCGATATGACGGTCGCCGGTCCTGCCGGAAGACGATTTGAAATCGCGCAGGACCACGCAGCGCTTCCCGCGTATCGCATCGGAGAGCTCCCTCACGTTCATCGCGTTCGACTCCTTGCTTATGAAATCGGTTACCGGGGCCACGTCGTAGATCGCAGCAAGCTTTTGGTGGAGGTTCTGCTTGAGGGCGTTGGTGTTGTCCAGGCCCTCGATGAGGCCGTTTATGATTCCGGCCTCTTCGTCGGAGAAGTACACCAGCCGGTTTATGTCCCGTTCGCGCCTGCCCATCGTTACGAGCTCGTACACCCCGGTTCGGACCTTGCGCACGGCGAACCCCGCTTCGCGGAAGGTTTCGATATAACGGTAGACAGTCCTGTATGTAGTGCCGAGCTTGCCGGCCAGCTCCTCCACCGTCCATGTGGTGTTGCCGGTCATCAGCTTCATCAGCCTCAGGGTCCTTTCTACCTTCGGTTGGTCCATGGCAGTGTCAGATCAATCCCAACTCCCTGGCCTTCTGCACCATCTGGGCGTTGTTTCCCACCTCCATCTTGCTGAATATGTTCTGCTTGTGATTGTTGACGGTGCGGGGCGAGATGAACAGCGTTTCGGCGATCTGGACTGCGGACATGCCTTCGGCGCAGAGTCGGATGATTTCCAGCTCGCGGTTGGTAATACCCAGCTCGGACGCCGCTTTCTGCCGCTCCGACATCAGGTTGTAAACATAATCGGCCACGTTCGCGTTGAGGTCATCGGCCCCTTTCACCAGTTCGGCGCACTTCTTTCGTATCGTGTCGATGTCCATCGTGCCGCAGCTGGCTGCAAGTTCCCGTATGGCTTCCCGCTGCGTAGAAGTGGGATTGGCAAGGTCATCCGTTATGAACGCCAGCATCTGCTCGCGGTTCTTCCCTTCTATTTCGAGTTCGCGGTTGCGGAGATGCACTCTGTGCGAATGGTTGAAGACGATGATGAGCAGGAGGAGCAACAAAACCAGGACCAGCAGCAGAATGTAAATCTGATTCCGCCTTTGGTCGAGCTGGTGCTGCTTGACTGCAGCCTCGTATTTCGTCTCGATTTCCTGGAATTCTTTGTCCGCTTTCTGCTGGATATACCTTTTGACTGCGCTGACGTACTGCTGGTGTTCCACGAGCGACTCATCTACTTCTCCGAGGCGGTTCAGTGCATATGAGAGATGGTCGTGCATCTCTGCCTGCATAAGGAAATCGGTCGGGTCGCAATCCTCAAGGATCTTCTTGCAAAGATCCACGGTTTCATGGTATTGCCCGCCCTGCTGGAAGTAACGCATGGCGGTCGCCATGAACCGCCTCCCGTCAGAATGCGCCTGGCCACGGGCAAGGTAATCTCCGGCCTTTTTATAGATATCCTGGTCAAGGACATCGTTCCACCTGTTCTTGCTGACATATACATCCGCCAGCGCCAGGCAGGCTTGGCTCTCCAGGATGGGATAACCTTTCTCCTCAGCGATGGAAAGGGCTTCCTGCAGATATGATATCGCCTCGTCGTTGCGGTTGAAATCGGCCGAGACCTCTGCGTAGGAGCAAAGCTTCCCCTTGATGACCAGGGCTTCCGCAAGAACAGAATCAAGACTCTCCTTCCTTGCTATCGCTTCGGATTCGCATGCACGTACCCACGCCTGTGTGTCACGCGTCGAAGCCATTTCTACAGAAGCCACCTGCAAGAATGCCTCGGCGCTGAGCAACTGGTCGGATGCCTTCTGCGCCAGTTCCAACGCCGCGATGGCTTTTCCCATCGCGGAACTGTAATGGAAGTCATCGAGGGCCTCCCGGCTCTCCTGGAGCAGTCCGGTGACAGCCTCGGTATCGGCTTTTCTGGGAGAACAGCTGAAAAGGGGCAGTATCAGCAATGATGAAAGGAAGAAACTTCGTATGCTTTTCATGGCGGATTATTTACACCAGCGGTCGAGCCATTCGAAATAAGTGTTGTACCAATACAATGCGTTCTGGGGCTGGAGTATCCAGTGGGTCTCTTCGGGGAATATGACGAGCTTGCTTGGCACTCCCATCATCTGGGCTGCGTTGAAAGCCGCCATGCCCTGGGTGTAGGGGATGCGGAAATCCATTCCGCCGTGGATGCAGAGGATCGGGGTGTCCCATTTCTGGATGGCGTCCTTGGGAGAGTGGGTGTAGTGGCGTACGGCCTTCGGGGCGTTGCTGTAGGGGGCTCCCGCCTGCGCTATGCCGCCCCAGGCGTTCTCGCCTGTCTTGCCGATGTTCTTGCCCATGGTGAGATCCTGGGCGAATTCCGCAATCTGGAGGCCTCCGTTGTCAAAGTTGGGGAACCACATCTCTTCGGTGGTGAACCAAAGCCCGGCCTCGTCGAAGATGCCCGCGTGCGAAACGAAGCAGTCGAAGGTGCCCTCGTGGATGCCCATGAGGTAGTATGCGCTGTAGCCGCCGTAGGACGCGCCGCAGCAGGCCATCTTGCCCACATAGGGCTCAGCCTTCATCGTCCGTGCGGCAACCAGGTAATCCTGCATGTTGAGCCCGATGTAGTCGCCGGAAATCTCTTCCTTCCATTCCTGGCCGAATGCGGTGGTGCCGCGGCGGTTGGGACGTATGACTATGTAGCCCTGCTGCGCCATCATGCGATAGCACCAGCGGTAGCTCCAGTCCTGGCTGTGGGTGCTCTGCGGGCCTCCGAGAACTATGGTGATGGCCGGATAGACCTTGGACGGGTCGAAGTGGGGCGGATACTGTATCCATACCTGCATGTCCTTGCCGTCCACCGTCTTCATGATGCGGCTCTCGGTCTTGGGCTCGTCAAGCTGTGCGAAAATCGCATCGTTCTCATGCGATATGGCTTCGAAAACGGGCTCGCCGGCCGCCGGGATGCTGACCTTCACCAGTTCGGTGGGGAAGTTGAGGGAAGCGTAGCTGGTGTAGATTTCAAGGCCGTTCTCGCCGGACTTGATGGCCCAGGGAGAATTGAAGTCGTACCACCAGTCACCGGGGGTGAGGCGGGTGAGGGTTCCGTCGAGTTTCACGCAATACAGGCTCTGGACCGCTTCGTCCACAAGGGCGTTGAACCAGATTTCGGACGGGCCGTTCCAGACGGGGCCGGCAACGTCATGGTCGAAGTCTCCGGCAAGGCGGCGTATGCCGGAAACCACCGGGACCTCGGGGGTGGAAAGGTCGACGTCGCATACCATAAGCCTTTGCTGGTCAGCCTCATAGCCATCACGTGCCATACTTACCCAGGCGAGATGCCTGCCGTCGGGGCTCCAGACCGGATCGGTATCGTAGCCGCCGCCCATGGGCACCTGCACGGTGTTGCCGGAGAGGACGTCGAAGATATAGATTTCGGTGTCGGTGGAGAAGGCGTAACGCTTTCCGGTCAGTTTGCGGCAAGAATACGCGATGTGCCTGCTGTCCGGTGCCCAGCTGAGCTGTTCGATACCGCCGAAAGGCTCGGTGGGGAGTTCGAACAGTTCTTCGGTTCCGAGTATGTCGAACGATTTGTCGGGAGTGATGTTATCGCTCAGGGCCGCTACGTAGGTACGGGGGATCTCGGTCACCCAGTGGTCCCAATGGCGGTACATGAGGTCTTCGGTGGCATAGGCCTGAGCCTTGTCGAGGCCTTTGTCGGCCGGTGTCTCAACGGCGGAACGGATGGTCGATATGTACATGACCTGCGCCCCGTCGGGAGAGATGGCGAACTCGCTTACACCATTGGGGATGTCGCTGATTTTCACCTTCTTGCCGAGCTTGTTCCCGGAGATGGGAGCCTTCCAAATCTGGCCGCCCTGGACAAAGTATATGTACTTCCCGTCAGGGCTCCAGCGGGCGCAGTTCACGCTCTTGGCATAGCGGGTGAGCTGCACCTTGCCGCTGCCGTCGGGATTGCTCAGGAAGAGGTTCCTGCAGCTGCGGTTCTCCTCTATGCTCTGGTAGCTTACCCCGTAGAGGACCTTGCTCCCGTCGGGTGAGATCTGCGGGTCGGAGAGCCTGCCGAGGGAGAGCATCACCTCGGGCGTCAGAACGCCGCCGCTGACCTGTACTTCGTGCGGCCCTATGTAGCCGCTTTCATCTGTTTTTTCCATACATCCGCAAAGTGCCGCCGCAATGAGTCCCGCGGCAAAGAGTTTAATGGTTTTCATATTATTGTCAACTAATCTTGCTATAATCCTTTATGTCGTACTTGCCCTTTCGCAGTTCGCGCAGGAGGGGGGCGTTCACAGGCTGTTCCAACCCCGGGTCGGCGGCCAGGACATGGCCGGCATAGGCGCGTGCATCGCCGAGAAGCATGCCGTCCCTTGCCAGGGAGGCGATGTTAAGGCTTATGGGAAGTCCGCTCTGCTGCGTGCCTTCGAGGTCTCCCGGGCCCCTCATCTTCATGTCTTCCTCGGCAATTTCGAAACCGTCGTTGGTCCGTGCCATGAGTTCCAGCCTCGAACGGGCATCCTTGCCGGTCTTGAAATCGTAGACCAGCACGCAATAGCTTTCATCGGCACCGCGCCCGACCCTGCCGCGGAGCTGGTGCAGTTGCGACAGCCCGAAGCGCTGGGAACTCTCGATAACCATCACACTGGCGTTGGGCACATCAACACCTACTTCTATCACAGTGGTCGAAACAAGGATGTTTGCACGTCCTTCAGCGAATGCGGCCATATTGAAGTTCTTCACTTCGTTGGTTTGTTGCCCGTGGACTATGGCCACTTTGTAGTCGGGCATGGGGAAGTACTTGAGTATCTCCTCGTAACCCATCTCGAGGTTGTTCAGGTCAATCTTCTCGCTCTCGAAGATGAGCGGATAAACCACGAACACCTGCCTCCCGGCTTCTATCTGGCGGCGCATGAAATTGTATACCTTGACCTTCTTGTTGTCGGGAACGAGATATGTCTTTACGGGCTTTCGTCCGGGCGGGAGTTCGTCAATCACCGAAACGTCCAGGTCGCCGTAAAGCGTCATGGCAAGGGTCCTGGGGATGGGTGTTGCGGTCATTACCAGGACGTGAGGCGGCACGCCGTCCTTGCGCTTGCTCCAGAGCCTGGCACGCTGGTCCACTCCGAAGCGGTGCTGCTCGTCGATGACGGCGAGACCGAGATTCCGGAATTCCACATTGTCTTCGATGAGGGCGTGGGTGCCGACTATGAAGCCTATGCTGCCATCCTCGAGGCCGGCATGGATCTCGCGGCGCTCCCGGGCGGTGCTGCTGCCTGTGAGCATGGCGCACTTTATCCCGGTGGGAGCGAGGTACTTGCAGATATTGGCATAATGCTGCCGTGTGAGGACTTCAGTAGGTGCCATCATGCAGGCCTGGTAACCGTTGTCTATGGCCAGGAGGGCCGAAAGCACCGCAACCATCGTCTTGCCCGAGCCTACGTCCCCCTGGAGCAGGCGGTTCATCTGGTGACCGCTGCGGAAGTCGGTGAAGATCTCCTTTATAACCCTCTTCTGCGCTCCCGTGAGCTCGTACGGAAGGGAGTCGTAGCAGGAG
This sequence comes from uncultured Bacteroidales bacterium, assembly GCA_900320385.1. Lineage (GTDB taxonomy): Bacteria > Bacteroidota > Bacteroidia > Bacteroidales > UBA932 > Cryptobacteroides. The sequence continues at coordinate 7,060 of ONSD01000116.1, forward strand.
TTGAAAGCCTGTCCGACCTTAGTCAGAGGCAGGCCGGCCGCGAAGCGCGAGCGTATGTATTTCTGCTTGAGCAGCGACAGCTGGAGGAAGAACAGTTCTTCCCATTTGAGGCGCCTGGTGGCCTTTTCGAGAGCATAGCCGTCGGCGGGGAAATGGATGTTCTTTATGGCGTAGGCGCGGCTGCAGAGGGCGTTTTCCCGTATTATGTAATCGGGGAGAGTCTCCTTTATCTCGTTGGCGCACAGGGCCAGGGCCGCCGATTCCAGCTTGCACATCACCTTCCCGGTGACGCCGCCGTTCTTCAGTTTTTCGGTACTGGGATACACTCCCGTGAGCGTACCGTTGCCCGGGGCTCCGGGAGGAAGGGGAGCGTCCACTTCGGGGTGGACGATGTTCATCCTGCCGTTGAAGTCGGATGGTTTGCCGAAGAAGACGAAAGTGCTTCCGGGCACCAGGCGGGCGTAGTTCCACTTTATTCCTTTGAAGAACACCATCTCCATCGAGCCGCTGGCGTCCTGGACTATTACGCTGAGCCTTTTTACGGCGTTCCAGCGGACCGTGGCCTGTCCCTGGTCGATAACCTGTGAATTAGCTCCATACAGGGTACGCGAGACCACGCTGCCCTGAACCTGTATGTATGCCAGGTCGGAACTGACTTCCGCTATCGGAGTTATCCTGCTCCTGTCGATGTATCTGAACGGGTAGAAGTGCAGCAGGTCTTCGATGGTCTCTATGCCGAGTTCAGCCTTGAGCAGGGCGGCCCTTTTCGGTCCCACCCCGCTGAGGTACTGTATGCTCGACTGCAGTTCTCCCATGTTTTTCTATTTCAGGGCCTTAAGGGCTTCGGAGGGCTTGCCGGCGGAGGTGAAGGCCCCCTTGCCGTAGCTTCCCCATCCGTAAGTGTCGTATATGGCCGGCTTCCATCCGCCATAGACCTCGGGTTCCCAGTAGAAGATGCCGGCGCAGCAGTCCAGGGCCTTGATCCGGCCCATCAGGTCGGAGAGGCATGCGGCGCCGTCGACGGGGTCGTAGGCTTGCGTGCCGACTTCGGTAATCATCACCGGAACCCCGAATCCGGCCCCCAGGGCCTGTATCCGGGAGGGGAGGAAGGAATTGCCGCCGACCCACTTCCCGGCCTCGGGATAATAGGAGAGCCCTATAATGTCAAAGCCTGCGCCGTTCTCCCTGAGGCGGCTGAACCACCAGGCATTGTCTTCATCGCCCCTGTCGATATGGGCGATCACCTTTGCGTCCGGGAAGACCCTCTTGACCGCCTCATAGCCGGCCTTGAAGATTTTGGTGAAATTGCTCCAGCCGCCGGGGATGTCTCCATGGCTGTCCCAGAGCTGGCCGGTGGGCCAGAGCATTCCGTTGCGGGTTTCGTTGCCCACCTGTACCCATGCCGGATCCACCCCGGCCTTCTTCATGGCGTTCAGCACGTCGGAGGTATGTTCCTGCACTTTCGCCGCAAGCGCATCTGCGCTGTGGTCGGTCCAGGCTTTCGGGATGGTCTGCCTGCCGGGGTCGGCGAAGAAGTCGGAATAGTGGAAATCGACCATCACTGCCATGCCGGCGGCCGTGGCACGTTTGGCGAGAGCCACCGCGTCGTCGCGGCCGCTCCAGCCCTGAGGGTCTTCGGGATTCACCCATACGCGGAGGCGTATCGCATTTTGTCCCAGGCCTTTAAGTATCTCGAACAGGTCGCTGTTCCCGGCGTCGTCCGAAAACTTTTTGCCGTCGTGCTCCATCTCGGAGAGCCAGCTGACGTCCGATCCGATCGCAAAGTCGGGGACGGTCACCTCGGGCGTCGGTTCGGGTTCCGGGGTGGGGGCGGGTTTTTCGCCGCATGCCTGGAATGCCAGGACCGCTATCGCGGTCGCCAGTATGTATAATGCTTTCTTCATTCTGAACGCTATATGTGATATATACTTCAAAGATAGTCAATTTTCGTCAAAAAGTCCTATCCGGGTAAGCGCGGGCATGAAAAAAAACCGCGCCCCGGAGCGGAACGCGGTTTTACTGCATTATCGGTTGTGGAACCGGTCTACTTGAGCTTCGGACCAGCCTTTACGAGTTTCTTGCCGGCGGCATTGCCCTCGTACTTGTGGAAGTTCTTGATGAAGCGGGATGCAAGATCCTCAGCCTTCTTGTTCCACTCTTCGGGATCGGCATAGGTGTCGCGCGGGTCGAGGATGGCGGGGTCTACGCCTTCGAGCTTGGTAGGAACCGTGAAGTTGAAGTAAGGAATGTTCTTGGTAGGGGCAGCGTCGATGGAGTGGTTGAGGATGGCA
>ONSD01000115.1 GCA_900320385.1 uncultured Bacteroidales bacterium
AGGTGATTGATTGCTTTATTGTGCCTCATTGTTATACGGTCTTTTTCTTGGGTTCAATATTATACTTCGTAACATCCATGCCGAAGGACAGCTTCATCTTCTCCACAAGGAGGTCGATCTCGCCGAGAGACTTGCGTCCGAAGTTGCGGAACTTCATCAGCTCGGATCTCGAATAGGAGACGAGGTCGGCGAAGGTATCGATGTCAGCAGCCTTCAGGCAGTTGAACGCTCTTACCGAGAGTCCCACCTCAGAGAGTTTGGTAAGAAGCAGATGCCTCATCCGGAGTGCCTCTTCGTCCAGGTCCTTGGACTCGGTCTCGACCGGGCCCAGCGGGGCGATCTTGTCACCGTCGGTGAAAAGCTTGAAGTGATAGATAAGGATGTCGGCTGCATCCTGCAGGGCGGCCTTCGGAGAAATGGAACCGTCGGTTTCGATCTCGAGGTTCAACTTCTCGTAGTCGGTCTTCTGCTCGACACGCCAGGGCTCCCTGGACCAGTTCACCTTGCGGATCGGGGTATAGATGGCGTCCACGGGAATGGTCCCGATGGGCGTGTTCTCATCCCTGAGTTCCTCGGCCGGGACAAAACCGCGGCCCTTGGTGATGGTAAGGGTGATCTCCAACTTGACGGAGGGCTCCAGCGAGCAGATGTGCAGCTCGGGATTCAACACCTGGAAAGAAGACAATCCTTTTGAGATATCCTCTGCCGTGAACTCCTTCTGGCCGCTGATGATGAGGTTAGCCGTTTCCGTGTCGACGCCTTCCACCATCTTCTTGAAGCGGACCTGCTTCAAGTTGAGGATGATGTCCTGCATGCCTTCGATCACGCCCGGGATGGTCGCGAATTCCTGGTCTACGCCGGCGATCTTTATCTGGGAAATGGCATAGCCTTCAAGCGAGGCGAGGAGGATGCGGCGGAGTGCGTTGCCGATGGTCTGTCCGTAGCCCGGTTCCAGGGGCCTGAATTCAAAGCGGCCCACGGTCTCGGTGCCTTCGAGCATGATCACCTTGTCCGGTTTTTGAAAAGCTAAGATTGCCATGATTACTGGGGTGTTAAATTATTACTTGGAGTAGAGGTCGACAATGAGCTGTTCGTTGATGTTCTCGGGAATCTCGGCCCTGAGAGGCATGTTGAGGAACTTGCCGCTGAGAGTCTGCGGGTCGAACTCGAGCCAGGAATACTTGACTGCTCCGGCTATGCTGTTCTGGATGACCTCGAGGCTCTTGGAGCGCTCACGTACGGCTACGGTGTCACCGGCCTTCACGAAAGCGGAGGGGATGCTGCACACTTCGCCGTTGAGGGTGATGTGATGATGGGTTACGAGCTGGCGCGCAGCTGCCCTGCTGGGGGCGATGCCGAGGCGGTAAACCACATTGTCGAGGCGGCTCTCGAGGAGGAGGATGAGGTTCTCACCCTTCTGTCCTGCCATGCGGGAAGCCTTGTCGTAAGTGTTGTGGAACTGACGCTCGAGAACACCGTACATGTATTTTACTTTCTGCTTCTCCTTAAGCTGGTTGCCGTATTCCTTGCTCTTCTTGCGCTTGGAAGCCAGACCGTGCTGTCCGGGAGGATAGTTTCTCTTTTCGAAATCCTTGTCTGCACCGTAGATCGGTTCGCCGAACTTGCGGGCTATCTTGGTTGTAGGACCTGTATATCTTGCCATGATAACTGGATTTTAAAGGTTAGACTTTACGACGGCCTTTGGGACGGCATCCGTTGTGGGGAAGCGGGGTCACGTCGATGATCTCGGTCACGATGATACCCGCATTGTTGATGGTGCGGATAGCGGACTCACGGCCTGCGCCGGGGCCCTTGACGTAGCATTTCACCTTGCGGAGACCTGCATCATAAGCGGTCTTGGAGCAATCTTCCGCTGCCATCTGGGCGGCATAGGGGGTGTTCTTCTTGGAACCCCTGAAACCGCACTTGCCTGCGGAACTCCAGCTGATTACCTGGCCCTGACTGTTGGTAAGGGTCACGATTACATTGTTGAAAGTAGATGTAATATGGGCCTCGCCATAAGCGTCTACCTTGACAACCCTCTTGGATGCTGTAGCTTTCTTTGCCATAATTCACCTGCTTTTACTTGGTCGCTTTCTTCTTGTTGGCGACGGTCTTCTTCTTGCCCTTGCGGGTACGTGCGTTGTTCTTGGTGCTCTGGCCGCGAACGGGGAGTCCCGCGCGATGGCGGATTCCGCGATAGCAGCCGATGTCCATGAGTCGCTTGATGTTCATCTGGACAGTGGAGCGGAGTTCGCCCTCTATGCGGAGCGTAGCAACCTCGGCGCGGATGGCGGCGAGCTGGTCGTCGGTCCAATCTCCGCACTTGATGGCGCTGTCAATGCCGCACTTCTCGAGGATCTTCTCCGCGGTGCTGCGGCCGATACCGAAGATATAGGTCAGACCTACGTCTCCTCTTTTGTTGTTGGGTAAATCAACACCGGCTATTCTTGCCATAATTTATACTTGCTTTATCTTGTTAGACAATTGATATTATCCCTGACGCATCTTGAACTTGGGGTTCTTTTTGCAGATGACGTACAGACGGCCTTTGCGACGCACGATCTTGCAATCTTCGCTGCGCTTCTTGATGGATGTTTTGACTTTCATATCGGTTGTGTTTTATTTGTATCTGAAAGATATTCTGCCCTTGGTCAAGTCATAAGGTGAGATTTCAACTTTAACCCTGTCGCCAAGAAGGATATGGATAAAGTGCATGCGCATCTTCCCTGAAATGTTGCAGAGAAGCACGTGACCGTTCTCAAGCTCGACCTTGAACATCGCGTTCGGAAGGGTCTCGATGACCTTTCCATCCTGTTCTATTGCTACTTGTTTAGACATTGAAATATTACTTTAGATTTTGATTGAGGGATCTTTCTCGATATAATCGAAGGTGGACAGCTGTTCAGCCTTGCCGCGACGGACAACAACCGTGAGCTCATAATGGGCCGTATTGGAACGGTCTGCGGAATGAACGGCCCAGCCGTTCCGGTCGAGGTACACACTCCTGCCTCCCGCAATTACCATGGGCTCGATACATATGGTCATTCCTTCGACAAGCTTGGGCCCGTGGCCGGGGCGGCCGTAATTCGGCACGCCGGGGCTCTCGTGCATCCCCTTGCCTATACCGTGGCCTTCCAATTCGCGGACCACGGAGTATCCGAATGACTCAACGTAAGATTGCACCGCGTATCCGATGTCGCCGACCCGGCCTCCCGCAACGGCTGCCTCTATGCCCTTGTAGAGCGAGGCTTTGGTTACGTCCAGGAGCCTGCGGGTTTCGGCGCTTATCTCCCCTACCGGGAAGGTATACGCCGAATCGCCGCTGTACCCCTTGTAGAGCGTAGTGATGTCGGCAGTCACGATGTCACCCTCCTTGAGGGCGTAGTCGGACGGGAATCCGTGCACCACAACGTCGTTGACGGACGTGCAGATTGCCGCTGGGAAACCTTCGAAACCGAGGGAGCTGGGTATGGCGCCGTGGTCGCGGATGAAGGTCTCGGCTATGGAGTTCAGCCTCGCGGTTGTAACTCCTGGAGCCACGGCCTTTCCGACCTCGGCAAGAGTCTTCGACACGAGAATGGCATTCTCGCGCATCAACTCTATCTCTTCCTCGGTTTTGGGTTTAACCATCTTACCTTTGATTTACTTAAGAAACTACATGCCGGAACGTCCGCTCAGGCGGCCGGTCTTCATGAGGCCGTCGTAGTGACGCATGAGCAGATAACTCTCGATCTGCTGCAGCGTATCCAGGATAACACCCACAAGGATCAGCAGCGAGGTGCCGCCGAAGAAGCTTGCGAACTGGTTGTTGACTCCCAGAAGGATCGCGAAAGCAGGCAGAATGGAGATGATGCCGAGGAAAATGGAGCCGGGGAGGGTAACTCGCGACATGATGCCGTCGATATACTCTACGGTCTTCTTTCCGGGCTTCACTCCGGGGATGAACCCACCATTGCGCTTCATGTCTTCCGCCATCATGGTAGGATTGATCGTTACCGCGGTGTAGAAGTAAGTGAAGATGATGATGAGGATGAAGAATATGAGGTTATACCAGAATCCGGTATAGTTTCCGAGAGTGGCAGCAAGACCTCTGGTCGCATCCCAGCGGGAGAAGATCAGGGGGAAGAGCATCAGGGCCTGGGCGAAGATGATGGGCATAACGCCGGCCGCGTTGATCTTGAGGGGGATGTACTGGCGGACGCCGCCGTACTGACGGTTGCCTACAACCCTCTTTGCATACTGTACGGGAACCCTGCGGACCGCCTGTACGAGGGCGATGGCCGCAACGACCACGAAGAACCAGATGAGGATCTCGACTATGAACACGAGCATGCCGCCGTTGGTGGTGGACCACTTCTCGCCGAACTCAGCGATGAGGGCATAGGGCAGACGTGCCACGATACCGATCATGATGAGGAGCGAGATACCGTTGCCGATACCACGGTCGGTGATGCGCTCGCCGAGCCACATCACGAAGATAGAGCCGGCCATCAGGATGACGGTGGCCATGAGGTTGTAGATGAAGTTGCTCCAACCGAGCTGGTTGACGGCTATGAATGCCTGGCCGGGAATCTGGCTGTGCAGGGAAGCGATGTAGGCGGGACCCTGGATGCAGATGATAAGGACGGTCAGGTACCTGGTGAGCTGGTTCATCTTCTGCCGGCCGCTTTCGCCCTCCATCTGGAGCTTGCGGAAGTACGGCACGAACATTCCAAGCAGCTGCACGATGATGGATGCCGAGATGTACGGCATCACACCGAGCGCGAAAATCGAAGCATTGCCCATCGCACCGCCCGAGAACATGTTCAGAAGGCCTACGAGACCCTCGGAAGTGGAGCTCTGGAGCTTTGCGAGCATGGTGGCGTCGATACCCGGCAGCACGATGAAGCAGCCGAGCCTGTACACCAGGATGAGGAGGAAGGTGTAAACCAGCCTCTTGCGCAGTTCCTCGATCTTGAAGATGTTCTTTATTGTCTGAATGAACTTCTTCATTTCGGTATTATTCAGTTACGACCGCCTTGCCTCCGGCAGCCTCGATTTTGGAAATTGCGGATTTGGAGAACGCATCGGCCTCGACGGTGACGGCAGCAGTGATTTCGCCGTTACCGAGGACCTTTACGAGGTCGGTCTTGGAAGCCAGCCCGTAATCCCTCATGAGGTCGACATTGATCTCAGTGGTATTGGCCGCCTCGGCAAGTGCCTGGAGAGCGGAAAGGCTGACGGGCCTGTACTCTACGCGGGTGGGATTCTTGAAGCCGAACTTCGGGACCCTCCTCTGGAGAGGCATCTGGCCGCCTTCGAATCCGATCTTGTGAGCATAACCTGCACGGGCCTGTGCGCCCTTGGTACCGCGGGTGGCAGTGCCGCCCTTACCGGAACCTTCGCCGCGACCAACCCTCTTGTTTGCTTTGGTGGAACCCTTTGCGGGTTTGAGATTTTCAAGTTTCATTTCTTTCCCTCCTTAGTCGATTACTTCATACTTTACGAGATGCGCAACCTTTGCAAGCATGCCGCGGGTGATGGGGTTGTCCTCAACTTCCACGGCCTTGTTCATCCTGCGGATGCCGAGGCAGCGGAGATTCTCCTTCTGGCGCTTGGTTTCGCCGTTGCTGCTGATTACCTGGGTGATTTTGATCTTTGCCATAGTAATTCCCTTTTATCCGTTAAACACCTTGCTCATCGGAACTCCGCGGAGACCTGCAACCGTGTATGCGTCACGCATTTCGGTAAGGGCCTGGACGGTAGCCTTGACGAGGTTGTGGGGGTTGGAAGAGCCCTTGCTCTTTGCAAGGACGTTCTGGATGCCTGCGCTCTCGAATACGGCGCGCATGGCACCGCCTGCCTTGACACCGGTACCGGGGGCTGCGGGTTTCATGAACACCCTTGCTCCGCCGAAGCTGGATTCCTGCTCGTGCGGGATGGTGGTGTTGATGACGGGAACCTTAACGAGGTTCTTCTTCGCGTCCTCGACGCCCTTTGCGATGGCGGCGGTAACTTCGTTGGCCTTGCCAAGACCGTAGCCTACAACGCCGTTTTCGTCTCCGACCACCACGATGGCGGCGAAGCGGAAGTGACGTCCACCCTTGGTAACCTTGGTTACGCGCTGGATGGCGACGAGCCTGTCTTTCAGTTCAAGATCAGACGTCTTTACTCTTTTAACATTCGTATTTGCCATAGTCTCTGCTTCTAGAATACGAGGCCGCCTTCACGGGCAGCATCGGCCAAACTTTTAACTCTACCATGGAAAAGATATCCGCCACGGTCGAAGGAGATGGTGGTGATACCCTTTGCGAGGGCGCGCTCGGCAATAGCCTTGCCTACGATAGCGGCTGCCTCGATTCCGTTCTTGCCCTTGCACTGAGCCGCGAGGGCCTTGTCATTGGATGCTGCCGCTACGAGGGTCTCGCCCTTGAGGTCGTCGATGACCTGGGCATAGATCTGCTTGTTGCTGCGGAACACGACCAGACGGGGCCTTTCGGCGGTACCGTTCACGTGCTTGCGGATGCGGTAGTGTATCCTTTTTCTTCTGTCTATTCTACTTAATGCCATAATTCTGTCCTCCTAGTTTACTTAGCTGCAGCGGTCTTGCCTGCCTTGCGGCGGATGGTCTCGCCTACGAACTTGATACCCTTGCCCTTATAAGGTTCAGGCTTGCGGAATGAACGGATTTTGGCAGCCACCTGGCCCACAAGCTGCTTGTCGCAGCTCTTGAGGATGAGCTTCGGGGTCTCGCCTTTCTTGATGTCCGGAACTTCAGCCTTGACCTCCGGAGGAAGCATGAGCTGGATGTCGTGGGAATAACCCAGGGAGAAAGTGAGGAGCTGTCCTGCAACCGCTACGCGGTAGCCGACGCCGACGAGTTCCTGCTTGATGGTGAAGCCTTCGGATACGCCTACAACCATGTTGTTTACGAGGGCGCGGTAAAGGCCGTGCATGGAGCGGAACCTCGGGAGGTCGCTGGGACGGGTGAACTTGATCTCGTTGTCCTCAATGGTGACCTTGATGTCCGGATCAACTTTCTGGCTCATCTCACCAAGAGGTCCTTTAACCTTCACAACGTTGCCGTCGAGGATCTCTACGGATACTCCGGCCGGAAGGTTTACAGGTAATTTACCAATTCGTGACATTTGTTATCTGATCTTAAATTAATATACGTAACAGATTACTTCGCCGCCGACGCCGAGTTCCTTGGCCTTCTTGTCGGTGACGATGCCCTTCGAAGTGGAGAGGATGGCGATTCCGAGTCCGTTGAGGACGCGGGGCATCTCCTTCACGTCGACGTACTGCCTGAGACCGGGAGTGGAAATGCGCTCGATCTTCTTGATGGCGGCCATCTTGGTTTCGGGATGGTACTTGAGGGCGATCTTGATTGTGTTGTAGGGGGTTCCCTGAACCACCTTGTAGCTCAGGATGTATCCTTCTTCGCACAGGATGGCGGTGAGGGCTTCCTTCATCTTGGACGAGGGAATCTCCACTACCTTCTTTCCTGCCATATAGGCATTGCGGATCCTGGTGAGGAAATCTGCGATTGGATCGGTCATATCGTTTGTTCTTTTAATATTCTACTACCAACTTGCCTTCTTGACTCCCGGGATGAGGCCGTTGCTGGCCATTTCACGGAACTGGATGCGGCTGAGGCCGAATGCCCTCATGTATCCTTTCGGACGTCCGGTGAGGGAGCAGCGGTTGTGGAGGCGTACCGGGGATGCGTTCTTGGGCAGTTTGTCCAGAGCTGCATAGTCGCCGGCCTCTTTGAGGGCCTTCCTCTTTTCTGCGTACTTGGCAACCAGTTTTGCGCGCTTTACTTCGCGGGCTTTCATCGATTCTTTTGCCATAATCTTTAGTTGTTATGTTTTTTGAAAGGCAGGCCGAAAGCTTCGAGAAGCGCGTGGCATTCCTCGTCGCTCTTGGCTGTGGTTACGAACGTGATCTCCATTCCGTGGATACGGGGGTTCTTGTCGATGTCGATCTCGGGGAAGATGATCTGCTCCTTGATGCCAAGGGTGTAGTTGCCACGGCCGTCCATGTTCTCG
>ONSD01000114.1 GCA_900320385.1 uncultured Bacteroidales bacterium
CGTACATGCCGTCTTCGTTCACGCCGAGGTTCTTTCCGTTCTGCGTCGCGTCAAGCACGGAGTTGGCGTCCACCTTGAACGGCTCGACGTCTCCTGGAGCGCCGCGGTTCACGTCCCAGTTGCTCTGGTAACGGATCTTCAACTGATGTTCCGTAGTAAACCCGATGCCCTTGTGCACGTAGAAGTCGCCTTCCTTGTACATGATGAAGTCGGGATCGCCGCCCCAGTTTGTAAGGTTGCCGACAACGCCCCAGTACTGAAGCGCTTCGCCGGCGGGCACCACGAAGAGGACTTCGTTCGCCTCGTCGTACCATACGTCATACTCGCCGTCTGCAGGTACTCCGAGGTTCTTTCCTCCGGGGACTGCCTGGATGGCGTCGCTGCCCATGATGAACGGCTCGACGTCTCCTGGAGCGCCGCGGTTCACCTCCCAGTTGTTCTGGTAGCGGACCTTGATCTGGTCACCGGTGGTGAGGGCCACGTTCCTGCGGACGAGCATGCCGTTGTCATCAGGGCTCATTGCCAGGTCGGCAGAGCCGCCCCAGGAGTTGATGGTGCCGACGACTCCCCATGTGGCAAGTTCACCGGGAACTTCACCTTCGGCCATGACGTAGAACGTCAGCTCGGTGGGATTCACGTAGAGGTCGTATTTGCCTTCTGCGGGAACGCCGAGGTTCTTTCCTCCTGCCGCTCCGGTGTACTTTTCACCAACCGTTACGACGAAAGGCTCGACGTCGCCTTCGGCTCCGATGTTCTCGGCCCAGTCTTCATCCTTGCGGAACTTGAACTGGTCGTCGGCCGTCAGGGTTACACCCCTGGCTACCCAGAAGTCACCCATCATGGTCATGTGGACGTCATCTCCGTCACCGCCCCATCCGTTGATGGAGCCAACGACGCCCCAGCCTTCGTAAGCAACGGGTTCCTCGGGAGTGTCGTCACCGGTGGGTTCATCCTTGCCGAACATGGAGGAACTGAGTTCGTACTGTCCCTTGTTAAGGTCGATGTAGATTCGGTAAGAACCTGCCTCAACGGCAATATTGTCTCCGCCGGCTGCGGTTTCGCCGTCCTTGCCTCCCCAGTTGATGTCCCAGGAGTCGTCGACCGCGAACTTGAGTTCGGTGTTCTCGGCGAAGGTCTGGTCGATCCAGAAGCGGTTGAGGTAATCGTTATACTCCATCTTCATGTCGGGATCGGCCTGGTTCCAGCCGTTGAATGCGCCGACTATGCCGATGTTGTCAAAGCTGTAGAGTTTGGTTAGCACAAGGGTGCTGGTGTTGAGCGAGAACCCGTAGAAACGTTTTGCGGTGTAATGCCAGATGTTGGTGTTTGAACCGTTCTCCAGCTGCAGGGTCGTGGGTTCTTCGGTTTCTTCACCTTCGGCGACGCCCCAGTTTCCTGTGGCGTTGTCCCAGTTTGCGGCACCGGTGAATTTGAATTCGTTGCCGGAATGGTCTTCACCGAAATCGAGGAGTCCGGTGAAGATATTGCCGGTTTTTCCGTAGTCGTAGAGGTACTGGTAAACCTTCTCATGGCTCCAGTTGCCGGTCTTGTCGCTGTTTCCTATCGCCCACACATGGTCATACAGGTCAACATCCCTTATGACTGTGCTGTAAGCGGTGAATGTGGCGCCGACGATGTTGGAAAGCTGCTCGGTGGATGCGATGGCCTGGCTCTTGTCGTTGGCTATGGCCGCGCCCATCTGGAAGTAAATGGTGAAAGGCTCGTCGGCCGCTCCGCCGAGGTTGAAGACCATCGAGTTGATGTCTTTCTGGAGCATCGAAATCGTGCCCGTGCCGTTTTCCTTGTCCACTTCTATCGTGGCTGTCATCTTCTTCTTCTCATCCATGTTGGATGAAGCCGAAGCGTAAAGGGAATACAGGGTAGCTACGTCAATCTTGAAATCGGCGGGGTTGAAAGTTGTGGTAATGGCAGGGCCGTCCGACGCCAGAACGGTTCCGGGGATGTTTCCGAGGGTCTGTACGTCGACTGCCGAAGGATCGAACACCTCTTCGATATGGGCCTGTTCGCATGATGCGGCGAACAAGCCGGCAGCCATCAGGAGAAATGAGTAAAATATCTTTTTCATATAGCGGTCCCTTTATTAATATCCGGGGTTCTGGGTGAGTTTGCCGTTGGCATTGAGCTCTCCCGGACTGATAGGATAGAGATTGTAGTGAGCGTCAACGGCTTGTCCTCCTTGTACGCCTCCCTTGAATTCCCAGAGGTAATCGGCGGTGGTGAACAGGCCGAAGCGGATGAGGTCCTGACGGCGGCAGCCCTCGAGATAGAGCTCACGGCCGCGTTCGTCGATGATGTTGGACAGGGTGAGGTCAATGTTGCCCACACCGGCGCGGTTCCTCACTGCGTTCAGGTAGTTCTGGCCTTTGGTCCTGTCGGCATTGCCGCGGGCGGCGCACTCTGCATACATGAGATAGGCGTCGGCGCTGCGGAAGATCGGGAAGTCAGTATCTACGAAACCCTGGGCCTGTGCCGCGCTGCCATCGTGGTTGATGTTCTTGAACTTGGTGGATTTCCAACCGTTGGATTCCCCGCTGGGCCCGCGGAGGTAGTCGACGTACTGCTCGAAGCCGCCCTTGAAGAAATTGCCACGGGTGTCTCCGTCCTCGAATTTGCTTGTAAAGGCACCGGTGAGGCTGAGGCCGGACCATCCGGACGAAATGCCTACGGTGCTCACGTCCATGGTGCGGTCGGGATCTCCCGAAACAGCCCAGGTGCTTGCAAAAATGAGGAAGTTGGTCGAACCCCAAGAATGGATATTGATACCGTCCTGGGGAGAGAGGAATATGATCTCGTCACCGTGGTAGGTGGTGTTGGCGCTGAACAGATGGTTGTCGGCGCAGAAGAGGTCGTTGTAATTGCCGTGGAGCGGATACTCGCCGATGATGGTTTCGCAAAGGCTCGCGCACTTGTCGTACATGGCGGTTCCTTTCCATATTTCGGCATTCAGGTACAACTTGGCAAGAATCATCTGAACGAGCCCCTTGTCGGCACGGGCATACTCATTCTTGCCGGGCTCTGCAAGGTCGCTGCCGGAGAGAAGGTCGGTGGCTTCCTTCTCCATCCAGTCGAAGAGGTCGGCACGCTCGATCCTGTCACCGCCGAGGGATCCGACGCTGGAATTCTCATCGGAGAAGGGAACGTTGCCGAACATGTCGATGGCATGATACCAGCTCAGGAGCCTGAGGGCACGAGCTTCGGCAATATATGCATCCTTGAGGTCGTAACCGGAAATCTCGGTGGCCTTGGACTGGCGGATGAACTCGTTGCACAGGCCGATCTGGAAGAAGATCCTGTAGTACATGCTGAGCACGAACTCGTTGGATGCATTCCATGTCATGTTGTGCACGTCGAAGAGGTTGCCGTCGTTCCAGCAGCAGGTCATGATGTCGGTGGGAAGGTCCTGGGTGTTTACAAGGGCCCTCATATACTGACCGAAACCGCCGTCTATACCATACATGTCCGGACTGCCGTTTTCACCGCTGGATGACGAACATGCAAGTCCCTGATAGCATTTTGCGAGCAGGCTGGTGAACGCATCCTGGCTGTTGAGGACATCTTCGGGAAGTACCGTATTGGGGTCGATGGGGGTAACATCCAGGTCGCCGACACAAGAAGAAACGGAGCAGGCCGCAATTACTGCGACAGCCGCGATAATTATGTTTTTAATCTTTTTCATACCGTGTCAGAATTAGAAGTTGAATTTTACACCAAGGATGTAGGTGCGGGGACGGGGATACATGTTGTTGTCGATGCCGCTGAAGATTTCGGGATCGATGCCCTTGTATCCGGTCAGGCAGGCGACGTTGTTGACAGTTGCGAAAATGCTGCCGCCCACGCTGCGGCCGGCTATCTTCATAAGGCTGTCGAAGCTGCGCTGGAGTGTGATGTTGTCGAGCTTCAGGAACGAAGCGTCAGTGACGTACATGTCGGACCAGTACTGGGCGTAGCTCAGGAAATTGTGGGCTTCCGCAGTGCTGTAGCGGTTGTTTACGAAGCCGTTCGTGGCCAGGTCGGTAAGCAGGTCGCCGTCGCTCATCACATTGTTGTAGACATAGTTGCCGATATTGGCATGGGCGCTTGCTGCAAGGGTCCAGCGTTTCCAGGACAGCTGGGTGTTGAAACCGAAGGTCCAGTCCGGAGCCGCTTTGTGGAAGCAGTACTTGTCTCCCTCGTCCGTGGATCCGTTGCCGTTAAGGTCGGCGTATGCTCCTTCGATGGGATTGCCGTCGGTGTCATAAACCTGCTTGTAAACATAGAACGAATTCGGGGCCTGTCCGGTCTGGTGAACCTGTACGGTGTTGCCCGAGCCGCCTGAGATGCCGCCGGTGTCGACTCCGTAGTAGTCCTCCCTCTCGTCATCGCTGGTCAGACGCGTGATCACGGTCTTGTTATAGGCGGCGTTGAACCCCACGGTCCAGCTCCAGTCCTTGGTCTCCACGGGGACGGCGTTGATTTCCAGTTCCGCGCCGAGATTCTCAAGGTCGCCGATATTGGCGTTGAGGAAGTTGGTAAGGTTGGCGCCGGCAGCTACCGGGGTCCAGTTGAGGAGGTCGTAGGTGTTGCGTTTGTAAACGTCGAAGGCGCCATAGAGACGGTCACCGAAGAATC
>ONSD01000113.1 GCA_900320385.1 uncultured Bacteroidales bacterium
ATAAGCGGCACTGTTTACGCGACCGCGGACGACGAGATGCGCCCCGCGATGAACGGTATCTTCTTCGACATGGGTACCGAGAGCACCACGCTCGTGGCTTCCGACTCCCACAAGCTGATCTGCTACACCGCCGCTGACGCAAAGGCCGCACAGCCGGCTTCGTTCATCCTCAACAAGAAGCCCGCCGGCGTGCTCAAGGCCATAGTCGACAAGGACGGCGACCCCGTACCGCTTGCCTTCGACTCCTCAACCGCTGTGTTCTCTCTCGGCCCAACCACCCTCATCTGCCGCCTGGTGGTAGGCAAGTACCCCAAATACCGTGACGTCATCCCGCAGAACAATTCCAACGTACTGCGCATCGACCGTCCGCAGTTCCTCGACACCGTACGCCGCGTGGCCGTGTGCGCCAACAAGGCTTCCAACCATATCAAGCTCGACCTCAAGTCCGGCCAGGTGGAAATCACCGCCCAGGACCTCGGCTTCGCCATAGCGGCTTACGAAAAACTCCCCTGCGATTACTCCGGTGACGATCTCACCATAGGATTCAAGTCGTCGTTCCTCATCGACATCCTCGCCAACATGAACTGCGAAACGCTTGTCATGAAGTTCGCCGACGCACGCAGGGCCGCCCTCATCATCCCTTCGGAAGAAGAGGAGGAGAGCGGAAAGATGTGCGGCATCCTGATGCCTATCATGGTTTCGTAAAAGAACTCTCCGCAGATGGAACTCCAACTCCAAAAGCCCCTGCTGTTCTTCGACATCGAAAGCACGGGGCTGAATATCCCTGCTGCATCCATAGTTGAACTCAGTTTCGTCAAGGTATTCCCGGGCAAGTCTGAACCCGAAGTCAAGACCTGGCGGATAAGGCCATGGGACTATGAGGCCGGTAAGCAGCGCCATATCGAGGAGGAAGCCTCGAAGGTGAACGGCCTCAAGGACGAGATGGTATCCGATTGTCCGCGGTTTCTCGAACTTGCGCCCGAAATCTGCTCGTGGCTCAGGGACAGCGACTTCGCCGGATTCAACTCCACCAAATTCGACCTCCCCATGCTTGCGGAGGAACTGGAAAGGGTGAAGAAATACTGCAGGGAAAGGATAGCCGCGTTCAACGTACCCGAAGCCAGCAAGCAGAAAGCCAGGGAGATGCTCGCCTCGGTGGAGGTCGACCTCCACTCCCCGGTGATGGTGGACGTCCAGAACATCTACCACGCCATGGAGCCGCGCAACCTCAGGGCCGCCTACCGCTTCTACTGCGGGGGACGGGACTTCGAGAACGCCCATTCCGCCGAAGCCGATACACTCGCTACGTATGAGGTGCTCAAAGCCCAGCTGGACATGTACAAGGATCCGGCTCCATACCGCGAACAGGTGCTCAAGAACGATGTAGCGTCACTCTCTTCGTTCGTCGGAAAGAAGTATGTCGACTTCAGCGGGCATCTTATCTACGACGACAGCGGCAAGAAGGACCCGGCGCACATCCTCATCAACTTCGGCAAGCACAAAGGCCGCAGCGTCAGGGACGTCTACCTGACCGAGCCTTCGTATTTCGCATGGGTGGACCAGGGCACTTTCGCCCTGGATACCAAGGCGCAGTTCGCGCGGATAAAGAAGGAAATCGACGAAGAACGCAAGGGACCCGCGAGCCGCGATCAGCTCAACGCCCTCAAGGACAAATTCAACGGTTCGCTGTTCTAGATGAACATCATCGTCCAGACTTTCAACGGAAAGACTGTTACCCGGCCGGACACCAGCTGGGACCGGAAGAACGAAGACCTTTACACTCCGGAAACTGTCGAGAGCATCAGTTTCAGTCCGGTCCTTTTCGCACGCATCTGCAAACCAGGCAAAAGCATAGCCGAGCGTTTCGCCGACCGGTACTGGGACGGCTTCGGCTATGGCGTCCTGCTGTATGCCGACAATTTCATCGACGGCACTCCCGAAGGCTTCGCCAGCGCCTCATGCCTTGACCACACCTCATTCCTGCCTTCTCCCGTCTACCTCAAACCGGTGATGGGCAATCCCGGTAACACTTTCGTACTGAAGTGCGGCCGCAAGAAACTCTTCGAACACTGCGAAGCGTCGGCAAGCACCGTGAACAAAGCCCTCGAGCAGGCGTCGCAGTATATGCTCGTACGTGCAGGCGACCTTCTGGCGATAGAACTGGACAGGCGCAGGAGCGTGTGCCGCAAGGGAAGCATGGCGCATCTTTCCGGTACTTTCTGCGGGAACTTCCTGCTGGACTTCAAGATAATAATGTAAGACATGAGACTGATACCGATATATACCTGGAACAAGAGCCTGCTCACTACCGAAATGAGCGGCAAACGCTTCATGAAGAAGCCCTGGGCCCAGGGCGTGGTGCTGCTTGCCTGCGTGGTCGCAGCGATGCTTCTGGCCAATCTCCCCTTCACCAAGGACCTATACAGGGACTTGCTCGGCACATCCATGACCCTGCACCTGCAGAGTCCGCAAGGCACCATAGATTCCATCTTCCCCAGGAACATGACCATAGGAGGCTTCATCAACGACGTGCTGATGGTGATCTTCTTCTTTACCGTGGGGCTCGAAATAAGGCGCGAAATAGCGTACGGCGAACTTTCTTCACCAAAGAAAGCCCTGCTCCCGGTGATAGCAGCATTCGGAGGCGTTCTCGCTCCCGCCCTTATATACGTACTCGTGAACCACGGCACCGCGGCGGCCGGAGGATGGGGCATCCCCACCGCCACCGACATAGCCTTCGCGGTATGCATCCTGTCGGTGCTCGGCAACAAGGTACCGGTGTCGC
>ONSD01000112.1 GCA_900320385.1 uncultured Bacteroidales bacterium
AATCCAGGTCGCAGCTGAAATGCCCGCGGATGGCTCCAAGCGTCTTCAGGTCGGTGCCCGCGGTAGCTGAAACCACTTTCATGTCGTAAGGCGCGCCGCCTTCGGCTTCCTTCGCCGAATACCGGACGGTAAGGGTCAGGAAGCGCTTGTGCAGCGATACGCTGTCCGAGACTTCCTCGGCTGAAGCAAGGAAGGCATGGGCAAAAGCCCAAAGGCTGTCGCACTGCCTTCCTTCGCCGATAACATATTGAGTGGAAGCAGGATACCCGGCAGGAGCCTCGAGCCAGCTGCAAAGGCGCACGCTGTCCTTGGCTACCTCGAACTCCGCCCAGGGCTTCGAAGAGTCCATATCGGCTTCCGCAGCCTGCAGCCTGTCGTCGACGTGCACCCGGCAAGTCCCATTGCCGGCGAGGCGGACGGAAGCCGGAGTCATCACTACTTTAAGACAGGCGGGGCACAGGCTCCGGTCTTCCTTGATTGAACAGGAAGAAGCCAGGGCGGAAAGAAGCAGCACTGCGAGAATCTTGTCCGGGGTTTTCATGGTCAGAGGACGGTTTCCATATAATCGCCTGCATCCCAATCGGATACTTTGATCTCGAAGGAACAGCAGCCTTTTTCGATAGTGGTGAAATCTTCCGGACCGAGGGCGGTAAGGGTAAGGGCAACGCTGTAGGCATGGTTTGGGAGAAGACCTTTCTCGTCCGTACGCTGCGAAGTCACACCATGTCCGGTGCTGTTGTAGCGCAGCGGTACCCTGTAGTAGCGTTCTCCGAGACTGCCTGAGCCGTCGAACACTTCGACCACCGCCACAAATTCGGTCGTGGCCTTCGAAGCGTCCCATCCGCTTTCGTTGATTGCAGTAGGATCCTCTATATAATCCAGCGACGGGTTCGCGTAACAGTAGAAATAATGGGCGGGGGCTTCACTCGCAGCGCCACGGGCTATGCTGACTGCCTGCCGGTAATCGCAGAAAGTATTTTCGGGGCTGTATGCGGCATTGGACCCGGTCCCTATGATCGAAGCCTTGTCCGCGATGGAACTGCGGCCCCAGCAGTTTCCCCAGAAAGATTCGACGCCCGAGGTCACGGCCGCATTCCAGGCGGTGGCCGAAAGGTTCAGCTCAGCACCAAGGTTTTCATTCTTCACCACGTTCGCGAGGAAGGCCCTCTTCAGTTTGACTTCGCCGTAACCTTCAGGGAGATTGTTGGTTACACTCGCAAGTTTGACGCGCGAAGCAAGTCTCTTTACCGGTACCACCACCTTTGCGGGCGCAGCCTGGGTCTGGGCGGTGCCGACGGAGACCGAGGCGCTTCCGGTCTGCACGAGATTGCGCACTGCCGACGACACGCCGGCCTCGTTGCTGTTGGTACCGTTCCATTCGTCAAATGGCGCCACGGTAGCGAGCAGGGCATCCAGAGTGGTTGTCCCGGACACATCCGGACCGTTTACTACTGCATATACGGTATAATCCCCTACGGGAAGGCTTATCGTTTCGAGGTCGGGCGTGGTATTGTCATTTTCCAGTGTCTGCGCCCCGTACGATGAGTAGAACTGACGGTACCCTGCATCCCGGGACGACGATGCATTGAATATGGCTATCTGCACTTCCGATACAGTCCTGTCAAGATCCTGCAAGGAAACATCCGCGGCTGCCTTGGTAGACGGACCGCTGCCCAGTGAGATACTGATGAAGCCTCTTTCCGAAGAATCGGCCTGTGGTGCGGAGCCAAGCGGCTCCTTCTGGCAGGATATCGCGGCTGCCGCGACTCCTGCGAGCAAAAGAATAATGGAGTTTTTCATAATGTTTCCCCCTCTTTATTATCCTGATTGAGGCCATAACGCCTTATCAGTGAGGCTATCTCGGGGTCCAGATTGCCTCTGAACACAAAACTCTGGTCTTCGCGGCAGGCGTTCAGGTAGCACTGCACCGCATTCCGGTCGTCGCTCCAGCGGGAATAGACGACCGCCTTCATATAATTCACCTGCGGCGAATCCGGCAGGCCGGACAGTATCGTCATCGCTGAACGGTTACGGTCCAGCGCCAGGTAGGTTATCGCCGTATTGTAATCCTTATAGGTCGACAACTTCTTGAGCGCGAGGACGTAGTCGCGGTCGTCTATCGCTCTCACTCCCTCCATGTAGGTGCTGTCGATCTCCGTAGTCTGCACTGTCTCCTCAACCATTCCCTTCCTGTGCAGATGGAAATCGAACTTCACCACCCTCGTCCGCGGATACAGCTCGCTTCGCACATAGCCGTAGGACGGATCGGCCTGCATCGCCTCTTCTCTTTGGTCCAGGCCTGCGAGCGCCCTTCTGTCCATATAGCGGTCCTTTTCTTCCGCGCTCAAGTTGTTGTCGGTATCTATCAGATAATCAAGCATTTCCCAATTCTCTCCGCCACTGTGGGTAATGAACGGTATACTGAACGGAGTATTCCCTCCGCTTGTCCAGGACCCGGCATCGGAAGCACCGTCTACCGAGATGAACAGTCCTTCTTCCCGCCTCAGGCTGTCACGCAGCCGGGAAGCGTACCGCGAGAAGAACTTCGCCGCAGAGGCCGCCCGCCGCAGGGACAGTTCCGCGTTGGAGCGTTCGCTCCCTTCGGGTGAAGCGTAGGACGCTATGGTCACGCTGTCCAGGTCGAACTCTTCGTTGCGGAGTATGTCGCGGATATTGTCCTTTATCCTTTCCATCTCCCTCCGGTTATTGCCGAGGTCTTCGTCTATCATGTCTCCCCCTTGCGGGAATTCGATGTAACAGGAAGAATTGGCTTCCACCCTCCGGCCTATGGTGCGGGTAAGATAACGCGGCGATCTGTCTGCGAAGGTCGACAGCGACGATATGTAGAATGTCAGCGGCTCGGTACGCGGCATGCTGTAGAGCCGTTCGTCCTGTTCGTAGATGCTGCCCGAGAGCACTATGTCCACTTTGCGCAGCTTCGGCCTCGTATTGATGGTCTGGACATAGTTGTAGACGAAATCTCCGTCCGCATTCATCATCACCGTATCGAGCCTCACCCCTTCGCTCACTATCGGGACCCTGACGTATTTATGGAACATCCTGTCCTTCTTTGCGATACGCCGAAGGTTCCTGTTCACCAGGAAACGGTTTGTATAGTGTTCCACGGCTTCCTGCTCCGATACGCCGTAACATGACAGGAATTCCTCATCGGAGACGAAAGAACTGTCGCTGCGGTACTTGAACAACTGCGGGATGTTGCGCTCCAGGAATATTTCCAGCTGCCAGGCGTTGACGAACTTTAGACTGTCGGAGACTATCCCGGCAAGGAAGCGCCGGTACTGCTCGTAGCCTCGGAGCTGGCGGGCCCGGTAGTCGCGGCCGGTTATTATCACCGGATCGAGACGGACGCTGTCGCCCAGGATGTACATCTCGGGATTGAAACGGAGCTGCCAGCGGCTGTCCATCATGCCGGCAGGCACCGTCACCTGGAATTCCAGGTCCACCCTCCCATGCCTTTCCGCAACGTTCCTGAAGCGGGCGGAGACTACCGCGGCATCGAGCACTTCATGGGCTACCATCTCCCCGTCATCGTTCTGGACGGCCTTCATGAGTATGAATTCCTCACCGCCGGGACCGGTCACCCTGAGGGTGTCGGACGCGACGTTGCCGCGGGTAACCTCGAATTCACGGAAAGCGGCTTCCCTCCCTCGCGGGAGCCGGATAGTAGCATCGCAGTAGCCGGACTGCACCCTCTGGAGCTTGCCCGGGGTACCGCAGCCGACGGCCGCCAGTACCAGCGGGATAAGGATTGAAAGGTACTTCATGGTTCAGAATATCCAAACAAGGTTTACGGTAGGATTATCCGGCAGAAGGAAAGCCTTGCTGCCTTCTTTGTCATGGATGATATGTCCGCAGGTGGGGCAATCGTAGCTTATATACCGCTTTTTGCCTGCCCACATCCCCCAGCCTATCTCCAGATTGAAGCGTTTATGCAACATAAGGGTATAGCCCGCATAGAAGTCAACGCCCGCGGCATCCCCTTCTTCAGTCTCACTCTTTATCAATCCCCCGCGGTTGTATTCTCCTACACGGGCCCCCGCTCCCATCCACCAGCCGGAATAGACGTTCCATGGCCAATAGCGGAAACCGAGGGTATAGGTCTGCTGCTTCTGGTTTATCCTCTCTCCTGAAGCTTTCTTCCAACTCCAGGGATTGTACTTGGCAGAAGCGTGCACCGACACCCGTCGGTCCACGGCCACCGAAGCTTCGGCGTTCACGGTACCGAAATATGCCCAGTCAGCCGCATTGGTTCCGGCCATCCATCTCTGCGAGGCGGCAGGAAGGCATGACATGCACAACAAAGCTATCACAATGATCCTTTTCATAGTTCATCCACTGGCACGGCCCATCGATCTCCGTCCACCGGTTTCCACCAATACGGCGTACCGTCAGCCCTGAAACGGTAGATAACATGGGTAAGTTCATATCCTTCAGCTCCCGAAAGGGATACATTCTGCAGCGAGATCCCGAACGACGACCACTCTGTGCCACCGTCAGTATCTCCCCAGCCGAAATTGTTCCCAAAGAGCTTCCACTTGTAGACGCGGAGGCGCGAAATCCTGTCATCGGCCTTCTGCAGATCGTCGAGGAGTTCAGTGAGCACCGGGTCGAAATGCGTCAGCGACGCGCCCGAAGCTTCGTCGACCTCTTTCAGGAAGACGTCGCCCCCGTAGGACTCAAGGGGCAGGAAGGCATCGCACAACGACCCGACAAACAAGTCCCCGCTCTCCCACAGCACAGTGTCGGCGGGATGCTCCCTGCCCCAGTCCTTCCAGAAGTGGCAATAACGGTATACACGGTCGGCCTCTTCGCTGATCCATTTCGTGGAGCTGTAATCATAGTCGCATATGGGCTCCCCGTCGGCGATGAATGACGCCCTCGCACGGGCGAATTCCTTCATCATTCCCTTCCATGCATCCCCGTCCAGGGAATTCTTGACGGCATCGCGGCTTGCACCGTAAAAACGGTGTCCCTCAAGCGGTTCCATGCGGATATGCACATCTGCATTGAGCCTCGCCCCTACAAGGTTGAAAGGATAGAGCACCGTGGAGGTGTCCGGCACCTCTCCGTCCGCCCAGCTTACCAGCGACAGGCGCAGTTTCACAGGGAAACCGTACCAGGCGCTCGCCTTGCTGTCCGAGGCAGCCTTCCAGGGATAGGCCATGTGCTCCCGTTCGCACTGAAGGTCAACGCAGAGGGCAACCCTGTTCACATCTTCTCCCGGAACCGCAGGCCCCGGATCTTCGTTTCCCCCGGTCTCGGGTTCATCGATGACGATACGGTCTTCCCTCGGAGTCTCCGGAGGCAGATTATCCTTCGAACATGCAAGCAGGGCCAGGAACGGCAACATCATAAGTACTCCTGCCTTCATCTCAGAACATCTCGCAAGGGAGGCTTTCTTCTCCGGCCAGCAGACTGACCTTGGAGGCTACTATCTCTGTGGACGGGCGCTCCACACCTTCTTCGGTCATGAAGCTGGAATACCTGAGGCGCCCTACTACGTAGACTTTGTCCCCCTTCTTTATCTTGTCCACATCCTTGATATCCTTTCCTTCCCAGGCGCTCACGTCATGCCAGTCGGTGCTTATCTGCGCCTGGCCGCTGCGGTCCCTGTAGGCCCTCGACGTGGCCACGGTAAAATGCGCCATCCTGCGTGCGCCGGAGGTCTGGTGCCTTACGCTGCCGACCAGCCCCCGCAATTCCACTCTGTTCAATTGTTCCATAATAAGTCTTTCATGTTTAAGTTTGAATTCCCGGGAGTCTTCCGGGCCGCGCGGTCCCGGGAAAATCCCATTGCAAAGGAACGGCGAAAAAACATGGGGGCGATGCCTTTCATCGGCTTGCAACGGATATTTTGACGTTTACGGCGGTGGCAAAGAATCTTTCAGGCAGGAATGCCGGGATTATACCCCGGGTATCGATATTATTCCGGAGGCAACGGGAAAATCCTAAAGGCCGAAAGTTTTTCCTTTATCCCCCGGAAACGTATAAATCTGCACGCCGGCTGTCCCGGGGCCTTGGATTCTAAAGGATTCATTCCCATCTTTGGTCCAAAGTGCAAATGGATATGTGTGCGAAACTATGCAAGATGTGCGGCAGGCCAGTGGTGGGACGGAGCGACAAGATATTCTGCTGCGAGGCCTGCCGCAACCGCTGGCATTACCACTTCGGCGAAGGGCACGAACGGTACAGCCGCAAGGTCCTGTCGGCCTTGAGGAAGAATTACGAAATCATGGAATCACTGCTGAGCGAAGGCAGGACCTCGGTAGACCTGCTCAGGATGCAGGACCTGGGATTCAAGCCTGCCTATATAACCGGACATCGCCGCGCCCGTTACGGACACGACGAATACCGTTGCTTCGAAATCTCCTACTGCATGACGCAGCGGAAGGTTTTCAGGATTTTCAGGGAAGAACCGGCAGTTTGACCTTCACCACTTCGGACACGAACTTCTCGAAGTCCTCGGGAGTGATCATGTTGCAGCTGCCGTTGAGGGTGGCGCCCATCTCCATCTGGAAGCGGCCCGCCGCCACGTTGGCGTCGATGGTGGAGGTGGATTTGACGGTAAGCGATTCCTGCACGTAGACGTCGCCGTCCACCTTGCCCCAGATATCGGCGTTCTGGCATATGAGGGCGCCGGTCACCACCGCCCTCTCTCCGAGCACTACCTTTCCTCTGGAATACACCCGGCCGTCGACGGTACCGTCGATGCGGATGTCGTTGAGCGCTGAAATGTCGCCCTTGACCACGGTCCCCGACGCGATGTGGTTGACGTCGTTCACGTCGACCACGGGTGCTGCCTGGGAATCGTCGCTGTCTTTAAACCAACCCTTTGCCATGGCAGTTCTTGTATTTCTTCCCGCTGCCGCAGGGGCAGGGATCGTTACGGCCTATCTTCTTGTCGGCCTTGATGGGAGTGTTGGACTTCTGCTCGCCGTTGGTGGTGAGATCGTCGCGGTGGGCGTTCATCATGGGAGCGGCACGCCTCTGGGCGCGGTTGGGAGCGGTGGCTTCGGAAGCGTCGCGCAGCGGCACGAAGGCCCTGAACAGGAACGAAAGCACATCCTGGTTCAGGCTCTCGAGCATGCCTGCGAAAAGGTTGTAGCTCTCGAGTTTGTACACCACTATGGGGTCCTTCTGCTCGTACGAAGCGTTCTGCACGCTCTGCTTGAGGTCGTCCATCTCGCGGAGGTGCTCCTTCCAGTGTTCGTCTATCTGATAGAGTATGATGTTCTTGCTGAGGGTCTTGCCCACCTCGCGTCCCTCGGAGTTATAGGCTTTTTCGAGGTTCACGGAAATGGTCATGGTCTTGCGTCCGTCGGAAATCGGGATGGCGATGTTCTGGTACATGGCACCCTGTTTTTCATAGACGGGCTTGATGATGGGGAAGAGTTTCTCCACCAGGGTATCCATACGGCGCTGGTAGACAGCCTGCATGTGCTCCACGAGCTTGTCCACCATATCGTCCTGCTTTGCGTGGGCATAGTAGTCGGCATCGAAGGGCGCGTCGATGGAGAAGCGGGCCATGAGTCCTTCCTGGAAGGTCTGGAAGTCGGCGCCTTCGTTCTGCTCGGCGAAGAGCGAGGCGGAGTCCACCATCATGTTGCGGAGGTCTATCTCCACCTTGTCGCCCGCGATCGCGTTGCGGCGGCGGGAGTAGATGGCTTCGCGCT
>ONSD01000111.1 GCA_900320385.1 uncultured Bacteroidales bacterium
AACGTATAAATTTTTTTTTGCCCCGCAGTTTTACCCCTGCCGGACGCATTTTTATACAGTTCTTTGCCGGAAACCGGAACTGTATGAAAACTTTTGTCCCAAGCGCATTGCTGGCAATGGCCATAAGTGCCTGCGAGCCCTTCACCATCCCCACGGCGGTCCGCTGCCTTGTCATGGAAAACCGGCACGTCCCAGGCGACAGGAAGGGCGAGACGGCTTGCAGCGGCGAACCGGATACTACGCTGCTGCTGAGCGCCGTAGACGTTCCTGAGAGCTATGACTGGCAGCGCGACACGGCCTACGGCAATTCCGGGGGCCGGCTGCTCCTCTACCGCAATTACTCTGAAGTCCTGTCCCTCGAAACGGGCGCGGAGACTGAAATCAGCACCGCGGCAAGCTCCCATCATCTGATAGGCGGGCATCTGTTTACCGAATATGCAGGCGACCGCGGCACCGTCGTCAAACGCGACGGGGATGAAATCTGCCGGTATCCCGAAAAAGAGCGTCTGCTGGGCCTGTTGCCACTGGATGGTGACATCCTCACCCTTGGCGCTCCAGCAGGCCGGGAAGGCCTCGTGCTGCGGAAAAATGGCTCCATTCTGCTCTCGGCTGAGGAATGTTCGGTTTTCGGGAGCTTCGACGACGCTGCGCGCGGACGGAGCGGTGCCCTGTATACCGACGGCGGGCACTGGTACTTTGCCTATCGCAATGGCGAAGCCTGCTTTTTGGTGAGGGACGGAACGGTAAAGGGAGTCTCGATGCCACTCGCGGTAACGCGGGTACTCGCCGTAAAATGCATAGACGATGAAATCTGGATGGTTGGAAGGAACGGGGCGAGCTGCGTCCTTAGCAGGGGCAAGCAGTGCCGTCTGCTGAGTCCTTCGATCACATGGGAGGGAGCTGCAATAATGGACTGTGGAGAGGGAGGGGTATGCGTGTACGGTTACGGCAGGAACACCCACGGGGACCCATGCTGCATAGTCCAATGGCCCGAAACGGGTAAAGAGAGCCTGATTCCCGGCCAGATGGCTTATCCTTTCTGCGCCCCAGGAGGGAAACTGTGGTGGCTGGGTATCGACGGAAGGGCTCTGGCCCTCAGCGAGGACGGGACTGTCGTATTATCGGAAAGAGACTGCCTGTTCATGGGGGCGGACTGCGCCGCGATGGCTGGGAACAGGCTCTTCCTTGCCCTCAACCCCGCATCCGAAGGCGGCCGGCCCTTCCTCTGGGAGGGCGGCAGGAAACGGGAACTGGATATCTACGGATACCTTACGGCAGTGGAGGTCAGTCCTGCCAGGTAAGGGAACGGGATCCGTCGGGCAGAACGGCGATATGCACCCTGAGCGTTTCTTCGGGGAGGATTTCCTCTATGTTCTCGGGCCATTCCATGATGCAGAGGCAGCCGGAATCGATGTATTCGTAGAATCCGATGTCGAGCGCTTCGGCAATCTTGTCTATACGGTAGAAGTCGAAGTGGAACACCGACCCGCCGGAACGGGTGCGATACTCGTTGACTAGGGCGAAGGTGGGAGAACTCACTGATTCACCGTCAATTCCGAGGGCCCGGCAGAGCGCCGCCGTAAAAGTGGTCTTGCCGGCGCCCATGCTGCCATAAAGGGCAATGATATTGTGGCCGGATGTCTCCGAAAGGAACTGCCGGGCCGCAGAATCTATCGCAGCGAGGTCCTTGATAATAATAGTGTGCTCCATCGGGGGCAAAGTTAAACTTTTTTACGGTATGTTAATCAATATCAACGCCGCCAAATGCGTAGGCATAGATGCAATGCCCGTGACCGTGGAGGTGGACATCACCAAAGGCATAGGAATACATCTGGTCGGTCTGGCCGACGTAGCGGTAAAGGAGAGCCTGCTGCGCACCGTTACCGCCCTGCAGGCGCTGGACTTCCATATCCCGGGCAAGAAGATAGTCATCAACCTCGCTCCAGCCGACATGCACAAGAACGGCAGCGGGTACGATCTTCCAATAGCTCTCGGCATAATCGCCGC
The DNA here is from genome assembly GCA_900320385.1 of uncultured Bacteroidales bacterium. GTDB lineage: Bacteria > Bacteroidota > Bacteroidia > Bacteroidales > UBA932 > Cryptobacteroides. The sequence goes on from ONSD01000111.1 coordinate 2,008, forward strand.
CAGCGGCCAGAAGGAGCTGCCGGGGCTGGGCAGATACCTTATCATGGGAGAACTGGGCCTGGACGGAAGCGTACGGCCTGTACAAGGAGCGCTTCCTTATGCGGAACTCGCTATCAAACAAGGACTTGAAGGTTGTATCCTCCCGCGCCGTTCCGCCATGGAAACGGTAGAATACCGGCAACATACCAGGATATACGGGGTAGGAGACATCCCCGAAGTGCTGCGCATCCTCGAAGAGAGCGGGCCTGCCGAAGACCTGCTGGTATGGAACAGCACCGAATACAGGGAGCGCCTGTGTACCATGCGGCAAAGCGGTGGAGCTTATGGAGATAATAGGATGGATTTCGCCGAGATAATAGGCCAGGAAGGGGCAAAGCGCGGTGCCGAGATAGCCGTCGCCGGCGGACACAACCTGATCATGGTCGGCCCTCCAGGCTCGGGGAAGAGTTCGCTGGCAAAGGCCATGGCCGGGATATTGCCACCGATGACCCTCGAAGAATCTCTGGAAACCAGCAAGATATACTCAATCTCAGGGGCCTGTGGCCCTGTTGCCGGACTGATGCGGCTGCGTCCTTTCCGCGCCCCTCATTACAGCGCGTCGCTCCCCGCGATAATAGGGGGCGGAGGGGGCGACAGCATACTCCCGGGAGAGGTCAGCCTTGCCCATAACGGAGTGCTCTTCCTCGATGAATTCACACAGATGCCCAAGAGCGTCATAGAAGCGCTCCGGGGTCCCATCGAAGACCGCTGCGTAACTATATCGCGCTTGCGGTCAAAGATATCCTATCCTGCCTCTTTCATGCTCGTTGCGGCATGCAATCCATGTCCCTGCGGCTATTACGGCGAAGGAGACAGGTGCACCTGCACCGTGGGGCAGCGCGTTGGATACCTTTCGAAGCTCTCAGGGCCGATACTCGACCGTATAGATATACATCTTTGGATGCATCCTGTCGAGACCGGCAAACTGGTGAACCGCGTCAGGGGGGAAAGCAGCGCCACAGTGGCGGCGAGGGTGCTCCAGGCAAGGGAAATCCAGAAGGAGCGCTTCCGGGGCACGGGAATCAGCACCAACTCCGGGATGGACAGCCGCATGCTGGAAAAGTTCTGTCCTCTGGACGACAGGTGCAAGGAGCTGATGGAGAAGTTAATACGGCGCCAGGGACTCTCGGCGAGGGCTTTTTCGCGCATCATCAAGGTAGCCCGGACCATAGCCGACCTGGGCGGCTATGCCGCTATCAGACCGGAATCACTGGCCGAGGCTGCGGGTTACCGCTTCCTCGACCGGCAGGACATAGGGCAATAGGAATCAGTCCTTGATCCTGTCCCTGAAATACTTCATGATGGCGTTGGTCCAGTTCGGCGGATAGGAGTGCTGCATTTCCGGGTAGAAGTGGACCTCTTTGTCCGTCGACAGGAGGTTGTTGTACGGAGCGATGTTGGTATGGGGCGGGCAGGTACCGTCCTGCAATCCAATGGTGGCATATACCGCGCACGATATCTTGGTCGCCAGATTCTTGGTGTCGAAATAAGACAGGAAGGCATACATCTCCTCGTCCGTCATCGATCCCTGGTTCTTCCTGGCGACATCGCCGGGCCAACCCACTATCCTGAAGTAATCGGGGAAATCCCCCAGGAACGCCACGTTGGGAGCGATGGCGGTGAAGGGAATGTCGCTGAGCGCAGCTGCGGCGTAACTGAGGGCGCCGCCCTGGCTCGAGCCCTCTGCAAAGAGGTTGTCCATATCGCTGGTAGAGCGGGTGGCCATGAAGTGCACGGCCTGTACGCAGTCCATGAAGGCTCCGCGATAATAATAGCCGTCCCTGTTGCCGAAGTTGAAGGCGAACCAATCGCCGTAAATGTTCTCGAAGTCGCCGTGGCCGTCCGGTTCACGCTTGTCCGCCGGACGGTTGTTGATATACTGCCCGCGATGCGAGAGATAGAACTCGGCAAACTCTCCGCTATTGCCTGAAGGGCAGGAAAGTCTGGTCGGGTTCCTGAGTTCGTCGTAGCCATAGAAGTGCATGATGACAGGGTGCTGCCTGCCGTCCTGAGGCTCCAGATAGTAACCGCGGACGACCACCGGATTACCTTCAGGTCCATCCGGCACGGAATTCATCTCAACAAGGTAAACCTTGCACTTCGAGTTGCTCTTGGTGGTTATTTCGGTGAGTTCCGCGTTCATATCGATCGCGGCGAGCTGCTGCCTGGCACTATCCCAGAAAGCGTCGAAGTCGGGCTGCATGTCCGGGGCGGACACTATCTCGGTAGGATTGATGCCGAAGAAGAACAGCTTCACCGTTTTTTTATCGAGATAACAACTCGCTTTGTAGAATCCGGGCTCGAGATTGTCGGTAGAGGTCACCACCACATCTACCGAACCTTTAGCCGGCACCTCGGCGCTTTGCTCGACGGTTTCCAGGGTCTTTTGTGTATCGGTGCTTATCCTCATCCGTATCTGCGCGGTGACGCTCACTTCATTTGGATTCTCGATATGGAAGGTAATGGATGGCTTGTCATTGAATATCCAGTCGTCCGTTACCGGCACGGTGCCTTTGAGGGCCAGGAGTTCGGCAGGGGTCTCCGGATTATCCGGATTGTCTGGATTATCGGGATTATCCGGATTGTCCGTATTTTCCTTGTTGTCCGGATCCTGGTTGTCCTGATTCTCCTGGTTATCTTCCTTGGGCAGATTCCCGCTGCAGCCAGGTACCGCCGTGGGGAGGGAGAGCGCAATTGCAAGGATGAATATGAATATCCTTTTCATATCTCGTATTTTTTCAAATATAGTGATTATTGCCGTCCGTTTGCCCGCGGAATACGGTTTAATGCCTGCAAAATACCAATAATTGGGGATTGACACGCATGGGTCGATTGCATTACCTTTGCATCAGTTAAGGCAAGAGAGCATGAATCTTTCGGATGTTAAAACAGGCGAAAGAGCCGTTATCATAAAGGTTAACGGACACGGAGGCTTCCGCAAAAGGCTTATCGAGATGGGATTCATCCAGGGCAAGACAGTCCGGGTGATCCTCAACGCGCCTCTAAAGGATCCTATCGAATACGAAATCCTTGGATACAAGGTCTCCCTCCGCAGGGAAGAGGCCGAAAAGATAGATGTGGTTTCCGAGCAGGAAGTACGTGATTCCCTCAAGGACGAACCCGACCTCTCGGCCCTTGTGCCAGAAGAGACCGATGAACAGGCCAAGATAGACGCGGTGATGGCCAAACTGGCCGAACAGCGCGGACATGTGATAAGGGTGGCCCTCGTCGGCAACCCCAACTGCGGTAAGACCAGCCTTTTCAATATCGCATCCGGAGCCCATGAACACGTGGGCAATTACAGCGGCGTCACCGTCGACGCCAAGGAAGGACGCTTCAAGTACAAAGGCTATGACTTCGTGCTGGTGGACCTGCCGGGCACCTATTCGCTCAGCGCCTACAGTCCCGAAGAACTCTATGTGAGGAAGAACCTTCTCGAAGCCCTCCCCGACGTGGTGATAAACGTGGTGGATGCCAGCAACCTCGAGAGGAACCTCTATCTCACCACACAGCTCATAGACATGGACCTCAGGGTGGTCATGGCTCTCAATATGTACGACGAACTCCGCGCAAAAGGAGACGAGCTGGATGTCAGGCAGCTCGGCTACCTTCTCGGAATCCCTTGCTGTCCCACCGTGAGCCGGGACGGCGAGGGAATCCCGGAGCTCTTCGACACCGTCATAGCCATTTACAAGGGAGACCACTCCCCCAGCCTCGGGCGCCATATCCACATCAACCATGGCCAGGAACTGGAAAAGAGCATCAAGCATCTCCAGCAGCACATGCAGGAGAACATCACCATAGGCGCCCATTATTCCACTCGTTACCTGGCGATAAAATACCTCGAGAACGACAAAGAGGTCGAAAGGATAATCTCCACCTACCCTAACGCCGCCGAGGTGGCGGAGGCCCGTGAAGAAGAGAAGGCCAGGATCGAAGGCCTCCTGCAGACCAATCCCGAATCGGCGATAGTCGACGCCAAGTATTCTTTCATCCAGGGTGCCCTCAAGGAAACCTTCCATCCCCACGTCGACAAAAAACCCAGGGTCACCTTGACCGACAGGATAGACGCCGTGGTCACCAACAGATGGATGGCCTTCCCCATCTTCCTGGTATTGCTGTACTTCATATTCTGGTGCACTTTCACCATAGGGCAGTACCCCATGGACTGGATCGACTCCCTGGTGGGCAGGTTCGGGACATGGATAGGCTCGATGATGAACGAGGGATGGATGAAGGACCTGCTGGTGGACGGAGTGATAGCAGGCGTCGGCAGCGTGCTGGTATTCCTTCCCAACATCCTCATCCTGTACTTCTTCATCTCCCTGCTCGAGGACAGCGGATACATGGCCAGGGCTGCGTTCATAGTCGACAAACTGATGCACCACCTTGGCCTGCACGGCAAGAGCTTCATACCCATGGTAATGGGATTCGGCTGCAACGTGCCGGCGATAATGGCCACGCGCACCATAGAGAGCAGGAAGAGCAGGCTCATCACCATAGCGCTGATCCCGTTCATGAGCTGCGCAGGGAGACTCCCCATCTTCGTGCTGCTGGCTGGAGCTTTCTTCCCGTCGCATTCAGCCATAGCGCTCCTGTGCATTTATCTGCTGGGTGTACTGCTCGCGATACTCAGTGCGCTGGTAATGAAGAAGATATTAAGGGACGACGACCTTCCGTTCGTAATGGAACTGCCGCCCTACAGGGTGCCTACAGCCAAGGCCATCGGGCGACATACCTGGGAAAAGGGCAAGCAGTACCTGCAGAAGATGGCGACCACCATCCTCATAGGCTCCATCATCATATGGTGCCTCGGATACTTCCCGCACGATACGTCCAAGGGGCCCGAATACCAGCAGGAACACTCGGCTCTGGGCTATGTGGGCAAAGCGGTCTCCCCCGTCATGGAACCTCTCGGATTCAGCTGGAAGATGGACATAGGCCTGCTTACCGGCGTCGTTGCCAAGGAACTGGTAGTGAGTTCGCTGGGTGTAATGTACGCAAACGACGGGGAGGACCAGTCGGATAATACCGTGCTTCAGGCGGCGCTTGTACGCAACGTCTCTCTGCCGGCCGCTGTTGCGTTCATGATATTCGTACTGCTGTACTTCCCATGCATAGCCACCTTCGTTGCGATAAAGAACGAGACCGGCAAGTGGAGCTGGGCCATTGCCATCTGCACCTACACCATTGTGCTGGCATGGATTGCCGCTTTCGTCGGATTCCATATCACCGCCTTGCTAATATAGCACCTTCCGACAGTTTTCGGAGGCTTAAGGTTTTTGTCCATTCTGAGTTTTTGCGTATATTTGTAAACTAAAACGACTGAAAATGGCAGAAATCAAAAGAGCGACAAGGATTCAGACCTCATTCCTGAACGCAGCCGAAAAAAAGGTCCTTGTATGGCTTGCCGAAAGGCAGCCCAAATGGGTTACTTCCGATACCCTCACCTTCGTGGGATTCATCGGATCGGTGCTGATATTCGCCGGATTCCTGCTCACCAACTACAGCATATATTGGCTCTGGCTCGCCATTCTTGGCCTCATCGTTAACTGGTACGGTGATTCTCTGGACGGCACCATAGCGCGCGTGCGCAACACCCAGAGGCCCATTTACGGCTACTACCTCGACCATACCATGGACGTGATCAACGAGATGCTGATGTTCGTCGGCATAGGCCTTTCACCGCTGGTACACCTCAACATCGCCCTCTTCGCGTTCATCTTCTACCTCATACTCACCTTCAACGTAAGCGTCGACGCACATCTCAAGCAGGAATTCAAACTTACTTACGCAAAGCTGGGCCCCACGGAATTCAGACTCATAATAATCATCATCTGCCTGCTTTACATCTTCGTTCCTGCAATCAGCAATTACAGCCGCACGCACCTGATCATAGGCCAGTATTTCACCCTCACCATCTTCGACTACATCGCTATCACGATTACCGCCATCCTTGCGGTCATCTGCCTCACCGCGTTCATCTCGGACCTCAAGGGCTACGCCAAAATCGACCCGCCCAAGAAGTTCGAATAATGATGAAGCCCCTCATATCGGTTGAAGAATTAGGGCAGTTCTCTCCTGTTTTCCGTGGGAAAGCCGGCACCCGCCTGGCAAAATTCATCCTCGACATCTTCGAGGTGACCGAACTGGAGGGCTATTATCAGCGCACCGGCGGATTGTATGGCCCTGACGCCACTTCAGCCATGCTCGCCGACCTCGGGACCATGTATTCCGTAAGCGGCGAGGAAAACCTCGCAGGTTTGCCCGAAGGTCCGTTCATAACGGTCAGCAACCATCCCATAGGCAGCGTGGACGGCATAGCACTTATAGATTACTTCGGGCACCGTCGTCCGGATTTCAAGGTGATGGTCAACAAGTTCCTCACCCGCGTGTCCAATCTTTCGGATAATTTCATCACGGTGATCCCCACCGGGGAAGAACGTACCAGCCCTACGGCCGAAAGCATAGGCGGAGTGCGCGAAGCGATGGCCCATATAAGGGACGGTCACCCCGTCGGACTCTTCCCTTCCGGCGCCATCTCCGACTATATCCCGGGGCGCAGGCCATTGGTCACCATGCCGGACGGAAGCAGTTACAAGGAACCGCGGGTCCGCGACAGGGAGTGGCAATTGCCGATAGTGAAGTTCGTAAAGTGGGCGAAGGTACCGGTAGTACCCGTAAGGTTTTTCGACGGAAACTCTCCGTTCTTCTATTATCTCGGAGCCATCCATGGTTGGAAGGTGCGCGTACTGCGCTTCCCCCACGAAGTGATGAACAAGCGTGGCAAGACCATCAGGATAGGCATAGGGCCCATAATCACACCGGAACAGCAGGCAGAATGCACCAGTCTTGAGGAACTGCGTTCCCTGCTCAGGAATTCGGTCTATTCGCAGACTGCGCCTAGCGTCTGAAAATCCATTCCGGAGTTGCGAAACGGGTGCGTGACAGTTCCTCTGCCCGCGCTATGAAATCTTTGCTCACATCTATTTGTCCGTCTCCGGCAGAGAGGATATCCTGCAGGGCGTCCTGCACTTCGTCCAGAGAGGCGAACTGCGGCAGACAGTCCTTGAGATTGGCCACACGGCTGCGTACCGAAGCCACCCCCTTGCGGTGCAATTTCGACGCAGGGGTATCGAGAGCATGCGTGAGGGTATCAATATCGACGTCATACATCAGGGTGCCGTGGACAAGGCGGCAATCCCCTTCGAAACGCTTGGCGTAACCCGACACCTTGCGGCCGTCCACGAAGATATCGTTGCGTCCGGTGAGCTGCGCGTCCACTCCCAGCGATCGCAGGGCATCCAGGAAGGGGCCGGGCGTAACGTCTCCGCCCACGAAGCTGTAATTGAGGTTCTGCAGGTCGTGATACACCGCTCCGCCTCCCGTGACCCTGCGGGCTAGCAGGATCCCCTTTTCCTCAAGATAGGGCAGGTTGACCTCCTCCCGCGCGTTCTGGTTGAACCCGATTATCACCGAGGGGCGGTTGCGCCACAAGTAGAAGAAACTCTCCCCTTTCGGGCATGAGCGCAGGCACAGCTCGTCGAAAGCCATGTTGAACCAGGGATCGGTGCTAGGATTTAAAAGATACTTCATCTTCTATCCCAAATATAGCCATAATTTACTAAATTAGCGGACATGACACGCACATCTTCCCACCTCCTTCTGCTCGCATGCGCCATCTGCGCCATCGCCTGCACAGACAAGAATGTCAAAACCGCATCCGGGAACGTCCCGTTCAACGATGTATCCCCCCTCATCACCAACATCGGCGCAAGGACGAGCTACAGCCTCGACGGCGCCTGGAAATACATCGCCGATCCGCAGCGCATAGGCTATTACAACTACCGCAACAAGCCGCTCGCACCCGGAAGCAACTATTTTGCCGACAGGTCCTCCACCGCCGACCCGACGGCCCTTGTGGAGTACGACTTCGACCTTGCGGACTCGCTGGCCGTGCCGGGCGACTGGAACACCCAGAAAGAGAAACTCTACTTCTACGAGGGGATGCTGTGGTACCGGAAGAAATTCAACTTCGAACCGGCCGAGGGCAAGAGGTATTTCCTTTATTTCGGGGCCGTCAACTATGAAGCAGTGGTAGGGCTCAACGGAAAGGAGATAGGCCATCATACGGGCGGATTCACGCCCTTCGACATCGAGGTCACCGGCAAGCTGCGGAGCGGCTCCAACTCTCTGGTCGTTATGGTACAGAACGATCGGCGCAAGGAAGCCGTGCCCACCGACATCACCGACTGGTGGAACTACGGCGGGATCACCCGCAGCGTAAAACTCGTCGAAGTGCCGGAGAACTTCATCCTCGACTATTCGGTGCAGATACGGAGCGGCGACGGCGGCAATGAGATATACGGATGGGTGAAGACGGACGGAAATGCGGAAGGAGCCACCGTGAGCATCCCGGAACTGGGCAAGAGCGTAAAGGCGGATGCCACGGGCGGATTCAGTTTCGCCGCCGAGCCCGAACTCTGGTGCCCCGAGAACCCCAAGCTCTACGATGTCATCATAGAAACCGCTTCCGACAAAGTGGCGGACAGGATAGGTTTCCGTTTCGTGGAGACCAAGGGCAAAAAACTGCTGCTCAACGGAAAGGAGATTTTCTGCAAGGGAGTGAGCATACATGAGGAACAGATAGGCATGGGAGGACGCGTGACCAGCCGCGAGCAGTGCAGGGCCCTGCTGGACGAAGCCGCCGCGATGGGCTGCAATTTCGTACGCCTGGCCCACTATCCGCACAACGAGGACATGGTGCGCCTGGCCGAAGAGATGGGCATAATGGTCTGGAGCGAGATCCCGGTATACTGGACCATAGACTGGAACAACCAGGGGACGTTCGACAACGCGGCCACACAGCTTACCGAGAACATCACGCGCGACCGCAACCGTGCCAATATCATCATCTGGTCGGTAGCCAATGAAACACCTATCAGCGAAGAGCGCAACTCATTCCTGTTCAAACTGATAGACCGTGCACACGAACTTGACGGCACCCGCCTTGTATCCGCGGCCATGGAGGTTAAGGATCTGGGAGGCGGGCATGTTACGGTCGACGATCCGCTCATTGCCAAGACCGACCTGATCAGCTTCAACGAGTACATGGGATGGTACTGGGGCTCCTCCAGGATCTGCGACACCACCTATTTCACCTTCGAGGCTGAAAAGCCGGTATTCATTTCGGAATTCGGCGCTGGAGCCGTTGCCGGAAGGCACGGGGACGTCTCGGCCCGCTGGACCGAGGAATACATGGAAGACCTCTACGTCCGGAATACCGGCATGCTGGAGAACAGGGTGGACGGGCTCGTAGGCACCACTCCCTGGATCCTGAAGGACTTCCGCAGCACCCGCCGCCACCTTACCGGGACCCAGGACGACTACAACCGCAAGGGCTTGATATCCAACATGGGAGTACGCAAGTCCGCCTTCTATGTCATGAAGGACTGGTATTCGAAGAAATAGGCCGGGACGACTCAAATCCTGTTTGACCTTCGTGCGACAACAATATGGCAATTGATTGATTGCCAATGGTTTATCATTGTTTCGGGGCGCAACAGGCGCAACAGATCCGCAAGCGTGTCGTTTCATTGCATACCTTTGCTCCGGAACAAAAAACACAAAGCCATGAAAACATTCAGAATCTTATCGCTGCTTTCCGTCATCGGAATCTCCCTCCTTTTATCCGGCAACGCCTTCGCGCAGGAAAAGGGTCAAAGCAAATCTTACGACGAAGTCGAGATAAAGCCTACCTTCCAGGGAGGCTCGGCACAGGACTTCGCCGTCTGGACCATGGGCCAGATAAAGTATCCCGAAGAAGCCAAGAAGGCCAAAATCGGAGGCAGGGCTTACGTAAGTTTCGTCATTGACACCGAAGGCAAGGTCGTCGACGTCCGGCTGCTGCGCGGCACAGGGCACGAAAGTCTTGACAATGAGGTGCTCAGAGTGGTGAAATCCTCCCCCGACTGGACGCCCGGAGAAGTCAAAGGGGAAAAAGTCAAGGTGACTTTCGTTTTCCCAGTCATCTTCAAATTAGATTAAAAGCCTATCTTTGAAGCATGCCCATCGAAGACGAACTCCTCGACTCCCTGCTGCGCACCAACCCGTATGTAATTGAGCTGCAGGCAGCTGTGATCAAGGTAGAGAGCCGGAACACGGCCCTCGCCTTGGCGCTTGTGGTGCTTGCCGTCCTGGTTTTGGCCGCGGCGGTCTTCTTCATGCTGAAGATGAAACGCTACCAGCGCAGGGACCGTCTTACCAAGAATCTTCTCAGGGGTCAGGCAGAGGCTCTGCCGCAATTCACCGACAAGGTCAACAAACTATCCGGCAAGAGCATCAGGCTTTCGATGGACCTTTATGACGAATTCCAGGACGCGATAAACGCCATCAAGGAGAAGCAGCACAACAATCAGGCGGTCATCGTCAACGACGAACAGTTTGCCGCCGATTATCCCAGGATCTCCAGGATGAATAACCTGAATGCCATGGAGAAGCTGGTAGCGGTCCTCTATGAGGAAGGCTTCGAGACTGCGGACATCGCCCTTTTCGTTGGCACCACCAATGCCAGCATACGCTCCGTCAAATCCAGGATCAAGACCAAGATGAACGCCGAATGAAGAAGTTTATCCTGCTGAACACGGTATTGTTGATATGCAGCCTTTCCTTCGCCCAGGACAGGCTGCATGCCGCTCTTGATACCGACGATTACGAGACTGCCATTTCCATTACGGACAGCCTGCTGAATGCCTCTACCGACAGCGTCCAGGTCAAGAGGCTTACCATCAATAAAGCCCAATACCTCAAGAAGCTCTACAAGTACGACGAAGCGATTTCCGCCATCACGTCCCTGTCACCGGGATGGCTGCTGGACGATGTCCTGCTCGCCCAGGTGGCGGATGCCCAATACCTTGGCGGCGCAAGCGAAGATGCCCTCATGAGCTATGTGCTGCTGGCTTCCAGGAAGCCGGACAACATCTTCTATTCAATCAGGAAGATGTCCTTGGAGTACTCCGTGCAGGACTATGCCGGGGCGATTGCAACGGGGCATCATATCCTTGCCAGGGATTCGATCGCGCGCGTCGTGAGCCTGATGGGAGACTCCTTCTCGAAGCTTGAGCAGAAAGATTCGACAGAATGGTACTACCGCCGCAACCTTTCATTCAACCCGCTGAACAAGAACACTTTGTTGAAGCTCTCTTCGATCCTGATGGGAAAAGGCCGCTTTGCCGAGGTGGAACAGATGGCGGTTTCGTACCTTGAACGAAGGCCGGATGACGCCGCTATAGCCACCGTCGCCGGGGTATCCCAGTATCGCCTTAAGGAATACAGGGATGCAGAGGCTAGCTTCCTGAGCATTTACGACACCGGGGACCCGTTCACGGTCCACCGTTACCTGGGCGAGATCTATTTTGCCCAGACAGACGTGGCTGCCCAGTACTACCTGGAAGCCGAGGACGAATTCTCACGAGCGTACGAAGCCGATTCCCTCAATGTCGACAATATCCTGAAACTGGCCGATGTCAAGAGCCGCTTCACCGAAAAGAAAAGGGCTGAAGCCCTGGAACTGCTGAAAAAGGCTGAAAGCCTCGTCCTGCCGGACAGCACGCTGATGTACCGGATCTGCCGCGGCTATGCCCAGAATTACATGTCCGCCGAAAACTATGCGGCCGCCCTTCCTTACTTCAAAAAGGCGCTTGACTATAACCCCGGATATATCTACGCCCTTGCCGCCATGGGACTCTGTTGCGAGAGGACCAAGGACTACAGGAACGCCAAGGTCTGGTACGAACGTTACCTGAAGGTCGCCAGTCCGGAAACGGCAACCGCCAGGTTTGTCCGGCAGGGACTTGACTTCGTGAAAGGGGAACTGTTCATGGAGGAAGAGTAGCGCTCCGTCAATGTCAGGTACAGGCCAAAGGCAGGGTCGTGCAAAAGTACGGGAAGGCCGGTCCGTGCCCTTTCGCATGACCAAATGGTCATCCCAAGGATCAATAATTGCCTTTTACGTACTTTGGGATGACAATGTGGGCAAGCTTGGGACCTTTACCGGTTACGCGGTGAGTATAGAATGCCTCAAGAATCCTTCTCCTTCTGACCGTTGCTAAATGGGAATAATACAGTAAAGGCCCTCGGATTATCGCCAAGGGCCTTTATCTGTAAAATAATACTGTCTATGGGCTACTTAGAAATAGCCTGAATACGATATGCATAATCGCTCCAATACTCTGCTGTTTTATAAGCATCAACACTGCCAGCAGGTACATAAATAGGGCAGTCGTCGTTAATACGATAAAACATACTAGAACTACCTGTGGGAGGTGTTGCAGGCATCACCGTAATGCTAGTCAAGCTTCTGCAATTATGAAAACAATAGTTTCCCAACGAGGTCACACTGTCGGGTATCGTAATGCTCTTCAAACTGCTGCAGTCGCTAAAACACCCAAATCCCAACGAGGTCACACTATCGGGTATCGTAATACTCGTCAAACTCCTGCATACTGAAAAACAATAGGTCCCCAACGAGGTCACACCGTCGGGTATTGAATAACTGGTCAAGCCGTAAGGGGCAAATGCAACCAACACATTGTCCTTGACGAGGGCTCGTCCATCAGGAGTTGCGTACTTCCCATAAAAAGATTCAAGATTGGTGCAATACCAGAAACACGCCTCTCCCAACGAGGTCACACTATCGGGTATTTTGATGCTCGTCATACTGCTGCAGTCGCTAAAACACCCATCTCCCAACGAGGTCACACTGTCAGGTATTGTGATGCTTGTCAAGTTGATGCAATTCGCAAAACAATAATCCCCAAACGAAGTCACACTATTGGGTATTTTGATGCTCGTCAAACTGCTACATGCTGAAAAACACGCCTCTCCCAACGAGGTCACACTATCGGGTATTTTGATGCTCGTCAAACTGCTACACCATGAAAAACACTCTTCTCCCAACGATGTTACGCCATCTGGTATCGTGATGCTCTTCAAACTGTCGCATTCATAAAAACAATAGTCCCCCAACGAGGTCACACCGTCGGGTATTGTGATGCTCGTCAAGTTGATGCAATACCAAAAGCATGCTCCCCCCAACGAGGTCACGCTGTTCGGTATCGTGATGCTCGTCATACTGCTGCATTCAAAAAAACACATATCCCCCAACGAGGTCACAGCTCCATCGAAAGTAATAATCCCCTGTCCGTCAACATATTCATTCGATACGATATTCGCACCGAAGACATCCATCGCATAGGGCGTAACCACATTCCCATCCGAACTGGTATAGTAAATGACATTGTTCGGCTGTTGAGGCTCGAGGTACTCTTCTTTTTGGGAGCAGGAAGCCAGCAATGCCGTTGCCATGCAAAGAAAGATTAAAGCTTTTTTCATATCTCTGTCGTTTTCAGTTACCAATCAATTTCAGGGTCGAATATAGGTCTTATAGTTCGATCAGGAGCAACACTAAAGCCACTAGTACCAATATAACAACGATGCTCCAGAATGATTCTGCCTTGGTATTGCGATTGTGTTCTGTCATTTCTTCATATTTAAATCTTTGAGCAGTTCGCCTCTAAGATAACGAATAATTCGAGAATATCTTTCCCAAGATATGTTCAATCGCATCTAAGACGAGATACGAAAAAAGCACCTACGATTTCGTAAGTGCTTGATTCTCATTTGTGGAGATAAAGAGATTCGAACTCTTGACCCCCTGCTTGCAAAGC
>ONSD01000110.1 GCA_900320385.1 uncultured Bacteroidales bacterium
CCGAAGAATCCCCAGTCGATACCTGCGTTCAGGGTGGTCGTGGTCTCCCACTTAAGGTCGGCGTTGTAACCGTTGGGAGTGATAGGGATTATCATCATGTTCCCGAAATAGAACATGCTGGCGTCGGTGTTGTAAGTATAGGTAGCCAGGGACGGATAGTTTCCGGCATTAAGGTCCTGCTGTCCGGTCTTTCCCCAGGACAGGCGCAGCTTGAGCGCCGAGAGCGACCCCGCATCCTTCATGAACGGTTCGTTCTTGATGTTCCAGCTTGCCGCTACGGACGGGAAGAGGCCCCACTTGTTGTTGGCGAAGCGGGACGTACCGTCACGGCGAACGGTTGCGGTAAGCAGGTAACGGTTGTCATAGCTGTAGTTTACCCTGCCGAAGAAGGACACGAGGAAGTATTCGGTCTTGAAGGTATAGGGATTCGAGAGATAATACGAAGCGTCGCTCTCCTGGGTTCCGTCCGCCTTGAACGTTTCGCTGAAAGTGTCGTAGTAGTAATGCGACCATGAATAACCGCCCATGACATCTACGAAATGCTTGTCGAAACTATGGCTGTAGTCGGCGTAGAATTCGAGGGTCTGGTCGTTTTTGGTCTGGTTGTAATTGGAGTGATAACCCGAGGCATGGTTGTTCGCCTGCTGGTTGGTGGAGTGCATGGACTGTTCGGTGTCCGGGGCTACGTCGACCGTACCGTTGGACTTCGAATAGTCGATTCCGAGGTTGAGGTTGAGCCTCAGGTCTTCGAAACCATGTATCTTATAGTCGAACTGCGCGTTGCCCACGAAGCGTTTTGCATTGGACAGGTCTTTCTTGTCGTTGAGCAGGGCGACGGGGTTCTGGGTGGCCATCGTGTTGCAGTTGTCAACCGTGAAGGTTCCCTTGCCGTAGTTCCACCAAGTATAGCCACCCAGGCCGTTCGGATCGTATACCGGCTTGGTCGGATCGTACTTAACGGCGGCACCGATGGCGCCCGAATTGGCGAAGCGGTTGTCCATGTTCATGCCCTTCGCATTCAGGTTGACGGTCAGGTGCTCGTCAAGCAGCGTTGGAGTGAGATTGACGGCGAGGGTCTGGCGTTTGAGATTGGAGGTCTTGAGGGTACCGTCCTGGTCGTGATATCCGACCGATGCGCGCCAGGGCATGTAGAAATGGTGGCTCTTGCCGACCTTTCCGGACACAGAAACATTGCCTTCGAGCGTGCGGGCGAGCTGGAAGATTTCCTTCTGCCAGTCGGTGTTCTCGGTGCCGAGCATGCCGTAAGCCTCGCTGCCGGTGCCGTAAAGCTTTGCCATCAGTTCACGGACGCCGTCTCCTGTCAGCACGTCCACATACTTGGTATTCTGGCTGACCGAACCGGTGAAGTCGAAGTCCACATGGATGGCGTTGTCATACTTCGAACCCTTCTTGGTGGTGATGATTATGACGCCGTTGGAAGCGCGGCTGCCGAAGATGGCGGTTGCGGATGCGTCCTTGAGCACCGTGAAGCTCTCAATATCGCTCGGGTTGATTGAAGAGAGCTGGTCCGTCACGCCGCTGATGCCGACTTCCGAGATGGGGAGTCCGTCGATGACGATAAGGGGATCGTTGTTGGCCTTCAGCGACGAGCCGCCGCGGATGCGGATGGTGGAAGCCGAACCGGGCTGGCCGTCACCCGTAGTCACGACGACACCGGCGCTTTTACCTTGCAGGAGGTTGGACGGAGAGGCGGCGATGCCCTTGTTGAGCTGGTCGGCCTTGACCGTCGACACCGAACCCGTGAGGTCTTCCTTCTTGACGGTACCGTAGCCGATCACGACCACGTCGTCAAGGAAGAGCGCATCATCGGCGAGGGTGATGGTTGCGGGCATGGCGCTGGCGGTGAACGTCTGCGTTGTGTAGCCTATGCAACTAACTTCCACGATTGCGTTGGGTCCGGAAACTGTGAGAACGAAGTTGCCGTCGAGATCGGTCATGGTGCCGGTGGTAGTGCCTTGCTCCATGACTGCGGCTCCGATAACGGGGCCCATCGCATCGACAACCGTTCCTTTAACCTGATATCCGCTCTGAGCGGACATCGTGGCTGGGATGAACATGCAGAGCATGAAACCCAGAAGTGCGGTTAAAATCCTTTTCATGCGTTTTTTGGTTAGTAATTGGTAATTGTGCTGTATTATTTGTTCCGTTTGATTTCGATGAACCTCACGCACAGCGCGCCGACCACCAGGAATGCTCCCGCAATGGCGAGCATGGCTGCCTGGGAACCTGCGAGCCTGAGCACCAGGCCTCCGGTTGCCGCGGCCACTATCTGCGGCAGGCAGATGGTGCAGTTGAACAGCCCGAGGTAAGAGCCCATGTAGGGATTGCCTTCGAGGGCGTTGGTGAGCAGCGTGAAAGGCAGCGCGAGCATGGCTGCCCAGGCTGCTCCGATGAGGAAGTACGAGGCGCAGGCCACGAACTTGTCGTGGACGAAGAGCAGGCTGGCGAATCCCACCGCACCGATGAGCAGACTCACCACGTATGCGGTTTTGATGTTCCTGAACTTCGGGATCACCAGGGCCCAGAGGATGGAACCGCAGGCCTGCACGGCGAATACCACGCCTACCCAGTTGCCTGCGTCCTGATATGCCTTGGAGGCCGTGTCGGTCACTCCGCCCCAGCAGTTATAGGCCAGGGTGCCGTTGGAATAGGTCCACATGTAGAGGAACGCCGCCCAGCAGAAGAACTGCACGAGGCCGACGGTCCAGAAGGTCTTCGGGGCCTTCACCAGCAGTTTCATGAGGCCTTCCTTGGGCTCCTTCTGCTGCTTTTCGAGATCGATCCCGTGGAACTCGGCATACTCCTTAGGGGGCATTTCCCTTACCTTGACGAAGGTGTACATCACACAGGCTATGAGGATGGCGGCACCCACGTAGAAGGAAGCCTTCACCGAATCCGGCACCACTCCCTCGGGAGCTTCGTTGGCTATGCCTATCCAGGTGAAGAAGATGGGCAGGAGATAGCCCACGAGGCTTCCGGCGTTGCAGAGGAAGCTCTGGATGGAATAAGCCTGGGTCTTCTGTTCTTCGGTGACCATGTCTCCAACCATCATCTTGAAGGGCTGCATGGCCACGTTGATGCTGGTATCCAGGAAGATGAGGCTGAACAGGCCGAACCACATCGCGGCGTTGAGTCCGAGCAGGACGTATGCGGTGGAGAGATTCAGGCTGCCTGCGTTGGGCAGGAAGCACATCACCAGCACGGCGACGATCGCGCCTACCAGCAGATAGGGCTTGCGGCGGCCGAGGCGGCACCAGGTACGGTCGGACCATTTGCCAATGAGCGGCTGGACCAGCATGCCCATGAGAGGGGGCAGTATCCAGAAGAACGACAACTGGTGCGGATCGGCTCCCAGGGTGGCGAAGATCCTGCTTATATTGGCGCTCTGAAGTGCATAGGCAATCTGGACTCCGAAGAAACCGAAGCTCAGATTGACCATCTGCATGAAACTCAATTTAGACTTATGTTCCATTTTAATGCGAATTCGGGCACAAGTTACCTATTTTATATAGAATTTGTAACCTTTAGGGCAACATTTTAAGGATGAACGGTCGGTTTTACAAGATGAATTTTTAACTTAGCATACATTTTTAAAAAATATGAAAATCTCCCGGAACGCCCTCTTGATACACGGGTTCGCGCTGCTCCATCTCGCTACCGCAGTCGCTTGCCGCATGATAGGGGTTGACGACGCTCTGTTCCTCACTCTGCTCACGATGACGCTCACGCTCATCATCTGTCTCCGGGAGAAGCTCTCGCTGGAATTCACCGCGGTGAGCATAGTCATGGTGAACATAGTCGGATTCGGGGCCGGATACGGCTTTGCGGCCCTCCTGCAGCTGGTGATCGGCAATACCCTGGCGGTCCACGGCATATCGACATTCCTCACCACCGAAATGATAGGCTGGGTGCTGCATTTCGCTACGCGGGCCCCCTTCGCGAAATCGCTCAGGAGCGGCATCCGTTACGACAGCCAGTTCCGCTGGCTCATCGCGGGAGTGGTTGCCATCTATGTGGTGCGCGTGATCATAGACCTCCTCACATCCGACGCACTGAAGGGCGACGGCGCCAGCTACAACAGCATCATAGGCAGTTCCATCGCACTTGCTATCTTCTTGATAGACATCATCTTCATAAGCTACAGCGTGCGCCGGAACATCAAGGCCGAAAGGGATGAAGCCGACCGCGCCCGCTTCCAGTACATGAGCCTCAAGCAACAGGTGAACCCGCACTTCCTCTTCAACTCGCTCAACGTACTGGACGCGCTCGTGGGAGAGGGCCGGAATTCCGAGGCCAGCACCTACATCCACAAGCTGGCAGGCATCTACCGCTACATGCTCCACAACGAGAAGGAGAGCGCGGTGCCGCTGTCCGACGAGCTCACCTTCACGAAGATGTACACCGACCTGCTGATGCTCCGTTTCCCCGAGGGCCTGAAGGTGAATGTCGACATCCCCGAAGAAGACCTTCCCCGTTACGTGGCTCCCTGTTCCCTGCAGCTGCTGGTTGAGAACGCCACCAAGCACAACGCCATCTCGGCTTCGCACCCGCTGGTGGTGGACATTTCGTCGGACGGGCAGATGCTCTGCGTGAGCAACAACCGTATCCCCAAAGTATCGCCAGTTCAGTCTACCGGCCTGGGACTCAATTATATACGTCAGCAGTACCGCGCTATCTCCGGCAAGGAGGCCGAGGTCCAAGCGTCTGCCGGCACATTCACCGTCAAACTCCCTCTGCTATGAAAGCCCTCATCGTCGAAGACGAGCCCATGGCTCTGAGAAACCTGAAACGCATACTCGAAGAGAACTTCCCTGACATCGAAGTCACAGGGAGCACATCCTCGGTGCACGATACTGTCGAATGGCTGTCGCAGAACATCTGCGAAATAATCTTCATGGACGTGGAACTGCAGGACGGCACCTGCTTCGACATCTTCCGCAAGACAGACGTCCGCGCCAAGGTGGTGATGACTACGGCCTACGACAGCTATGCGCTCAAGGCCTTCGAAGTCAATTCGATAGACTATATCCTCAAACCCGTCGAACTGCCTGCCCTCCAAAGGGCCGTGGACCGTTGCCGCCAGGCGGCGGGGAACACCGACGTGACCCGGCTGCTGGCTGCGCTTTCGCAGGGGACGATGCCCGCAAAGCAGTACAAGGAACGCTTCCTGGTCAGGCTGAACGACAGGATAGTGCCGGTGGACGTTTCGGCGGCGGCCTGCTTCTACTCCGAGAACAAGGCCACCTACCTGATGGTGAAGGAAGGCAAGCGCTACGTGCTGAACCCTTCGCTGGACGAAGTCGAAGCGGAGCTTGATCCGGACAGGTTCTTCAGGATATCCAGAAGCTGCATAATAGCCAAGGAGTGCGTCCAGAGCGTGGTAAAACTCAGCGGCGGACGGCTCAAGGTCATGTGTTCGCCGGGAGCGCCTGCCGATGCGGAGGTCTCCCGTGCGCGGGTGGATGATTTTTTGGCTTGGCTTGAAAAATAGCTATATTTGTATGCTATGTCAGATTTGCTTTTCGTCCATTGGAATTTAAACCCGGTGCTGTTCCATATCGGGTCGCTCGGCGTAAGGTGGTATTCCCTGCTCTTCGTTTCGGGCTTCATAATCGGCTGGTATATCTTCAAGTCCTTCTTCAAGAGGGAAGGGGTTCCGACAAGCCTGCTCGACCCGCTGCTCTACACCCTTCTCGCCTGCACCATAGTGGGTGCGCGCCTGGGACATTGCATCTTCTATCAGCCTGACTATTACTTCGGTTCGTGGAAGGGGTTCTGGGAGATCTTCATGCCCTGGAAAGGCGGTCTGGCCTCGCATGGCGGCGCCATCGCCCTCATTCTCGGAATGTGGTGGTTCTCAAGCTATTACGGCAAGAAATACGGCTTTGATTTCATGTGGATAATGGACAGGCTCTGCATAACCGTGGCCTTTGCCGGCTGCCTTATCCGCCTGGGCAACCTGTTCAATTCGGAAATCTATGGCGACGTCACTTCGCTGCCCTGGGGATTCATCTTCGACCTCCGGGGCGAAACCGAGCCCAAGCACCCGACCCAGCTCTACGAGGCGGCCTCGTACCTGATCCTGGGAGTGGTGCTGCTGTGGTTCTACTGGAAGAAATTGGACAAGACTCCGCGCGGATTCTACTTCGGCTGGTTCCTCATAGGCTGCTTCGGCATGCGCTTCCTCATAGAGTTCATCAAGGAGCCGCAGGTAGAGTTCGAAAACACCATGACCCTGGACATGGGACAGTGGCTCTCGGTACCGTTCATCATAGCGGGCGTCTGCATCCTGGTGTGGGCATACTCCAAGAAGAAGAGCTCCTGGGCCACGCCTCCGGCTCCTCCCAAGCGCGAGAAAGCCGCTCCCACCCACTACGCAAAACCCCTGTAATAAACGTCTGTGCGACCCCAACAGGCATCTCCGCAACCCCGCCTGCCTGCATCCTCTGGCACATGGAAGTTTGGTGTAAGCTTGTCTTGCCGGTGGAGGCGGTGAGAACACAGCATAAGCGGTTTGCAGCAGAAACCGCCGATATTGCTCTAAACTCCCTCCTGAAAAGTGGGGTTTGAAGCAATAATGCCTGAAAATGCTCGAAACCCCCGCCCAAAAGCTAAGTTTCGCGTATAAACCGCTGTTTTTGCTGCAAACTTAAGTAGAAAACAATGTAGCCGGTCATGCGAGCGCACGAAAATGGCGGCTTCCGCTCTTTCGCGTGACGGATTGGTCATCCTGGAGATCACAACCGGCCATATTTGTACTTTGGCATGACCAGGGCAGACCTTGTCCGGCGGATTACGGGCTGCAGGCTGACAGCGGAGGTAGGCAGACAGCGACGTTTGGCAGGCAGGCGCAGCAAACGGCAGGCAAGTGGTAGCGATTGGCAGTCGTGTGGAAAGCGCAGCAAATGGTAGGCGATTGACAGTCAGGCGGAAAGAGCGGCAGACTGTCGGCAGGCGGGCACCGCCTGCCGCGAAACTGCAGTCCGTGCCCCCAGATGGCTCATTCGGGCACCGCCGGCTGCAAACCCGTACCTCGTGCCCAAAACGGGCTTCCTCGGGCACCGATCGCCGGAAGATGCAACTCCGGCAGCTTGAGCCAAGCTGTCAATAGAGGCCGCTGGGGAGGTCGAGAAGCAGCTCCCTGGCGGCAGGGTCGGCGCTTACGATGAAGTCGGGGTGAAGCGGTATGAGGATCTCGCGCGAAGCGGCATCGCCGGCAGCAAAAGCGCCCATCGTCCCGCTTCCGTTCAAACCGCTGGTTTTAACGTAGATGCAATAATTCCCGGGAATGGGCTCGTCGCCGGTAACCGTGCCGATTTCGAGAGGTGCGGCAGAGTGGTTGAAAGTCGCCGCGGCGCTGCAGTCGAACACCTTCCAGCCCGTGAAATCCTGGGTCTCCCCGCTTTCTTCTTCAATATCCGCCAGAATCTCGCGCCCCACCATCTCCTCGGCATCGCGCAGGTTGAGCACATCGTTCAGATGCACGATATAACGGTTCCCCTTCGGCTCGCAGGACAAGATGAAGAAAGGCACTTGAAGCCCGTCGAAAACTATATACACCGGCCCGCCGGACAGTCCGACGAAGTCCTCGGGATCGTAGGAGAAGCTCACCAGGAGCCC
>ONSD01000104.1 GCA_900320385.1 uncultured Bacteroidales bacterium
CTGCTCGCCGCTGATGACCGGCGCTTTGTCTCCGGCGGGGGAGGACTGGGTGGTGCAGCCTCTGCTGCTCAGGAAGTCGGCGCAGCATCCGGTGCCGGCTGCCAGGGCCTGAAGCAGGTCGGCCGCCGTGGTTTCATCCTTTCCGGCGGCTATGGCCTTGGCCGTAGCAAGGTTGAGCACGGTGTCGGAGGAGGTGGAGAGCCTGACAGAGTCTATGTCGCGGTAGGGGACGCTGTGCTCATGGAAAATCCCGGCTTCCATAGCCTTCCTGGCAGTTACCGTTTCTATCCCCGCGGCCTCCAGGACCGGCATCGCCGAATTGTCTCCATGGCGCAGGATACCGAGCATGAGATGCTCCGGCCGTATAGTGTAGCAGCCGGTCCGCATCGCCTCTTCGCGGGCGAATTGCACAATGGTTTCCAGTTCTTCGGAAATCTTCATCTGAATAGGAAATAATCCTCGCAAAGGTAGCAATTAAATCATTTTTTTTCACTATTTTTGTATGTTTATATAGATACGATTTTCAGAGCAATTTTATGGACGAAGAAGTAAAGGTACCCGAAGACATCCACGGTTACATAGAACCTGTAGAGATAGATCAGGAGATGCGCAGCGCTTATATCGACTACTCGATGTCGGTTATAGTTTCGCGTGCGCTCCCGGACGTGAGGGACGGTCTCAAACCGGTACAGCGCAGGGTGCTGTACGGCATGGACGGTCTCGGCCTGTCGTATTCCGGACAGACAAAGAAGTCGGCGCGTATCGTAGGCGAGGTGCTCGGTAAGTTCCATCCCCACGGTGACAGCAGCGTATACGACGCCATGGCGCGCCTCGCGCAGAACTGGAACCAGCGTTATCCCCTGATATTCGGCCAGGGTAACTTCGGCAGCATGGACGGCGACCCGGTTGCGGCGATGCGTTACACCGAAGCCAAACTCGCCAAGATGGCCGAAGACGTGCTGTCCGACCTTGAAAAGGACACGGTGGACATGCAGCTCAATTTCGACGATTCCATAATGGAACCCACCGTGCTGCCCACCAAACTGCCCCTCCTGCTGCTCAACGGCTCCTCCGGCATCGCTGTCGGCATGGCCACCAATATGGCTCCCCACAACCTCGGGGAGGTATGTGACGGCATCTGCGCCTATATCGACAATCCCGACATCGACGTAGAGGAACTGATGCAATACATAAAGGGACCCGATTTCCCCACCGGAGGACTCATCATGGGCCGGCAGGGCATCGTGGACGCCTACACTACCGGCCGCGGCAGGGTTGTGGTCCGTGCCAAGACCGAGATCGAAGTGAACGATAAGGGCCAGGAGACCATAGTTGTCACCGAAATACCTTACATGGTCAACAAGAAGGAGATGCTCGAGCGCATAGGGGAGATGGTGGAGCAGAAGAGGATCGAGGGCATCACCTACATGAACGACGAAACTTCCCGCGAGGGCGTCCGCGTCATCTTCCGCGTCAAGCAGGGGGCGAATACCAACGTGGTGCTCAACACCCTCTTCAAGTATTCTTCCCTCCAGAGCAGTTTCGCCATCAACAACGTGGCGCTTGTGAACGGAAGGCCCCGCACCCTCACGCTCAAGGAGATACTGGCCAATTTCGTGGATTTCCGCCACGAGGTTGTGGTGCGCCGCACCAGGTTTGACCTGAACAAGGCGCAGAAGAGGGCGCACATACTCGAAGGCCTTCTCAAGGCCATTGATATCATCGACGAGATAATAGCGCTGATCCGTGCCAGCAAGAGCGTGGATGAGGCAAGGACCGGCCTTGTGGAACGCTTCGGCTTCACCGAAGCCCAGGCCCAGGCCATAGTCGAGATGCGCCTCCGTCAGCTTACGGGACTGGAGAGGGAAAAACTGCAGGCGGAGTTCGACGAACTCGAGAAATTCATCGCCCGCTGCGAAGAGATCCTCGCCAGCAACGAACTCCAGCTCCAGATCGTCAAGGACGAATGCATGGAGATGAAGGCCAAGTACGGCGATCCCCGCCGCAGCGAAATCACCCTGAGTGCTGACGAGTTCAATCCTGAGGACTTCTATGCCGACGAAGACGTGGTCATCACCATTTCCCATCTCGGCTACATCAAGCGCACCCCGCTTACCGAGTTCCGTACCCAGAACCGCGGCGGAGTGGGAGTCAAGGGAGGCGCCACGCGCGAAGAAGACTTCATCGAGCACATCTATGTGGCCAACATGCACTCCACCATGCTTTTCTTCACCGAGAAGGGCATGTGCTACAGGCTCAAGGTATACGAGCTGCCCGAAGGCGTCCGTTCTTCGAAAGGACGCGCGGTCCAGAACCTCCTGCCCATCGAACAGGGCGACAGCATACGCACTTACCTCAATGCGGCGCGCATCGAGGATGAAGAATACACATCGAGCCACTTCGTAACCCTGGTGAGCAAGAAAGGCGTAATCAAGAAGACCACCCTTGCCGAGTACTCCAACAAGCGGAGCCGCAACAAGGGTATCATAGCGCTTACCATTCGCGAGGGAGACGCCCTGCTCGACGCCGTGCTCACGAACGGCAGCGAACAGCTGATGATAGCCGCCCGGGGTGGACGTTGCGTCCGTTTCGAAGAGGATGAACTCCGAGCCATGGGCCGCAGCGCCTCAGGCGTGAGGGGTATCAATATCGACGAGGGAGATGAGGTAGTGGGTGTCATTACCTACGATCCGGGCGCCGAAGATGCCGGTGACCATACCGTCCTGGTAGTCAGCGAAAACGGTTTCGGCAAACGCTCCGATCCCGAAGATTACCGCCTCACCGCCCGCGGCGGAAAGGGTGTCAAGACCCTGAACATTACCGACAAGACCGGTCCCGTCGTGGCCATCAAGAACGTCACCGAGGCCAACGACCTCATGATCATCACCCAGGGCGGACTTACCATACGCATGTCGGTCAAGGACATCAGGGTTGCGGGACGTGCCACCCAGGGCGTCAAGCTCATCAATATCCGCGAAGGCGACAGCATCGCTGCGGTATCGGTCGTGGCCGCTCAGGAGGAGGAAAACCAGAATGGCACGGAAAGTGCAGATGTCCCCGAAACGACAACTGAACAGGAAACAATTTAAACCCACATAAGACATTATGAAAAAAATTATCATCGCATTGGCTATCCTTGCATCTGCAGCGCAGATAGCAGGAGCACAGCAGAAGGAACTCGCCGCCGCAAAGAAGGCGGTGGATGCCGCACTCGCAACTACCGGCAATGCCAAGAAGGCCGCCAATCCGGCAGTTTGGATCAAGCTCGGTCAAGCGTATCTCAACGAATTCACCGCAGCCCAGGGCAGCGGTTGGATCGGCGCGAATGAGCAGGAACTCAATCTGATTATGAGGGAGCAGCCCGTAGCTGTCAAGCAGGCCGTCCTCCAGGGCAGACCTTATAACATAAAGTCTTTCGGCACTGCTGATTACTATTTCGGTCCCGACGGAAGGCTCATGGCCATTAAACCCACTGACGGTGATGTTGTAGCTGCTCTCGGCAAGGCTCTCGAGGCTTTCGCGAAGGCAGGTGAACTCGATGCCGCTGGCAAAAAGGCCAAGGACATCACCGAAGGTATAAAGCTGGTGAACCAGAAATTCAACGACCTTGGTTACACCGAGTATACGACCGGCAACCCCAAAGGTGCCACCGAAGCATATGAGCAGGCAGCCAAGGCCCTGGCTACCGCTCCCGTCTCCCAGGTTGACACCAACGCCCTCTACAACACCGGTCTGGCTGCATGGATCGTGGCTGAAGGCGAACCCGAAGGCGATGCCAGGACTTCTTATTTCCAGCGTGCCGCAAAGTTCTTCAATCTCAGCAAGGACAACGGTTATTTCGGTGAGGCCGGCGAAGTTTACGCCAAGCTTTCCGACATCGCTGCGAAACTCGGCGACAAGGACGCTTCGTTCAAGTATCTCGAAGACGGTGCCAAGATGTTCCCCGGCAGCCAGAGCATCCTGGTCGGCCTGATCAATCATTACGTCGCCAGCGGTGACAATCCCCAGAAGGTCTTCGAACTGCTCGACAGGGCCAAGGTCAACGAACCCAACAACGCTTCGCTTTATTATGTGGAAGGCAACATCCTCCTGCAGCTCGGTGAAGACGAGAGGGCCATGGCCGCTTACGACAAGTGCTCCGAAATCGACCCGAATTACGAATACGGCTACATCGGCAAGGGCGTCGCGCTCTACAACCGTGCCGTAGACCTGCAGGACAAGGCCGCCAAGGAGATGGACAACGACAAGTACCAGAAACTCGCCGCTGAGTTCGAATCATCGCTCAAGGGATGTATCGAGCCCTTCGAGAAAGCTTTCGAAGTCACCAGGGATGAGGGTGTGAAGCATAGTATCTGCCAGTACCTGAAGAACGCTTGCTTCCGCTTCCGCGAAGAAGGCGACTATCAGGCCAAGTACGACAAATATAACGGCTATCTCAATCAATAAGCCGCTCTGATTCAATGGCTGGGGGCCGCGAACTTCGCGGCCCCTTTTTCACCGCATTTTCTTCACTTTGCACCCTCCGGAGTTTCACCCTCAATGACATGAAAATGCGGTAAAACAGCACTTTGCAGTCCTCTTTTTCAACATTTTTGCTCTCCACACTCTGCCTTGATTGTTCGGCTGGCACTTAATTGCTTATGTCTCAGCCAAATGCTCAAAAATGGGGTGGGTCAGCTACCCCTCCCCATGTTTTGAAAACAGTTTGTCCGTCAGATAGTTAAGTGCCAGCGAGGTGCGAGATGTTGGTAATCTTCCGGCTTGATTTCCATAAAGGCAGGCGGTCGGCGGCAGCGAGGAGGGCCCTACATAGCCCCCCGCAGCTGCAGCCGCATACCGCCAGCCGGCGAGCCAGGTATTTCGAGCCGGCGATGCCTCTTTTACTGGCCGATGTCCGGGGAGCGACGGGCAGTCGTGCAGGCGTCGCCGAAGGGCGGCTGTTCGCTCCGACTCCTTTCGCGGCTGACTCCTCCTTTTTGCGGGGGCCCTGCCCCCGAATGACCCCCGCGGCTCTCGGCCTACCGACATCGCTTCGCTCCGTCCCAGCCTCCGCCGGGCGCTCTGAGGAGCGCCTTGCCTTTCTACGGGAGGCAAAGCACGGGGCCGTCGTCTCCGCTCCATCCGCCGGGGACCTTCGGCTCCATGCACTCCAGCCCGTCCTCCCCGGCCGGCTCGGTGCATGCTGAGGGCCTCGTTTGTGCACCGACGTCCGATTTCCCCACCTCGGTGCACGCTGAGGGCCTCGTTTGTGCACCGGCGTCCAATTTTTGATTTCGGTGCACGCAGGAAGCTGTTTTTGTGCACCGAGAACTGAATGGAGAGTCGGCGATGGTGATATATATGCGACGGCCATAACAGGACGGTTACAAATCTGGAAATAATTTGTATATTTGCAGTGTATCAACCGGATACAAGACATATATGCAAGCATAAGCTGCTATTCGGACTACAATAGAGAATCTGGAAATTTTTTGAACGGAATGCCGAAGAGTTGCAATGCCTGCGCCTTGCGCGCAGGTGCGACTTTTTTCCATTTCAGGTTTTCCAGAACCTTCTATTCGAAACAGGTTGCTCCTGCGCTTTTTTGCGCAGTTATCATAGCGGCAGAGGTTCTGGATAAGATTGGTTATTAAGCAAAAATCCTATTTCTCTCGGACCTCTGCCGCTTTCTTTTCCCCATCGAGATATTGCAGAAATAAAACAGAATCTTTTGCGCCTGAGTCCTTAATGGTGTTGCGGAGGCGCGATTTGAGTGTGCGCAGACTGCCGATCGACTGACGGTTCATGATAGTCATCACCTTCTCGTAACTCATGCCGGCGAAGTACAATTCGCAGATCTTGAGGTTGTCGCCTTTGATTTCGGGCACTTGTTCTTTGAACTTGCCGACAATCCCGTCGCAATACCGGTCAAGGTCCTCTTCCAGATTCCGAAAGACTTCGCGGTCGCTTTGGAGAGCCTTCAGATACTTACTGAACTCTTTGAATACCAGCGATTTCTTTGCGCC
>ONSD01000103.1 GCA_900320385.1 uncultured Bacteroidales bacterium
CCAGAGGGTTATCCTTGCGGTTCGATGGGTCCCACCACGGCTAACCGTATGGATCCCTACGTGGATGAATTCCAGGATCACGGTGCTTCCCTTGTGATGATAGCAAAGGGCAATCGCTCGAAAGTCGTAACCGATGCCTGCCTCAAGCATGGAGGTTTCTACCTCGGTACCATAGGCGGCGTGGCTGCGGTCCTTTCGCAGAGCAGCATCCATTCCATCGAGTGCGTAGAATACCCCGAACTCGGTATGGAAGCCATCTGGAAGATAACCGTCGAGGACTTCCCGGCGTTCATCCTCGTGGACGACAAGGGTAACGACTTCTTCAAGCAGTTCTAAAGGGCGGAACCGTAAATATTCGTATATTTGCGGTCCGCACCTGCGGGTGTGTTGTAATTGGTAGCCAAGCAGGACTTAGGATCCTGTGTCGCAAGACGTGAGGGTTCGAGCCCCTCCACCCGCACTTCCCCCCGGCCTTCTCCGCTAGTTTTCCAGGATGCTCCTCACAGCCTCCTGGGGATTGTCTGTGATGGACAGGATCAGGTTCTGGAAGCGGCCGGTGCGTGAAAGTCCCTCCAGCAGGGGGTGGATAGGGATGGTTTCGGTATAGTATTCCTTGCCAAGGAATATCATGGGGCTGGTTACTCCGAGGGTGCGGTAGTGGTTCTGCTCGGCATCCTGGAAGATTTCCCTTACCGTGCCTGCGGAGCCCGGGGAGAATATGATGCCTCCCAGCGGTACCGATATTATGAAGTTCTCGCGGATGCTGTTGTCGAAGAACTTGGCTATGTGCGATGCGAACGGGGTGGTGGGCTCGTGACCGTACAGCCAGGTGGGTATTCCGATGCTGCAGTACCTTTCATCGCGCGGGAAGCGACTGCGTACCTCGAATACCGTTTCCAGCCATCCCTCATCCCTGAATGTGGGCGCCGGCACGAGCATGCGCAGCGCTTCGTCGAATTCTTCTTCGCTCCGCCCTGCCATCCATGCTCCGAGGTGAGTCGCCTCCATCGCGCCCGGACCCCCGCCCGACACCATCAGACGGCCTTTTTCGGTCAGTGTCTTTGCAATCGAAGCCACCACCCGGTATTTATCGTCGGTGCGCAGCATGGAATGACCACCCATTATGGCCACGATCTTCTTCCTGTCATATCCTTCGAGAAAATCTTCCAGGGCGTCGGACATCGAAAAATCGTGCATGCAGCGGCACAGGGCTTCCTTTATGCTCCCGCATGTCTTGCCATTGGCGATGTAGTCGTCGTATACCCTGCGGTCGAAGCATTCTGCCGCGCTTTCCGGCCTTTCCGGGTCGTAACCGTGGTAAAGGCTCTCGGGAGTGTATAGTCCTGATATGAACGGCCTGTAGGGGGCGTCCATATCCGGAAGGATCAAAGAGTCGCTGGAAATGCACTGCAGCATAGTATCCGGGATGGTGCAGCCCAGGAAGCAGCAATCGCAGAAGCGCACGCCCTCGAAGAGGGAAGGATCTTTCGAAAAATCCACATCCTGAAAGGCCGTATGACGGTAAAACTTCCTTTCGCGGTCCATGGATTCCAGGGACTCTATCTCTTTGTATGGCCTGTGCTGCATAGTGGTCGGGATTGGTATGACACAAAAATACGGATTTTTCTTGGCTTACTTTCTAAAAACTTTGTTATATTTGTACCGTTAGTAGTTTAGTATGACCATCCGATTTTACGTTTCCGGCTTTGATTACTATTATCCCGCCAGATAATAGCCGGACACCGTAAGGTCATAGACAGGTGCATGTTTATGGGAGTCGTCCGGTACAAGGCGGCTCCCTTTTATTGATGCTTATGAAGAAAGTAGCGATACAGGGATACAAGGGATGTTTCCACGAACAGGCGGCCAGGTGTTTTTACGCCCAGTCGGGCTTCGTGCCGGACATTGTGGAGTGCGATACCTTCGAAGACCTGTACAAGTCGATGGATGAAGGGCTTGCCGATGCTGCTGTGATGGCCATCGAGAATACACTCTCAGGCGGGCTCGTCCTCAATTTCGAGCTCCTCAAGAAGTATGACCGCAAAATCAAGGGCGAAGTGTATCTGCGTATACAACAGAACCTTATGGCTTTGCCAGGACAGAAGATAGAGGATATCAAGGAAGTCCGGACGCATTACATGGCCATCAACCAGACACGCAGGTTCTTCCAGACCGAGTGTCCCTGGATCAAGCTCGTGGAATCGGAGGATACGGCCAAAAGCGCAGCGTTGATAGCGCAGGAAGGCCTTGCCGGCGTAGGAGCCATAGGCTCTTCTCTGGCGGCTGAACTCTACGGCCTCGAAATCCTGCGCGAGGGCATCGAAACCAACAAGCAGAACTTCACCCGTTTCCTCATATTCGACGACGCGGTGTCGGTGCCCGAAAGCTCCATCGACAAATCCTCCATCTGCTTCACCCTGCCCCACAAACCCGGTTCGTTGGCGCACATCCTCACCATCCTTTCGTTCTACGACATGAACCTTACCAGGATACAGTCGCTGCCCATCCCGGGACGCGAGTGGCAGTACTTTTTTTATGTAGACATCAAGTTCGACGACTACCGGCGCTACCGCCAGGCCCTCTCGGCCGCCCGTCCCCTCATTGAGGACCTGAACATCCTTGGAGAATACAAATCTGCCTTATGATAATAGAACCCGCTAAAAGGACCGCATCGGTCAAAGAGTATTATTTTTCCCGCAAGAACAGGGAATTGGCTGCACTCGGTGCAGAAAGGAAGGCTGCAGGCCTGCCGCCTGTAGTGAATCTGGGCATAGGCGCTCCCGACGGAATGCCCCCGCTGCCCGCCATAGGCAAACTCACGGAGACTGCCGTCAAACCCGGGGTGCATGCATATCAGAGCTATGCCGGCATACCCGAACTGCGCGAGGCCTTCGCACGGTGGTATAGCCGTTACTACAGTGTGGAACTCGACCCCAAGTGCGAGATCCAGCCGCTCACCGGATCCAAGGAGGGTATACTCCTGATTTCGATGGCATACCTGAACCCGGGCGACAAGGTGCTGGTGCCGGACCCGGGTTATCCCACCTATACATCTTCGGCGCTGCTGGCCGAAGCCGAGGTGGTGAAGTACGACCTGCTTGAGAAGAACCACTGGCTGCCGGACTTCGACGCCCTGGAGAGCATGGACCTGAGCGGAGTGAAGATGATGTGGACCAATTATCCCAACATGCCGACCGGCGGGAAGGCTACGCCAGGACTCTACCGCAGACTGGTGGATTTCGGCAGGCGCCACGGAATCATGATAGTGAACGACAACCCGTACAGTTTCATACTGAACGACGACCCGCGCTCAATACTTGAGGTCGATGGCGCCAGGGAGTGCTGTCTCGAGCTCAATTCACTCAGCAAAGCACACAATATGTCCGGATGGCGTATAGGCATGGTGGCCGGAGCAGCCGATGCCATCACCCAGGTGCTCAAGGTCAAGAGCCAGATGGACAGCGGCATCTTCCGTCCCCTGCAGCTCGCTGCCGTGGAGGCGCTGGGCCAGGGACCGGAATGGTTCACCAGTCTCAATGCCGAGTACCGCCGCCGCCGCGAAGTGGTGGAGCGCATCTTCGACGCCCTCGGCGTTAGCTACGACCGTTCCAGCGCAGGCCTCTTCGTATGGGGCAGGGTGCCCGAAGGAACAGTATGCGAAGGGGATATGACTCCGGGTGAAAGCCTCTCCGAGAAGATATTGCGCGCGACGGGCGTGTTCATCACCCCCGGCTTCATATTCGGCCGCAACGGAGTCAATTACATACGCGCCTCGCTTTGCGCGCCGGTAGCCGTGCTCGAGGATGCTGAAAAGAGGATAAAGGAATCGATATGATCGTAGGTGTCATAGGATTGGGACTCATAGGAGGGTCCATGGCCATCGACCTCAGGCGCCGCGGTTTCGCGGAGCGCGTACTTGGCGTTGAATCGGATCCGGTTGCCGCATCCGCCGCCATGAAGATAGGCCTCGCCGACGAAGTGGTCGACTACGAGCGTTGCATCCGGGAGTCTGACATAGTGGTGGTGGCAGTGCCGGTGGGTACGGCCGTCAGGATGGTGGGCGACATCCTGGACCGTTTCCGCGACGAAGGGTCCAAGGACAAGATAGTGATCGATACCTGCTCCACGAAGGAGCAGATAGCCCTCGCCACGCACTACCATGCATGCCGCGGTCAGTTCGTTTCCACCCATCCGATGGCGGGCACGGAGTATTCCGGCCCCTGGGCCGCCATGCCTGGCCTTTTCGACGGACGCGCCTGCATCTTCGCAGATTCCGCGGAATCGTCGCCGAAGGCGCTCAAGACCATCGAGGACCTGTACGGCGTGCTCAACATGAGGCCCATCTACATGGACGCCTCCAGCCACGACGTCCATACCGCTTATGTTTCCCACATATCCCACGTGACATCTTTCGCACTCGCTCTTACGGTGCTCGACAAGGAGAAGGACGAGAAGCACATATTCGACCTCGCGTCGGGAGGCTTCTCCTCCACCGTACGCCTCGCGAAGTCCAACGCCGACATGTGGGTGCCCATCCTTTCGCAGAACCGCGACAATGTGTTGAGGGTGATAGACACCTACATCGAGAAGATGGGGCTTTTCCGCAAGGCGATAGCGGATTTCGACGAAGACGGAATACGTTCACTGATAGAGGAAGCAAACAGGATTAAAAAGATAATCAGATAGTTATGTCCAGGAAATTGGAATTGACCCCGGTGCAGGAGTGGGGATTCTTCACTCTCCCGAGACCTATGGTGATAGCAGGCCCCTGCAGTGCAGAGTCCGAGGAACAGGTGATGGAGACGGCAGCCGGTCTGAATGAGTTCGGCATCCATGTCTTCCGTGCGGGAATATGGAAACCGCGCACCCATCCGGGCAGCTTCGAGGGAGTTGGGGCGCCTGGCCTGAGATGGCTGCAGAAAGTGAAGAAAGTGTACGGGATGAAGGTCGCGACCGAGGTCGCTTCCGAAAAGCACGTGTTCGAGTGTATCAAGCACGGAGTGGACATGGTTTGGCTCGGAGCCCGCACCACCGCAAATCCCTTCCTGGTACAGGATATAGCTGAAGCCCTGCGCGATACCGATATCCCGGTGCTGGTCAAGAATCCGGTAAATCCCGACCTTGACCTCTGGATAGGGGCCCTGGAGAGGCTCAACCGCGAGGGCATAACGAAATTGGGAGTCATCCATCGCGGTTTCTCGGCTTCGGAGAAGATTGCTTACCGCAACGATCCGTTGTGGAAGATAGCCATCGAACTCCGAACGCGCTATCCCGAAATGCCGTTTTTCGCCGACCCGAGCCATATGGGCGGCAACCGGGCGTATCTGCAGGAAATCTCCCAAAGGGCCATGGACCTCGGACTGGAAGGTCTCATGATAGAATCGCACTGCGATCCGTCCAAGGCGCTCAGCGATGCTTCACAGCAGCTTACCCCTGCGGCCCTCAAGGATTTGCTGGAGAGCCTGACCGTGCGCGACAAGGATGCCGACAGCAAAGAATACCGCGAGGGGATAGACCAGCTCCGCGCCCGCATCGACCTGATCGATGAGGGCATTCTGGCCGAACTGGCTTCGCGCATGGGCATAAGCCGCCGGATAGGCGAGTACAAGAAGGAGCACAATGTAGCTATCCTGCAGATGTCACGCTGGGATTCAATCCTGGAACGCATGAAGGAGAAGGGACGCGCCTGCGGTCTTTCGGAGCAGTTCATCGAAACGGTGTTCAATGCCATCCACGAAGAATCGGTAAAGGCGCAGAACGAGGTCCTGGAAAAAGGCTGATTCAGTTCCCGCAGTCCGGGCAGACTCCCTTCACGATATAGTTGGCACTCTCCTGGCGCCAGCCCTCCGGGAGTTCCACTTCCGGCACATGTATATCTTCCAGGCAGTAGGTCTTGCCGCAGCGCGTGCAGAAGAAATGCACGTGCATGTCGTCGTCAACGTCGTCGTGCCCGCTGTGGCACATCTCGTAACGCACCGAATCCGATCCGTCTTCGATCGCATGCACCAGATGATGCTCCCTGAACAGCACCAAAGTGCGGAAGATGCTGGATTTGTCGAGGGTATCCATCCTCTCCCAGAGCTCCGAGAGTGACAACGGCCTTTCCTGCAGGGAGAGTGCTTCCAGCACCAGTATCCTGTTGGCGGTAGGCTTCACCCCGTGGCGGGAAAGTATGTCCACTATATCCTTTTTGTACATATCAGTGCATGGGCTTGTGGGCCCTGCGGCGGGATTCCAGTTCGTTGGCGGCTATGCGGGCGCGGTCTC